>CAYTFW010000029.1:0-43211 GCA_964437145.1 uncultured Rhizobiaceae bacterium
CGGTCACCGGCAACGTGCTGCGCGACTACCTGACCGACCTGTTCCCGATCATGGAGCTCGGCACCTCGGCTAAGATGCTGTCGATCGTGCCGCTGCTGCAGGGCGGCGGCCTGTTCGAGACCGGCGCCGGCGGTTCGGCACCCAAGCATGTCGAGCAGTTCCAGCAGGAGGGCTATCTGCGCTGGGACTCGCTGGGCGAATTCCTGGCGCTGGGCGCCTCGCTGGAGCACCTGGCACAGACGAGCGGAAACGAGGACGTAAAGATCCTGGCCGAGACGCTCGACGAGGCCAACGGCAAGATCCTCGATCACAACCGTTCACCGGCGCGCAAGGTCGGCGAGCTGGATAATCGCGGCAGCCATTTCTACCTCGCTTTGTACTGGGCGCAGGCGTTGGCGCGGCGCGACAACAGCACGGCGCTCTCGGCCCGCTTCAAGCCGCTGGCCAAGGCGCTCGAGGAGAACGAGGCCAAGATCGACGCCGAGCTGATCGCCGCCCAAGGCAAGCCGGTGGATACCGGCGGCTACTATCTGCCTGATCAGAAGAAGACGTCGGCCGGGATGCGCCCGAGCAAGACGCTGAACGACGCGCTCGCCGCGCTCTGACGCTTTCCTCCCTCTCCCCGCTTGCGGGGAGAGGGTCGGGGTGAGGGGGAGTCACAGGTTGCGCACGACGGTGGTGCGTCACCTGATTCAGCCCCTCACCCCAACCCTCTCCCCGCGCGCGGGGAGAGGGAGTCATACGCCGGCGCCAAGCGAGAGGACGCGAGATGCCGAAGATCACGGTGAAGAACCCGATCATCGAGATGGATGGCGACGAGATGACCCGCATCATGTGGGCGTTCATCAAGGACAAGCTGATCCGTCCCTATCTCGACATCGACCTGAAGTACTACGACCTCGGCATCGAAAACCGCGACAAGACCAACGACCAGGTGACGGTCGACTCGGCGGAGGCGACCCGCCAGCACGGCGTCGCCGTGAAGTGCGCGACCATCACGCCCGACGAGGCGCGGGTGAAGGAGTTCAACCTCAAGCAGATGTGGCGGTCGCCCAACGGCACCATCCGCAACATCATCGGCGGCACCATCTTCCGCGAGCCGATCGTCTGCCAGAACGTGCCCAGGCTGGTGCCGGGCTGGACCAAGCCGATCGTGATCGGCCGCCACGCCTTCGGCGACCAGTACCGCGCCACCGACTTCGAGGTGCCGGGCAAGGGCAAGCTCACCATCAAGTTCGAGGGCGAGGACGGCAAGGTCATCGAGCACAACGTGTTCGACTTTCCCGGCGGCGGCGTCGCCATGGCGATGTACAACCTCGACGAGTCGATCATCGGCTTTGCGCAGAGCGCCTTCAACTACGGGCTGAACCGCGGTTGGCCGGTGTACCTGTCGACCAAGAACACCATCCTCAAGCGCTACGACGGCCGCTTCATGGATCTGTTCCAGAAGGTGTTCGACGAGGAGTTCGCCGAGCGGTTCAAGGCCAAGGGCATCGGCTACCAGCACCGCCTGATCGACGACATGGTCGCCTCGGCGCTGAAGTGGGAGGGCGGCTTCGTCTGGGCGTGCAAGAACTACGACGGCGACGTGCAGTCCGACACCGTGGCCCAGGGCTTCGGCTCGCTCGGCCTGATGACCTCGGTGCTGCTGACGCCCGACGGCCGGACGGTCGAGGCCGAGGCGGCGCACGGCACCGTCACGCGCCACTACCGCGAGCACCAGAAGGGCAAGGCGACCTCGACCAACCCGATCGCCTCGATCTTCGCTTGGACGCAGGGCCTGAAGTACCGCGGCGCCTTCGACGGCACGCCCGACGTCGTGAAGTTCGGCGAGAGCCTGGAGAAGGTCTGCGTCGACGCCGTCGAGGGCGGCAAGATGACCAAGGACCTCGCGGTTCTGATCGGCCCCAACCCGCCCTGGCAGACCACGCAGCAATTCCTCGACACGCTCGACGGCATGCTCAAGGAGCGCATGGCGAAGTGGTAGGCGCGAGCAGCTGACTTTAATCAGAGGGCCGGGAGCGATCCCGGCCCTCTTCACGCCCAAGCCCGGCGGCGGTATCAGCCAGCGGACGCGAGCATTTCCCGATGTCAGGCCGCGACCCGCCGGGTCCCGCTCTTGGTCGGGACTTTGCGAGGCGGCGGCAGAAGCACATCGGCCGGTACGCGGAAACGGGCGCGCAGCCGCTGCACCATGGCCATGCTCAGCTCCTTGCGACCGCGGAGAACTTCGCTGACCCGGCTTGGCGTCCCAAGCAGCGAGACCATGTCAGCCCGCGTCAGCCCATGTTGGTCCATCAGGTGGCGAACGAGATCGGCCGTGCGCGGCGGCCGAGGTGGCCATTTGAGTTCCTCGTAGGCGGCGATCAGGCGGGCTTGCGCCTCCAGCCTCGCGACGTCGGCAGGATCGCTCGAAGCCCATAGCTTGTCGATCAGCGCGCGAGCGCGCGCCAGTTCGGCATCGCTGTCGATCACGATCAGGGTCGCATCCATCACACTGTCTCCGCATCGATCGAGTCGTACTCGGCATGCGTTCCGAAAAACCGCACCTCGACGACTCTTGCCTGGTACTGCACGCGCGCAACCAACCGATAGTCGTTACCCTTGACGTTGAACACGACCCGACCGGCCTTCAGGATGCTCGCCTTCGGGTACGAGGCCTTGACATCCTCCGGATGGCGCCATCCGGCGTAGCCGACAATGTGCAGCCACGCTTCGTACTGCGACCGCGCGACCCTGATCCCCTTGTGGCCGGCATGGTCCGCGAAGTAGGCCTCGACCATTTCCGTGCCGATGACGATCATCGACGCAGTATGCCACTGAGTTCCAAAAATTGGAATGCCCCGCGTATGGCGGGGCGACCTCGACCAACCCGATCGTGTCGATTTTCGCTTGGGCGCGGCGCATGAAGGATCGCGGCGCCTTCGACGGCACGCCCGACGTCGTGAAGTTCGGCGAGAGCCTGGAGAAGGTCTGCGTCGACGCCGTCGAGGGCGGCAAGATGACCAAGGACCTCGCGGTTCTGATCGGCCCCAACCCGCCCTGGCAGACCACGCAGCAATTCCTCGACACGCTCGACGGCATGCTCAAGGAGCGCATGGCGAAGTGGTAGGTGCGGGCATCTGACTTTTGATCAGAGGGCCGGGAGCGATCCCGGCCCTTTCTGATTTGATGGCTTGACGCCATATTGCCACTTCCCACCTGTATCCTATGTGATACATTCGGCACGTGATTGAAGTTCGCCAGACGGTCGTCTTCCAGGTTTGGCTTGAAGGCTTGCGCGACGACGACGCCCGCGTGCGGATCGTCGCCCGCCTCGATCGGCTTGCCAGAGGCAATGCCGGCGACGTCAAGTCGGTAGGCGGCGGTGTGTCCGAGCTTCGCATCGACTACGGCCCGGGGTATCGACTGTATTTCACGCGCCGAGGCCAGACGTTGGTCATCCTCCTATGTGGCGGCGACAAACGAACACAGCCTCGGGACATCAAACGGGCGCAGAAGATGGCGCAGGAATTGGAGTGAAGAATTCGAGATGGCCAAGCTGAAGACCGTGCCGTTCGATCCGGCGGAGTATCTGACAACGCCTCGCGCGCTCGCGATCTACATGTCCGAGGCGCTCGAAACCGGCGATCCCGCGTACATCATGCATGCGCTGGGCGTTGTCGCGCGCGCCAAAGGCATGGCCGAGATCGCGCGTCGGACCGGGCTCGGGCGGGAAAGCCTCTACAAGGCGTTGCGCGAGGACGGAAATCCAGCGTTCGACACCGTCATCAAGGTAATGCGGGCGCTGGGCTTGAGCATGGCGGCGAAGCCGAGCAGCCAGGAGAGCCGACCGCCGCGCGGTACCGCTGATCGTCGCAATGGCGCGAGCGCCGGCCCAAAGGCGCGGCGCCGCGTCCCATCGAGCACCAGAAAGGTCGCCATTTCCGCCGCGCGATAGCGGCGCGCAAGGCTCAGTGGCGACCTTTCTTGTCACCGGTCGAAACCGGCGTAACGTGCCGGCAGAGACTTCAGGGGACGCACATGCAATCCGGCACGATGATTTTCACCGCGATGAATCGCGTGATCTTCGGCAAGCCCGCCGCCGAGTCGATCGTAGCCGAGGCTGATCGCCTGCGGGCGAAGCGGGTGTTCGTCCTGTCTGGCCGCACGTTGAACGTCGCGACGGACGAGATCGAGAGGGTGAAGGCGGCGCTCGGCGACCGCTTCGCCGGCGTGCACGATCATATGCCCGCGCACTCGCCGCGCGAATCCGTCGTCGCCTGCGCCAATGCCGCGCGCGAGGTCGGGACCGATCTGCTGGTCACCATCGGCGGCGGCTCGGTCACCGATGGCGGCAAGGCCGTCACCATCTGCCTGGAACACGGCATCAGCGACATCGACGCGATGGAGCCGTTCCGCAGCGTTGTCGACGACAAGACCGGCAAGCGCAGCACACCGGACTTCGCGCCGCCGAAAGTGCGGCAGATCGCGGTGCCGACCACGCTGTCGGCCGGCGAGTTCAATGCCCGCGCCGGCATCACCAACACCAGGCTGAAGCTGAAGCAAAGCTTCATCAATCGCGGCATCGTGCCGGAGACGGTGATCCTCGACCCGGCGATCACCGTGCACACACCGGAATGGCTGTGGCTGTCGAGCGGCGTGCGCGCGGTCGATCACGCGGTCGAAACGTTCCTGTCGCTCGACGCCAACGATTACACCGACGGCACGGCGCTGCAGGCGCTGCGCACCTTGGGCGCCGGGCTGCCGGCGGTGAAGGCGAACGCCAACGACCTCGACGCGCGCCTGCGCTGCATGATCGGCGCCTGGCTGTCGATGGTCGGTATCGTGTCGGGCACGCGGCTGGGCGCCAGCCACGCCATCGGCCACATCCTCGGCGGCTCGGCCAACGTGCCGCACGGCCATACCTCGTGCGTGATGCTGCCCTATGTGCTCGACTACAACGCGCCGGTGAACGGCGCGCGTCAGCGCGAGGTGGCGATCGCGCTGGGGCAGCCCAACACGCCGCCGGGCCGGATCCTCGATCGCTTCATCCGCGAGCTCGGCATGCCGCGCACCTTGCGCGACGTGAAGATCGAGGAGTCCGATCTGCCGCGCCTGGCCAAGAACTGCATGCTCGACGACTGGACCTACTCGAACCCGCGGCCGATCTCGAGCCCGGAGCAGGTCATGGAGATTCTGCGGGCGGCGTACTGAGCGCGATCCCCTCCCTTCTCCCCGCCTTCGCGGGGAGAAGGAAGACGATCATGATTTGCGCCCGTAGCTCGCGAGGCCGCCGGTCTGCTGCTTCGGCGGCCGCGCCTTGATCGCCGCTTCGTTGGGCTCGGTGCCCCAGCCGGGGCGAGTCGGCATGATCAGGTGGCCGTCCTTGAACTCCGGCACGTGGGTGAACAGCTCATGATCCCACTCGAGGCGGTCGACGTCGGTCTCCATGATGCGCAGGTTCGGCACGCAGGCCGCGAAATGCGCGTTCATCATGGTGCAGAGGTGGCCGTAGAAATTATGCGGCGCGACGTTGACCTCGTGCGCCTCGGCGAGGTTGGCGATCTTCATCGACTGCCAGACGCCGTTCCACGGCGTGTCGATGATCGCCACGTCCATCGCCTGCTCGCGGAAATACGGCAGGAACTCGCGGATGCCCAGCAGGGTCTCGCAGGAGGAGATCGGATGCGGGCTCTGGCGGCGGATCAGGCCCAACGCCTCGGGGCTGTAGGTGTCGATCTCGATCCAGAACATGTCGAGATCCCTGATCGCGCGCAGGATCTTCAGATAGCCCTCGGTGCTGCAGTTGAAATTCAGATCGAGCAGCAAATCGACATCGGGGCCGGCGCCCTCGCGGATCGCCTCGAGATGCATGCGCAGATTGCGCAGCACGTGGCGATCGACGTTGCGCTCGGGATAGTTCGGTGAGCCGAAGCCGGGGCGCCAGCCCTTGGGATTCTTCTTCTGGGCGTCGTAGGTGAAGATGTTGGTCTTCATCGCCGTGAAGCCCTTGTCGCGCACCTCGCGGCCGATCGAGACCACGCCGTCGAGATCGGTGATCGCCGGCTTGAAATAGGTTCCGTGATTGATGCGCCAGGTCGCGCAGTGCGACCAGTAGACCCGGATGCGGTCGCGGATCTTGCCGCCGAGCAGCTCGTAGCACGGCACATCAAGCGCCTTGGCCTTGGCGTCGAGCAGCGCGTTCTCGATCGCGCCCAGCGCCAGCGCCACGACGCCGCCGGCGGCCGGTCGCGTCACCGAGTACAGCTCGGCGTAGAGACGCTCGTGCTCGCCCACCGGCTGGCCGATCAGGCGGTCGGACAGCTTGCCGATCGCGGTGCCGACGCCCGGCGCGCCGAAGCCCTCGTCGTACTCGCTCCAGCCGACGATGCCATCTTCGGTCGTCACCTTGACGAAGTAGTAGTTGCGCCAGCCCGCGTCGGCCGCGAGCGTCTCGATCGAGCGGATCTTGGAATTCACTTTCATCGACGGTCTCCCCCAGGCGCCCGGTCAGGTCCATGGAGCGCCCAGTATGGCATGATCGTCGGCGTCGCGTGTCCGGCATCGAGCGGGAGAACGGGCCATGCACGGCATCTGGGGAGCGGCGGTCGCGTCGACGCTCATCATGGCGGCGGTCTTCGGCTTCGTGCTCTGGCGCTTCGCGCCGCGCGCCCATGTCGGCCCCTTGCTCCTGGCGCTGGCGCTGCAGTTGCCGATCTGCGCGATCGCCTTCTATCTCGTGCGCCAGCCGATCATCGACGTGTTGCAGCCGCTCTTCGGCCACAGCCCGCTCTATCGCTGGGGCCAGTTCCTTTACGCGCCGCTGACCGAGGAGCCGGCCAAGCTGTGGCCGGCGCTGCTGCCGTTCTTCGCCCGGCGCATCGATCGCGCCACGCTGGCCTGGTACGGGCTGGCGCTCGGCACCGGCTTCGCCATCGGCGAGGCCTGGTTCATCGGTGACCTGATCGCGCGCTCGGGGCGGCTCGCGGATCTTCAGTGGTGGGGTTTCGGCGGATACATCGGCGAACGCGTCCTGGTCGCGCCGTTCCACGCGGCGATGGTGGCCACGACCTTGCGCGGCTGGCGTTGCTGGCGCGGTGGTCTCGTGGCCGGCCTGCTCGTCGCCATGCCGATGCACCTGCTGGGCAACCTCTCTATCGGCGTGTTCCCGCTGATCTTCCCCGCTCCGCTCGTCGCCGGCATGCTGCAGCTGTTCGTCTTGGCCCTCGCCATCGGCGGCGCCTTGCTGCTGGTCTACTACGCCGCCAAGGCGGCGACGCCCCGCCCCATGTGATCGCCCGGCCTAGGTCGTGGCCGCGACCAGATCCGGCGGCGCGTGGTCCGTCGCCTGGGCCTCGTCCGCCGGCGGCTTGATGCGGAACCAAGCGACGTAGAGCGCCGGCAGGAAGATCAGCGTCAGGATGGTCGCCACGGCCAGCCCGCCCATCACGGCGTAGGCCATCGGCCCCCAGAACACGGTCGGCGCGATCGGGATCATCCCGAAGATCGCGGCGGCGGCGGTGAGCAGGATCGGTCGCAGGCGGTGCTCGGTGGCGGAGATCACCGCGTTCCAGGGGTGCTCGCCGCGCGCCACGGTCTGGTCGATCTGGTCGATCAGGATCACGGAGTTGCGGATCACCATGCCGATCAGCGAGATCACGCCCAGGATCGCGACAAAGCCCATCGGCGCGCCCGCGATCAGCAGCGCCGCGGCGACGCCGATGATCGCCAGCGGCGCGGTGAGCATCACCAGCAGCAAGCGCTGGAAGCTCATCAGCTGAACCATCAGGATGGTCGCCATCAGCAGCAGCATGACCGGGAAAACGACGAATATGCTCGTCTGGGCCTTGGCGCTGTCCTCGATGGTGCCGCCGGCGACCACGGTGTAGCCCGGCGGCAACTGGGCGCGGAACGCCGCGACCGCCTTGTCGAGCTGCTTCACCACCGTGGTCGCCTCGACGCCGGGCACGACGTCGGCCTGCACCGTCACCGTCGGCAGGCGCTGGCGGCGCCAGATCAGCGGCGGCTCGAGCACGTAGGACAGGGTGGCGATCTGCGCCAGCGGCACGCTGCGGCCGCCCGAGATCTCGAAGCGCAGGTTGCGCAGGATCTCGAGCTCGGATCGCTCCTCCGGCAGGGCGCGCGCGACAATATCGATCAGGTAGGTCGCGTCCCGGAGCTGGGTGATCGTCGTGCCCGAGAGGATGCTATTGATGTTGTTGGCGAGCTGCTGCGAGCTGATGCCCAGCAATCGCGCACGGTCCTGGTCGACCTCCACCTTGATCGCCTTGGCCGGCTCGTTCCAATCGTAGTTGATGTTGCGCGTGCCGGGGTGCCCGCCCAACACCTGCGCGAAGGCCAGCGCGAACTCGCGCGCGCGCCCCGCGTCCGGCCCGCTGACGCGGAACTTCAGCGGCCAGCCCACCGGCGGCCCGAGCTCCAGGGGACTGACACGGGCGAGAACATTGTCGTAGTCCGGCCCGGCGAAGGCTTTTTCCAGGCGGGCGACAACGCCGGGCCGCTGCTTGAAGCCTTTGGTCACCACGACGGCCTGGGCGAAGAAGTCGTTGGCGAGCTGCGCGTCGAGCGGCAGGTAGAAGCGCACCGCGCCCTGGCCGATATAGAAGCTCCAATACTCGACGTCGGGGTCGGCTTTCAGGATCTTCTCGACCTTGTCGACGATGTCCGCCGTGGCGCGTATCGAGGCGCTCTGTGGCAGCGTCAGATTGACCAGCACCTCCGGTCGGTCCGAGGCCGGGAAGAACTGCTGCTGCACGAAGTTCATGCCGACCAGCGCCAGCGCGAAGATCGCGACGGTCGCCGCCATCACCATGTACTTGGCGCGCAGCGCGCGATCGAGCGCGCGGTGGAACCAGCGCGAGAAGCGGGAGTGGCCGTGCGTGTGCTTCTTGAGCTTGTCGCTCAGCAGATAGACGCCGGTCAGCGGCGTGAACAGCACGGCGACGATCCACGAGACGATCAACGCGATGGTGATCACCACGAACAGGGTGAAGCAGTATTCGCCGGCGCCGCTCTGGGCGAAGCCCACCGGCACGAAGCCGGAGACCGTCACCAGCGTGCCGGTCAGCATCGGGAACGCCGTGGCCGTATAGGCGTAGGTCGCCGCCGTCACCTTGTCGGCGCCCTCCTCCAGCTTGGTCATCATCATCTCGACGGCGATCATCGCGTCGTCGACCAGCAGGCCAAGCGCGATGATCAGCGCGCCCAGCGAGATGCGCTGCAATGAGATGCCCAGCAGGTACATGACGACGAAGGTGATCGCCAGCACCAACGGGATGGCGACGGCGACGACCACGCCCGGCCGCCAGCCCAGCGCCAGGAAGCTCACGCCGAGCACGATGACCACAGCCTCGAGCAGGGTCTTGGTGAACTCGCCGACGGCCTCCTTCACGACATGCGGCTGGTCGGCGACGAGGTGTGAGTCGACGCCGATCGGCAGGTCGCCCATCAGCTGGGCGATGCGCGCGCGCACGTTACGTCCCAGTCCTTCGGCGTCGCCGTTCCTGGCCATGGCGATGGCCAGGCCGATCGCCGGCTCGCCGTTGAAGCGGAACATCGGCTGCGGCGGATCGATATAGCTGCGCTTGATCTTGGCGATGTCACTCAGCCGGAAGAACCGGCCGCCCTGCCGGAAATTGATCGCCGACAGGCTTTGCTCCGACGTGAACTGGCCGGAGACGCGGATGGCGATGCGCTCAGGACCGGCGTCGACCGCGCCGCTGGGGGTGACCGCGTTCTGGGCCTGCAGGGTCTGGGTCAGCGCGTTGATGTCGAGACCCAGCGCGGCGAGCTGGCGGGTCGAGAATTCGAGATAGACCTTCTCATCCTGCGTGCCGATTAGATCCACCTTAGCCACGTCGCGCACGCGCAGGATCTCCGAGCGCACGCGCTCGACATGGTCGCGCAGTTCGCGCGGCGAGAAACCGTCGGCGGTGAAGGCGAAGATGATCGAATAGGTGTCGCCGAACTCGTCGTTGAACCCCGGGCCCTGGATGCCCGACGGGAACTGGTTCTTGATGTCGCCGATCTTCTTGCGCACCTGATACCAGGTGTCCTGGACCTGGCCGGCGCGCACCGAGTCCTTGAGATTGACGAAGACCACGGACTCGCCGGGCTTGGTGTAGCTGCGCACGAAATCGAGCCCTTCGACCTCGTCGAGCTTCTTCTCGATGCGGTCGGTGACCTGTTGCAGCATCTCGGTCGTGGTCGCGCCCGGCCACAGGGTCTTGATCACCATCGTCTTGATGGTGAAGGGCGGATCCTCTTCGCGGCCGAGCTTGTCGTAGGCGAAGGCCCCGGTGATGGCCGCGATCAGCATCAGATAGAGCACGAAGCTCTTGTGCCGCAACGCCCAGTCCGAAAGGTTGAAGCCGCTCACCGCTGGGCTTCCTGGGTCAGGCGTACCTTCTGTCCTTCGCGCAGGCGATTGACACCGGCGGTGACGACGATCTCGCCCTTCGACAGGCCTTCGCTGATCACCACGCGATCGGCCTCGTAGCGCGCGACGACGACCGGCTTGAGCGCCACCGAATTCGTCGCCGCCTGGTAGATCCACACCGCCGGCTTGCCGCCCTTCTCGAACAGGGCGCTGCCCGGCAACACCACGACCGGCGCCGTCATCGTCTTCAATCGCCCCATGACGCTGGAGCCGAAACGCATGCCCTCGGGCGGCGAACGCAATGTCACCTTGACCTGGTAGGTGCGCGTCGCCGGGTCGGCGACCGGCGAGATCTCACGCACCACACCCTCGGCGAAGACGCTGGGGTTGCTGAGCAACGAGACGATGATCTCAGGCCGCTCGTGTTCGGGCCGGCCACGGAACGCCGACTCCGCGATGTTGAAGACGCCATCCTTCTCGTCGGGCTTGGCGAGCTTCACCACCATCTGGCCGGGGTTGATCACCTGGCCGGGCTCGACCGCCACCGCGGTGACGATGCCGTCGAAATCGGCGCGCAGCTCCGTATAGCCGAGCTGGTCGCGCGACAGCGAGGCCGAGGCCCGCGTCGCCTCGAGCTTGGCCTGCGCGCCGCGCTGGTTTTTCACCGCCACGTCGTAGTTGGCGCGCGTCGTGGTGCCCGACGCCAGCAGCTGGCGCAGGCGCCCCTCGGCGGCATCGGCCTCGACCAGCACCGCCTCGGCCGACGCGATCTCGGCTTCGGCCGAGCGCAGCCGTGCCTGGTACTCGGTGTCGTCGAGACGCGCCAGCAGATCGCCTTTCTTCACCGACACGCCGATGTCGACGGCGCGCGAGATCAGCTTGCCGGAGATGCGGAACCCGATATCGCTTTCCTGCCGTGGCTTGATCTCGCCCACCGCCTGGCGATCGTCGTCGATCGGCTTGGGATCGATGACCTCGGTACGTACCGGCCGGATCTCGACGGATTTGGGCGCGTCTTCCTTGCAGCCGCTCAACAGCACGAAGACCGAACACACAGCGCAAAGGACTGATGGCCTCACCATGGCGTGATCCCCTGAGCCCGGGATTAGTTACGCGACTGCGCCCGACTCCCGCAACGAGTGTGCCCCGCCATGCAGGTGCCGGCAAGCGAGTCGGTCAGCAAAGCAGAAAGGGCCTGACGCCGACCTTCAATGCATGGCGGACAGTGCACACGACCTTGCCGGCGCCCACGCGTGGATCAGATCGGCGTGGCTATTCGGCGTAGGCGCGCCAGCCGTTGGCGCGCAAGGCGCAGGCCGGGCACGTGCCACAACCATAGCCCCAATCGTGACGCTTCGCGCGATCACCGAGGTAACAGCTATGGGTCTCCTCGAGGATCAGCTCGACCAGCGTGCGGCCGCCCAGCTGCTCGGCTAGGCGCCAGGTCGCCGCCTTGTCGCGCCACATCAGCGGCGTGTCGATGACGACGCGGCGATCCATGCCCAGGGTCAACGCCACCTGCAGCGCCTTGAGCGTGTCGTCGCGGCAATCGGGATAGCCGGAGTAGTCGGTCTCGCACATGCCGCCGATCAGGCGCTTCAGGTCGCGGCGATAGGCCAGCGCCCCGGCGTAAGTGAAGAACAGCAGGTTGCGACCCGGCACGAAGGTGTTGGGCAGGCCGCCCTTCTCGAAGGCGATCGCCGCCTCGCGTGTGAGCGCCGTATCGCTGATCGCGCCGAGGGAGCTGAGGTCGATCATGTGGTCGGCCCCGAGCTTCGCGGCCCATCGCGGAAAGCGCGCGCGCAGCGCCTCGACGACGCGCCCGCGGCAATCCAGCTCGACGCGATGGCGCTGGCCGTAGTCGAAGCCCACGGTCTCGACATGGGCGAATCTGTCGAGCGCCCAGGCGAGGCAGACAGTCGAATCCTGGCCACCGGAGAACAGGACAAGGGCGCGGTCGTCGGTCATGGCGTACCCATACGCCGCGCCACCCGCGCCTGCCACAGCGCGATCACTGGCGTGACCAGGAGCTCCATCGCCAGGCCGCCCAGCATCGGTCCGGACGGCGCGCCGACCATCGCCAGGCTGAGCAGGCGCGCCAGCCCGCCGCAGACCACCAGCGCCGTCAGCAGGCGGACCCGGGCCCCGTGCCGTTCGATGGCCGGGATCACGCTCCACCACGCCATGCCGATCGCCAACAGGAGGCCGCTGAGGTAGCGCATGTGGCTGTCCTGCGAGGGCGTGCCGAGCGAGCCGTCGACCATCGCCGGGCCCTGCAGCACCCCGGCGAGGCCGGCCACCACCGGCACCAGCGACAGCAGGGCGATGGCGGCCTGCAGCGCGCGGCGTTCCGTCCCGGGTGTCATCCTCCGCTCCCGCATGCTAGCGTTATCGCCAATACGTCCGGCTCAAGCTGGCGGATCGATGCGGTCGCGACGGACGCGCCGCGGGGTGGACACAAGGACGGGAGCGATTTCATGCGTCATGTCGGGATGATTCTGGCCGCGGCTGGGGTCGCGGCGACCTTCGTGTCGGGCGTCGCCCTGGCACAGAAATCGGGCGGCACGCTCAAGATCGCGCATCGCGACAATCCGCCCAGCGCCTCGATCCACGAGGAAGCGACGATCTCGACCAACATCGCGTTCATGCCGGTGTTCAACAACCTCGTGGTCTTCGACCATCAGGCGAAGATCAACAGCGTCGACAAGCTGCAGGCCGAGCTGGCCACCTCGTGGTCGTGGAACGCCGACAGGACGGAGCTGACCTTCAAGCTGCGCGACGGCGTGAAGTGGCACGACGGCAAGCCGTTCACCAGCGCCGACGTCGCCTGCACCTTCGACGCGCTGACCGGCAAGGCCAAGGGCGCCACGGCGATGCGCAAGAACCCGCGCCAGGTCTGGTACAAGAACCTCAAGGAGACCAAAGCCAACGGGCCGCTCGAGGTCACCTTCGTGCTCGAACGACCGCAGCCGTCGTTCATCGCCATGCTGGCCTCGGGCTACACGCCGATCTACGCCTGCCACGTCTCGGCCGCCGACAACCGCACCAAGCCGATCGGCACCGGCCCGTTCAAGTTCGTCGAGTTCAAGCGCAACGAGTCGATCAAGCTGGTCAAGAATCCGGACTACTGGCGCAAGGGCCGCCCCTATCTCGACGCCATCGAGTGGACGATCGTGCCCAACCGCTCGACACGCATCCTGGCCTTCGTCGCCGGCCACGCCGACATGACCTTCGACTCGGATGTGACCTTCCCGATGCTCAAGGACGTGCAGACCCAGGCGCCGAAGGCGGTGTGCGAAGCGCGGCCGACGAATGTCAGCACCAACCTGATCATCAACAACGAGTCGCCGCCGTTCAACAACCCGGAGATCCGCAAGGCGATGATGCTGGCGCTCGACCGCAAGGCGTTCAGCAAGATCCTCTCCGAGGGCAACGATCTAGCGGGCGCCGCCATGCTGCCGCCGCCCGCCGGCGTCTGGGGCATGCCGGCCGAGGAGCTGGCCAAGCTGCCGGGCTACGGCGAGGACCGCGAGAAGAATCTCGCCGCCGCGCGCGCCGTCATGACCAAGCTGGGCTACAGCGCCGACAAGCCGCTGAAGATCAAGGTCGCCACGCGCAACATCGCCGTCTACCGCGATCCGGCGGTGATCCTGATCGACCAGCTCAAGCAGATCTTCATCGAGGGCGAGCTCGATCCGGTCGACACGCCGGTCTGGTTCCCCAAGGTGCTGAAGAAGGACTACCAGGTCGGGCTCAACCTGACCGGCGGCGGCGTCGACGATCCCGACGTGCAGTTCTACGAGAACTACTCCTGCGGCTCGGAGCGCAACTACACGGGCTATTGCAACAAGGAAGTCGACGCCATGATCGACGCCCAGTCGCGCGAGCTCGACGTCGAGAAGCGCAAGCGGCTGGTGTGGGCGGTCGAGCGCAAGCTGGCCGACGACGTGGCCCGGCCGATCATCTCGTGGGGCGTCAGCAATACCTGCATGTACCCCCACCTCAAGGGCCTCGTGCTGCAGCACAACGCGATCTACAACGGCTGGCGTTTCGACGACGTCTGGCTCGACAAGTAGCCACAACCACGGCCCCGCCCGCTACGCGGGCTCGGCCTTACCTTCCCCCTCCGGGGGAAGGTAGGTCAAATTCCATGGGCGATAGTCCTGAGTCACGGGATGATCGTTTCTTCGGGCCGCGCCGCTCCAGCGGCGCTCTTCAATTCGATATCATGAGCGCCGCTGGAGCGGCGCGGCCCGAAGATAGAAAACCCTGTCTCCCAACGACTCTTGGCTCTCATAGCGCGCTCGTGGCCGCGGAAATCGCGTCGTACAGGGGCGGAGGCGTATCCTGGTCGGCATGACCGACCACAACATCCCCCTCTCGGCCGATCCCCGACCTCATGCTGAGGAGGCCGCGCCTGCGGCCGTCTCGAAGCATGAGCCACACACCGAATCGTCGCCCGCCCTTCGAGACGCGCCGCTTCGCGACGCTCCTCAGGGTGAGGTCGCGGCGCTGTCACCGCGTCACGAGCGCTTCGTCCTGGAGTACCTCAAGGACGCCAACGCCACCCGGGCCTATATCCGCGCCGGCTATTCCCCGCGCGGCGCCCAGCCCAGCGCGTCCAAGCTGCTGCGCGACCCCAGGATCGCCGCCGCCGTCTCAGCCGGCCGCCAGCGCGTCGTCGAGACGCTGGAGGTCTCGGTCGAGCGCCTGGCGCAGGAATACGCCAAGATCGCCTTTGCCAATGTCGCGGACTATGTCTCGACCGACGAATCGGGCGGCCTGCGGGTCGATCTCGACAAGGCGAGCGAGGCGCAGCGCGCCGGCATCCTCGAGCTGAGGATCAGCAACCATAGAAATCCAGAGCAACGGCAGGTCACGCTGAAGCTGGGCAAGCTGCAGGCGCTGGCGGCCCTGACGAAGAATGTCGGGCTGCTGGGGAAGAAATCGGCGGCGGCGCTGACGGCGGAGGAGCGGCAATACTATGAGGAGCGCCACGCCGCCGACCGGCAAGAGGTCGAGAGCAGCAACGAGCGGTACTGGGAGATCCAGAGCCAGTTGGCCAAGACGGAAGCGGCGCTGGCCAAGGCCGAGTACGAGGCGTTGGCGGCGAAGCATGCCGCCGCTGATCCCATCCCTTCTCCCGAAGGCGGCGAGGACAAGGAAAACCATAGCAATCCATGTGCGATGGCCGAGCCCGAAGAACCGCGGCCGCCGATCGTGCTGAAAGGAATGAGACCGCCCGATCCGCCGAGCCCGAAGCGGCCGGCGCCATCGCCGCCACGGGTCGAGCCGGAGCCGCATGTGGCGGGCGCGGGCAACGGGCGGATCTTCTGGAACACCTCGCGTCAGCCGCCATCAGGCCCTACCTGGCACGACATCATCCGCAACAGCCGGTTCCCGGGGACGGTGATCACCCCGTAGCGCTCTGGACGACATGAATGGCGCTCCCCCGAGCCTCGAGGCCAGAAGGGAAGATAGACCGTGCTACTCGGGTTTGACGCCGGCCGCCTGCAGCACCGGCCCCCACAGGGGCCGTTGCTTCTTCAACCACGCGCCCAGCTCCTCGGGCGTGCCGCCCATGGCGACGAAGCCGCGCTTGCGCAGGTCCTCGCTCATATCCGGCGCGCGCACCGTCTCGTTGAGCGCGGTGTTGATCTTGCGCACGATGTCCTGGGGCGTCGCCGCCGGCACGATCAGCGTGTAGACGATGGTGCCCTCGACCGGCCCGAGGCCGAGCTCGCGGAAGGTCGGGATTTCCGGCGACAGCTCCGAGCGTTTTTCGGCCGCCAACGCGTAGGCCTTGATCTTGCCGCCGGCGAAATGCGATTGCACGCTGCTCAGGCTCGACACGCCCAGCTGCACGTGGCCGCCCAGCAGGTCGGTGACCAGCGGGCCGGTGCCGCGGAACGGCACGTGGGTGAGCTTCACGCCGTTGAGCATGCCGAACTGCTCGCCGGCGAGGTGCATGGGCGTGGTCAGGCCGGCGGTGCCGAACTGCACCTTGCCGGGATCGGCCTTGGCGGCGGCGACGATGGCTTTGGCATCCGGCCACGGCGCGTTGGCCGAGCCGACCAGCACCGAATCCTGCCGTGCGATGAAGCCGACCGGCGCGAAGTCCTTGTCGGGATCGTAGCCCAGCTTGGCGATGAGCAGCGGGAACAGCGCCTGCGAATTGCTGCTGACCAGCAGCGTGTGGCCGTCGCCGCCGAGCTTGGCGACGTATTCATGCGCCAGGTTGCTGCCGGCACCGGGCTTGTTGTCGACGATCACCGGGCCGCCGAGCTTCTCGCGAAAACGTTCGAGGATGGCGCGCGCCAGCGCGTCGGTGCCGCCGCCGGGCGGGAAGCCGACCACCAGCCTGACCTGCTGCGAGGGATAGGTGTTGGCGCGCACGCCAGGCGCGGCCAGCAGCGCCAACGCCCCACCGATGCCGGCGCGGCGCGTGATCGACATCGTCACGGCGTCCCCTCCCTTATTGTCCGTGAAGCTTATCAGCCGTGCGGCGACGCACAACGTCGGGCGCTCGCATCGACCCCGCGCGCCGCGCTAGGCTCGCCCCGGCCCGTCGGCCCGGGGGAACAGACATGAGCGACACCGATCTCTGGCGCTGGGACGCCGTCGACCTCGCCGCGGCGATCCGTGCGCGCAAGGTGTCGAGCGTCGAGGCGACGCGCGCCGTGCTCGACCGCCTCGATGCGGTCAATCCCAAGGTCAACGCCGTGGTGCGGCTGACCGCCGACGAGGCGCTCGCGGCCGCCAACGCCGCCGACGAGACGGTGCGTCGCGGCGGCCCGCTCGGTGCGCTGCATGGCGTGCCGGTGACCATCAAGGAGAATATCGACCAGGTCGGCCATCCCACGATCAACGGCGTGGTCGCGTTCAAGGATCTGGTGGCGACGGAGGACTCGCCGCCGATCGCCAACTGGCGCAAGGCGGGCGCGGTGATCGTCGGGCGCACCAACACGCCGGCCTTCTCGTTGCGCTGGCACACCGACAACGACGTGCACGGCCCCTCGCGCAATCCCTGGTGCAAGGGCCGCACCTCGGGCGGTTCCTCGGGCGGCGCCTCGGCCGCGCTCGCCGTCGGCATCGCGCCGCTGGCACACGGCAACGACTATGGCGGCTCGATCCGCTACCCGGCCTACACGTGTGGCCTGGCCGGCATCCGTCCGACACAGGGCCGCGTGCCAGCGTTCAACGCCACGGCCGCCGCAGAGCGCGGCGCCAGCTCCCAGCTCATGGCGGTGAACGGGCCGCTGGCGCGCAAGGTACGCGACGTGCGGCTTGGGCTGGCGGCCATGGCCGGCGGCGACGCGCGCGATCCGATCTGGGTACCGGCGCCGCTCGAAGGGCCGGCGCCCGCGCGGCCGATCCGCGTCGCGCTCTGCCCCGCGCCCAAGGGCATGTTCACCCATCCCGCCGTCGCCGAGGCCGTCCGCAAGGCGGGCAAGGCGTTGGCCGACAACGGCTACGCCGTCGAGGAAGTCGAGCCCCCTTCGGTCGAGGCCGGCGCGGCGCTGTGGCAGGCGCTGGTCTTCACCGAGGCGCGCCACATGACCTGGGAGACGGTGCAGAAGCTGGGCGACGCGCAAGCGCGCAAGGCGATGAGCCTGTGGTTCGAGGTGCAGCCCGACCTGCCGATCCTCGACTACATGAAGGGCCTGGCGCAGGTGCTGACGCAGCGCCGCGACTGGTCGCGCTTCATGGAGCGCTATCCGCTGGTCGTCGGGCCGAACTCGGGCGATCTGCCGTTCGAGGTCGGCTTCGACCACAAGGATGTCGCCACCATCCGCCATGTGCTGTCGGCGCAGGCGTTGATGACCACCATCAACATGCTGGGCCTGCCCTCGGCCGCCGTATCGGTAGGCACGACCGCCGCGCCCGGCGCGCCGCTCGGTCTGCCGCTGGGCGTGCAGATCGCGGCACCACGCTATCGCGAGGACATGGCGCTCGACGCCGCGGAGATCGTCGAGGCCGTGCACGGTGTGGCGACGCCCATCGATCCGACCTGGGAGTAGCGCGATGAACGCAACCCGTAATCGCGCCGTCGTCGTCGGCGGCGGCGTGATGGGCGGCGGCATCGCCGCGATGTTCGTCGGCGGCGGCTGGCACACCGACGTCGTATCGCGCTCGGCCTCGACGCGCGACGCGCTGCCCGGCGTGGTCGAGCGTTGCCTCAAGGCGATGGGCAAGCCGACCGATCTGTCGAAGGTGAAGACCTACGCCACGCTCGCCGAGGTGCCGTGGTCCGACGTCGGCATCGTCGTCGAGACGGTGACCGAGGATCTGGCGCTCAAGCGCCGGATCTTCGCCGAGCTGGAGACGCTGGCGCCTGCCGGCATCCCGCTGACCAGCAACTCCTCGTCCTTCCCGATCAGCAAGATCGGCGAGGGCCTCGCGAGCCAGTCCCGCATGATGGGCCTGCACTTCTTCATGCCGGCGCATCTCGTGCCGCTGGTCGAGGTCGTGCGCTCAGTCCACACCGATGTGAAGCTCGCTGAAGCCGTCGGCGAGACAATGACGTCCTTGGGCAAGCGCCCGGTGCAGGTGCGCAAGGACGTCATCGGCTTTCTCGGCAACCGCATCCAGGGCGCGCTGATGCGCGAGGCGCTGTGGCTGATCGAGCAGGGCGTCGCCTCGCCGGAAGATGTCGACGCCACGGTGCGGCTGAGCTTCGGCTTCCGCTACGCCGCCGCCGGCCCGATCACCCAGAAGGAGCATTCGGGCTGGGATACGACCTGCGCGGTGGCCAAGATCATTTACCCCGATCTCAGCAACGCCGACGGCCCGCCGCCGGTGCTGCAGAAGAACGTCGACGAAGGCCGCATCGGCTTCAAGACCGGCCGCGGCTTCTTCGACTGGACACCGGAGAAGATCGCCGCCGAACGCGCACGCTACGAACGCGCGCTGATCAAGTGCATGGAGATCTTCAAGGAGGAAGGCGTCATCTGATGTCTTGGGGCCGCGTCGCTCCAGCGACGCTCATGAGGCGCCGCTGGAGCGGCGCGGCCCGAAAAGACGTCAGGACGACGGCGGAATGAACGCCTGGCTGATGGCCTGGAACGCCGGCAGCTTCTCCAGCCTCGACGCGTGGTTGGCCAGCGCCGGATACTGCGCGAGCGGCAGCAGGCCGGGATGCGCCTCGCCGATGAAGCGCAGCGCGCAGGCGACCGCGATATCGGCGTGGCCGATCCGGGCGCCGAACCAGAAGTCGCCGGGGCGGCGCGTGCGATCGGATTCCAGCAGAGCCGCCGCGCCGGCGACCTGCGTGCGGCAGCGCTCGACAAATGTGTCGGAGGTCTGCTGGTGCAGGCGCAGCTCGTAGAACAGGCTCACCGCCTTGTCGGCCATCCCGGTGGCCAGCGCCGCGACCTTCAGCGCCTGGCGCCGCTGCGGCTCGGCGACCGGGAACATGCGCTGCGCGGCCGGCACCAGGCTGTCGAGGTAGTCGAGAATGCTGTGGCTCTCGATCAGCGTGTCGCCGTCGTCGAGCACCAGGGTCGGCACGCGCGTCAGCGGATTGTAGGGACGCAGCTTGTCGGCGTCGCCGAAGGTCGACCACGGACGGTGCTCGAACGGGATGGCGTAGAGCGTCAGGGCGATGCCGACGCGACGCACGAAGGGCGAATCGTATTGGCCGATGAGGATCACAGCGCTCGCTCCGCGAAAGATCGACGTGCTATAGCGCGCGTTGCGCCGCGCGCAAGCCTCCCGTGAGTTGACTCGCCCCCGCCCCGCTGCGAGCGTTTCGACAACCACGGGAGGACACGCGATGGCGGGAAGCGTCGCCTGGAACGAGTCGAGCATCGCCATCGCCGGCGTGAAGCTGCACCTGGCGCGCGCCGGCAAGGGCCGGCCGCTGCTGGTGCTGCATCACGATACAGGTACCCTGCCCCGTTTGCCGTTCTATGACGCGCTGGCTGAACGTTTCGATGTGCTGGTGCCGCATCATCCCGGCTACGGCAAATCGGAGCGGCCGGAGTGGCTGCGCCATCCGCGCGACGTTGCCGTCATGTATCGCTGGCTGTTGTCCGAGCTGAACATCGCCACGCCGATCCTCGTCGGTCTGGGCCTCGGCGGGTGGATCGCGGCGGAGATGGCGACATCAGCGCCGCGCGATGTCGCCGCGCTGGCGCTGGTTGGCGCCATGGGCGTGAAGCCGCCGCGTGGCGACATCCTCGACCAGGCGCTGCTGAGCTACATGGACTACGTCAAAGCAGGCTTCCACAAGCAGGCGGCGATGGACGCGGTCTATGGCGCGGAGCCCAGCACCGACCAGCTCGTCGAGTGGGATATCTGCCGCGAGATGAGCTTCCGCATCGCCTGGAAGCCCTACATGTACAGCCAGACCCTGCCGCATCTTCTGGGCGGCGTGAAGGTCAAGGCGCTGGTCGCGCATGGCGCCGACGACCGCGTGGTGCCGTTGAGCGCCGCCGAGGTCTACGCCAAGGCGCTGCCCAACGCGAAGCTGGAGGTCGTGAAGGCCTGCGGCCACTACGTCGAGATGGAGAAGCCCACGGAGCTGGCGGCGCTGGTCACGGCGTTGGCCGGCAACGCCTGAGGGAGGCGACCATGCATTTCATGTACTTCACCGAGCAGCCGATGTCGGCCTACGACTCGAAGAAGGGCCTGGATTTCGGCGCCACCGCGCTGATGTTCTCCAACAGCCACTTCGATCCCGTCGCCGGCAGCCGCCTCTACAACGAGTATATCGAGCAGTACAAGCTGGCCGAGGCGGTGAATTTCGACGGCATCATGCTGAACGAGCACCACAACGCGCCGTTCTGCATGCAGGCCAAGGCCAACGTCTTCGCCGCCGTGCTCGCCGCGGTCACCGAGCGGGTCAAGATCGTCATGCTCGGCAATCCGCTGCCGCTGGCCGATAACCCGCTACGCCTGGCTGAAGAGCTGGCGATGATCGACATGATCTCCAAGGGCCGGCTGGTCTCGGGCTTCGTGCGCGGCGGCGGCCAGGAGCAGCTCGCCACCGGCGTGAACCCCGCCTACAACCGTGAGCGCTTCGAGGAGGCGCACGACCTGATCGTCAAGGCGTGGACGCAGCCCGGCCCGTTCCGCTTCGAGGGCACGCACTATCAGCACCGCGTGGTCAACCCCTGGGCGGTGCCGCTGCAGAAGCCCTACCCGCGCGTCTGGATCCCCGGCGTTGTCAGCCGCGAGACCATCATCTGGGCGGCAAAGCAGCGCTATCCCTACATCGCGCTCAACACCTCGATCGAGGCGACCAAGAAGATCTGGGAGACCTACGAGCAGGCGGCGCAGGAAGTCGGCTACAGCTCGGGGCCGGAGAATCGCGGCTACCTGCAGCGCGTGCACGTGGCGGAGACCGAGGAGAAGGCGGTGGCCAACGCCCGCCAGTTCATGTGGATGCAGGGCGAGTTCACCGGCCTCGCGCATCCAGTATGGAGCAGCCCGTCGGGCTATTTCTCGCCGACGCAGCGGCGCTCGTTCGTCGAGTTCGCCACCGGGCGCGCTCTCAGCCCGCGCGGCCGACCCGACTTCCAGCAGCAGCTCAACGACATGCAGATCATCGCCGGCACGCCCAAGACAGTGATCCCCAAGCTGCGCCGCATCCTCGAAGAAACGCGGCCAGGCATCATGGCGCTGTGGGCCAATGACGGCACGGTGAGCCACACCGACTCCAAGACCTGCATCCGCCTGCTGGGCGAGGAAGTCCTGCCGGCGCTGCGCGAGACCGGCGCCAAATTGGGGCTGAACAGCCCGTTCGACAATAACGCGCCGGTGGGCATCCAGTACTCCACCGACCTGCGCAAGCCGGCCGCGGCGGCGAGCTGAGGCTTACCTCAGGCGCCGCAGCCAGGCGCCGGGCCAGTGGGTGATGTTCTGCGCCAGCTGGCTTTCGTTGAATGGCCAGGCCGGCTGCTCGACCACGAAGGCCGGGTTCTCGGCGGCGAAATCCTGGGCGGCGCGCGTCGGATTGTCCCGCGTCCATTCCGGCTTGCCGCGCGGCGTCTGCGCGGCGTCGATCATCACGCCATCGGTGGCCACGATGTAGGAGTCGACCGAGACCATCGGCGCGTAGGCGCGTAGCTCGGCGAGCACGTGCGCGTAGGTGTGGTTGGAGTCGAGCAGGATCAGCACCCGCTCGCCCGGCCGCATCTCAGCCTTGACCTGCTCGACGATGGCCGGATCGACCGACGAGCCCTCGATCAGCGTGATGTAGGGCTTCAGCGGATGCGCCTCGATCGCCTGCCTGTTGTGCGGACGGATCTCGATATCGACGCCGACGACGCGTCCGTGCTCCATCGCCTTGCACAGGCTGGCGTAGAACACCAGTGAGCCGCCATGCGCCACGCCGGTCTCTATGATCACATCGGGCCTCAAGCGGTAGATCACCTCCTGGACGCGGATCATGTCCTCGGGAAGCTGGATCACCGGCCGGCCGAACCACGAGAAGGTGTATGGGTACTTCTCGTTCCAGCCGATGCGCACCCATTCGCGCGACAGGATCTCGAAGGCCTCGCGCGAATAGGCCGGCACGGTGCGCGAGCCGTGCTCGTCCTCCAGCACCAGCGTGCCCTTGTCGTAGTCGAGCGTGAGTCTCATGTCTTGCCGATCCTCGCCAGCTTGTAGCGCCCTATCGCGAACTCGATGTTGAGCCCGATAACCCGCGTGCGCAGGCGCCAGCTCTGACGGAGCGTGAACTTGCCGGCGCGCGACAGGCGCTCGGTGAAGCCCCAGAATCGGCGCAGCGGCAGGACGTAGTCGAGCGGGCCGCGGTGATAGAACCGGAGCAGGTTCTTCGAGCTCATGCCGTGGCGGCCCAGCACGATCTCGCCACCCTCGGCCTGGGCGAATTTGCCCAGCATCAGCATCTCCAGCATGACCGCCCAGTCGGACGCGAGGTACTCCTCGCCGCGCAACGTCGTGCTCCGCAGCAACGCCTCGCGCCGGAACAGCGAATAGTAGCGCGCATTGCTGTGCCAGAAGCCGAAGAAGGCCAGCACGCGAGCCCGCGGATCGTCGTCCTCGATCGGCCCGTCGCCCATGCGTTCGTGGTCGAACGTATCGCCTTCGAAACGCGTCGGGCAGTTCACGGCGACCACGTCGGGCCGCCTGGTCAGGATGTCATGGGTCAGAGCCAGCGAATCGGCCGAGCGCCAATCATCGGCGCCGGCCCACATGAAGATCGGTGCCCGCGCGGCATCGAGCACGGTGCGAAAATTAGCCGCCGCGCCGCGATTGATCTCCTGGCGCACGACGCGCACGCGTGGATCGCTGCGCGCAAACTCCTCACAGATCGCCAGCGACCCATCCGTCGAGGCGTTGTCGGAGATGATCAGCTCGAAGTCGCGGAAGGTCTGCGCCAGAACCGCGCCGATGGTGTCGCGCAGATAGCGCTCGGCGTTGTAGACGGGCATACCAATGCTGACGGCGGGAATCTGTGTCATGCGAGGATCAGGTCGAGAGCATCGGGCAATGATAGCCTCTGCCGCCAGCCCAATGCTGACAGGCGAGCATTGTCGCCGTACAGCGTCTCCGGCTCGCCGGGCCGCGCCGCATAGAGGCGGCGCAGTGGCTCGGCGTCGCGGTCCAGGCGCATCGCCAGATGATCGACGATGTCGGCGATCGGCACCGCTCGGCCCGAACTGATGTTGAACGGCCCCGTCGCGTCGGACAGCGCCAAGGTGACCAGCGCCTCGGCGACATCATCGACGTGCAGGAAGTCGCGTTTCGCCGCGCCGCCGATTGCGAAGGGCGCGCGCGCGCCACGCAACGCCGCGATCACCGACGGGATCAGCCGGCCGGGCGCCTCACCCGCGCCGATGGGAATGAACAATCGCGACCAGGCACAGGGTACGCCATGCGCCGCGCATACCTCAGCCATCGCCCGATGCGCCTGGTCCTTGGACACGCCGTAGAGCGTCGCCGGCCGCCGCGGCGTCGACATCTCGACGCAACGGCCATGGGACCAGTCGTACTCGGCGCAGCTGCCGACGCCGACGACGCGACGACCGCCAGCGCGGCAGAAGGCTTCGACCAGGCGCTCAGTGGCTGTCACCCATTGCGTGTTGACCGGCGCTGTCCAGAACTTGCCGTGCTCGGCATACCAGGCGACGTGGATCAGCACGTCGGCGGCGACACGCGGCGCCTCGGCCAGCAGATCGGCTCGCACGTCCGCGGCCGGGTCGCGGCCGAGCGTGATCACATCGACGCCGCGCCGCTTCAGGCCCTCCAGGACCGGGCGTCCGACGAACCCCGTGGCACCGGTCACGAGGGCGCGCACGCACGTCCTCCGTCGCTCCACACCGTCAGCTCGGGCACGGCCGCGACCAGCTGGCCGCCCCACGCGCGAACATAGGCGAGTTGCGCCTCGAGCTCGGCGCGCAGGTTCCACGGCAGGACGAGCACGCGATCCGGTCGATCTGCGCGCAGATGGTCCTCGGACACGATGGGGATACGGCTGCCGGGCAGGAAGCGACCCTGCTTGCCCGGACTGCGGTCGACGACGTAGCGCACGAGGTCGGACCGCACGCCGGCGAAGTTCAGCAGCGTGTTGCCCTTGGCCGCGGCGCCATAGGCCGCGACCTTCAGGCCCGCGCGCTTGGCTTCGATCAGCCATGCCAGCAACCCGTCCTTGATGCGTTCGGCCGCCGGCTGCAGCGTCTCATAGAAGGCGCGGCCGGTCATGCCGGCGGCGGACTCCCGCTCGATCATCGCGCCGACGGCGGCCGCGACCGGCCGGCGGCCGCTGTCGCTGCGCTGGGCGAAGACACGCAGGCTGCCGCCATGCGTCGGCAGTCGCTCGACATCGAAGACGCCCAGCCCATTGCGGGCGAAGATCGCCGCCACCGTGGTCAGCGACAGGTACGAGTAGTGCTCGTGGTAGATCGTGTCGAACTGCACGCCACGCACCAGTTCGAGCAGATGCGGGAACTCGAACGTCGCCACCCCGTCAGGCTCGAGGATGATCGGGAATCCGGCGACGAAATCGTTGATGTCGGGGACATGCGCCAACACGTTGTTGGCGGCGACGATGCTGGCGGCCGGATAGCGCTGCCTGATCTGCCGCGCCGCTTCGACGCCGAAGAAGGACTCGACGATCTCGATGCCCTTGCGGCGCGCGGCTTCGGCCGTCGCCTTCGTCGGCTCGACGCCGAGGCAGGGAATATCGCGCTGCTTGAAGTACTGCAGCAGGTAGCCATCGTTGGCGGCGATCTCGACGGCGAAGTCCTTGGCAGTCAGGCCGAAGCGCTCGGTCATCCGCGCGACATAGTCAGACGCGTGTGCCAGCCATGAGGCCGAGGTCGAGCTGAAATAGGCGTAGTCGGCGCTGAACAGCGTTTCGCGCGCGGCATAGTCCTCGGTCTGCACCAGCCAGCAGCGCTCGCAGACCAGCACGCGCAGCGGGTACCACATCTCCGGCGCCGCCAGCTGCTCCCGGGTCAGGTAGGCGTTCGACGGCGGCGCGGTGCCGAGGTCGATCAGGGGCAGCGACAGCGCGCTGCCACAGTGGCGGCAGCGGTTCATGCGTCGATCCCGACAAAGCTGTCGGTCAACGGCGCATGCGCTCTGTCGCGCGCCGACATCTCGCCGATCGGCAAGGGCCAAGCGATGCCGATCCGCGGATCGAGCGCCCAGACCGCGCCTTCGCGCGCCGCGTCGTAGGGTGCGGAGTGCAAGTAGAGGATGCCGGCGTCCGCCGTCAGCGCCTGCAAGCCATGCGCGCAGCCCTCGGGCAGCAGCATCGCGGCGTCACCGTCGGCCGACAGCGCATGGCCGTACCAGCGCAGAAAGGTCGGCGAGCCACGGCGCAGATCGACCGCGACGTCGAAGACCGAACCCTGGATGCAGGTCACCAGCTTCATCTCAGCCGCAGGCGGGTACTGGAAGTGCATGCCGCGCACGGCGCCCCGCTGGGCGGTGAAGGTACGGTTGATCTGGGCGATGGGCTTGGTCCAACCCGCGGCGGCGAGCTCCTCGCCGCAGAACAGGCGCTCGAGGAAGCCGCGCGAATCGCCCAACCGCTTGCGGCGGACGATCTTCACGCCCGATATCGGCGTATCCTCGATCGTGAAGCGGCTACTCATCACGCGCTGCCAAAACTCGCGATGTCGGCGCGGCAAAGATCGAGCGCCGCCTGGCCCTGCGCCAGGTCGCGGTACCAGGCCATCGTGCGGCGCACCGATTCATCGAGCGTCAGGCGCGGCGCGAAGCCGAGCACGGCGCGCGCCTTGGCCGACTCGACCATCAGCCGCCCGGCCTCGTGCATGCGCGGCGAGACATCGGCGGCGACGATCTCGCCACCGCCATAGGCACGGCGCGCCAGCTCGAGCACCTCGCCCACCGTCGCCGTCTGATGCGTCGCCGGCCCGAAATTCCACGGTCCCGACAGGCTCGCGTCGCGCCACAGCGCCTCGGCCAGCAGCATGTAGCCGTACAGCGCATCGAGCACGTGCTGCCACGGCCGATGCGCCTCGGGATGACGGACCGCCAGCGGCACGCCGGCCTGCCAGGCGCGCACAGCGTCGGGCAGCAGGCGATCCTTCGACCAGTCGCCGCCGCCGATGACGTTACCGGCGCGCGCGCTCGCCACCGCCGTGCCGGAGTCGCGGAAATAGGAATTCCAGTAGGCCGACGTAACGATCTCGGCCGCCGCCTTGCTGGCGCTGTAGGGATCGCGGCCGCCCAGCGCGTCGTCCTCCCGGTAGGGATAGACCCATTCGACGTTGCGATAGACCTTGTCGCTGGTGACCATGACCGCGACACGGCAATTGGGCCGTCCGCGCAGCGCTTCGAGCACGTTGACCGTGCCCATGACGTTGCTGGAGAAGGTCTCGATCGGCTCGTCGTAGCTGTCGCGCACCAGCGGCTGCGCGGCGAGATGAAAGACGATCTGCGGATCGAATTGCGCGACGAGCTTCTTCAAAGGGTCGATGTCGCGGATGTCGACGATGTGGCTGTCGAGCAAGGAGGCGAGCTTCGCCAGGTCGAAGATGCTGGGGCTGGTCGGCGGATTGAGGCTCGCGCCGCAGACCATGGCGCCCAGCTCGCGCAGCCAGATCGACAGCCACGCGCCCTTGAAGCCGGTATGCCCGGTCAGCAGCACGCGCTTGCCGCGAAAGAAGTCGCCGATGGTCACGACCAGCGCTTCCAGGGCGCCTTGCCGGACTGCCAGAGGTCCTCGAGGATGTTGCGTTCACGCAGCGTGTCCATAGGCTGCCAGAAGCCGCTGTGCTCGAACGCCATCAGCTCGCCCCTGGAGGCGAGCGTCATCAGCGGATCGACCTCCCACACTGTGCTGTCGTCCTTGATGAAGTCGATGACCTTGGGCGAGAGCACGAAGAAGCCGCCGTTGATCCAGCCACCCTCGTCGCGGTGCTTCTCGAGGAAGCCGGAGACCTTGGCGCCGTCGCGGCTGAGCGCACCGAAGCGCGCCGGCGAGCGCACCGCGGTGACGGTGGCGAGCTTACCGTGGCCATGATGGAAGTCGACGAGCTTGCCGATGTCGAGGTCGGCGAGGCCGTCGCCATAAGTCAGGCAGAACGCCGTCTCGCCAGCGAGGTGATGCGCGACGCGCTTGAGCCGGCCGCCGGTCATGGTCGAGAGGCCGGTGTCGACCATGGTCACGCGCCAGTTCTCGCTGCGCGGCGTCAGGATGTCGATGCGGCCACTGGCGAGGTCGACGGTGACGTCGGCGCTGTGCAGCAGGTAGTTGGCGAAATACTCCTTGATCATGTAGCCACGATAGCCGCAGCAGATCACGAAGTCGGTGACGCCGAAGGCGGCGTAGCTCTTCATGATGTGCCAGAGGATCGGCTGGCCGCCGATCTCGACCATCGGCTTGGGCCGCAGGCTGGTCTCCTCGGAGATCCGCGTTCCGAAGCCACCCGCCAGGATCACCGCTTTCACTAGAACGGCCACCAGTCGTTGCGCTTGGGGGTCCAGCCGCGCTGCCGCATGCACATGTCCATCAGCTTGTCGCTGCGCAGCGTATCGCTGCGCTGCGCCATCTGCTGCGGCAGCCGCGGGCGGCCAAGGCGCGTGTCGGTCGCGCCGATCGTCGCCTCGCGGTCCATGTTGATGCCGCGTTCCTTGGACATCATCTCGCCGACGAAGGAGTTGCAGGCCGCGATATCGCGCTTGTACTGCTCGTCGGTCGCGTTGTCCTTGGCGTAGTCGGGACCGCAGGCCGACAGCGCGCAGACGGCGAGCAGCGCCGCGCCGATCCGACGGCTCACGCCGGCACCTTGGCGCTGATCGCCGCTTCGACCGCCAGCAGCGCGGCGTCGGCCTGGGCCGCGTCGGGGCCGCCGCCCTGCGCCATGTCGGGCCGTCCGCCGCCGCCCTTGCCGCCCAGAGCAGTCACCGCGGCGCGCACCAGATCGACCGCCGACAGCCGGGCGACCAGATCGTCGGTGACGCCGATCACCGCCGAGACCTTGCCGTCCTCGACACCGACCAAGGCGACCACGCCGGATCCGACCTGCTTCTTGAAGTCGTCGGCCATGCCCTTGAGATCCTTGCCCGGCACGCCATCGAGGCGCCGCGCGATCAGCTTCACGCCCCCGACATCCTTGGGCCCCGAGGCGGCCGCCTTGCTCGCGCCGCCGCCGCCGGCGAGCGCCAGCGCCTTGCGCGCCTCGCCGAGCTCGCGGTCGAGCTTGCGCTGGGCGTCGATCATCGCCGTCAGGCGCGCCGCCAGCTCCTCCGGCCGCACGCGCAACGCGTTAGCCGCCTTGGCGAGCTGATCGCCCTGCTCGCGCACATAGGCCTCGGCCGCCGCGCCGGCCATCGCCTCGATGCGCCGCACGCCGGCCGCGACCGCGCCCTCGCCGACGATCTTGAACAGGCCGATATCGCCGGTGCGCCGGGCATGCGTGCCGCCGCAGAGCTCGACCGAGTATTTCTCGCCCTCGCCGCCCATCGACAGCACGCGCACTTCCTCGCCGTACTTCTCGCCGAACAACGCCATGGCGCCGGCCGCGATCGCCTCTTCGGGTGTCATCAGCCGCGTGTCGACCGGGGTGTTGAGCCGGATCCGCGCGTTGACCTCATCCTCGATCGCGCGCAGCTCGTCCGCGGCGATCGACTTGCTGTGGCTGATGTCGAAGCGCAGGCGATCGGGCGCCACCAGCGATCCCTTCTGCGTAACATGGTCACCGAGATGGCGCCGCAACGCCTCGTGCAGCAGATGCGTGGCGGAGTGATGCGCGCGCAGCGCCGAGCGCCGGCCGCCATCGACATCAAGCACGATGTCGTCGCCGAGCTTCAGCGATCCCTTCTCGACCCGCACGGCGTGCACGTGCAGGTCGCCCAGCTTCTTCTGCGTGTCGGTGACCACGATGTCGCCGCCGGTCGCTGTGGCGATCCGGCCGGTGTCGCCCATCTGGCCGCCGGACTCGCCATAGAACGGCGTCTGGTTGACCACGACCTGGCCGCTCTGGCCCTGGGCCAGCGACGGGACTTCCTTGCCGTCGGCGAGGATGGCGACGACCTTGCCCTCGGCCCGCTCGACCTCGTAGCCGAGGAATTCCGTGGCGCCGACCTTCTCGCGGATATCGAACCACACCGTCTCGTTGGCCGCCTCGCCCGAGCCCGCCCAGGCGGCGCGCGCTTTGGCCTTCTGCTCGGCCATCGCCTTGTCGAAGCCGGCCGTGTCGACGGCGATCTCGCGCGCGCGCAGCACGTCCTGCGTCAGGTCGAGCGGGAAGCCATAGGTGTCGTAGAGCTTGAAGGCGACATCGCCGCGCAGCGTGCCGCCCTTGGGCATGCCCAAGGTCTCCTCCTCGAGCAGGCGCAGGCCGGTGCCCAGCGTCTGCTTGAAGCGCGTCTCCTCGAGCCTGAGAGTCTCGGTGATCAGCGGCTGCGCGCGCACCAGCTCGGGATAGGCGTCGCCCATCTGCTTCACGAGCTCAGGCACCAGCTTGTAGACCACAGGATCCTTGGCGCCGAGCATGTGCGCATGGCGCATGGCGCGGCGCATGATCCGGCGCAGCACGTAGCCGCGGCCCTCGTTGGAAGGCAGCACGCCGTCGGCGATCAGGAACGAGGTGGCGCGCAGATGGTCGGCGATCACCTTGTGCGAGGGCGCCTGCGGCCCGTCGGGGTCGACACCGGTCTCGTGCGCCGAGGCTTCGACCAGGGCGCGGATCATGTCGATGTCGTAGTTGTTGTGCTTGCCCTGCAGCACCGTGGAGAGACGCTCAAGCCCCATGCCGGTGTCGATCGAGGGGCGCGGAAGGTTCACCCGCTCCTCCTTCGTCACCTGCTCGAACTGCATGAAGACCAGGTTCCAGATCTCGATGAAGCGATCGCCGTCCTGCTCGGCGCTGCCCGGCGGGCCGCCCCAGATCGAGGGGCCGTGGTCGTAGAAGATCTCCGAGCACGGGCCGCACGGGCCGGTATCGCCCATCGCCCAGAAATTATCCGAGGTCGGTATGCGGATGATCTTGTCGTCGGAAAGACCGGCGATTTTCTTCCACTGCCCGGCCGCCTCGTCGTCGTCGTGATAGACGGTGACCAGCAGCTTCTCCTTCGCCAGGCCGTAGTCCTTCGTCAGCAGGTTCCACGCCAGCTCGATCGCGCGCTCCTTGAAGTAGTCGCCGAACGAGAAATTGCCGAGCATCTCGAAGAAGGTGTGGTGGCGCGCGGTGTAGCCGACATTCTCCAGGTCGTTGTGCTTGCCGCCGGCGCGCACGCATTTCTGCGACGTCACGGCGCGGCTGTAGGGCCGCTTCTCCAGCCCGGTGAAGACGTTCTTGAACTGCACCATCCCGGCGTTGGTGAACATCAGGGTGGGGTCGTTGCGCGGCACGAGCGGGCTCGAGGCCACGACTTCGTGGCCTTCGCGCCGGAAGAACTCAAGGAACGTCCGCCTGATGTCGCTCGCGCTTGCCATTGTCCTGAACCGTTGCCGGGCGCCTCGGGACGTCCGTCGCGTCGCACCAACGCGGCCGATCCCGTTGCAAAGTCTGCGGTTTTACAATGCACATCGGGGGGTGTCCATGCGATGCTGTGGCTACGCGCAATGAGCAACGAACCCACCCAGAGCGAGGGCCCACCGGCAATTATCGAGCTGCCCGGTGGCGAATCGATCACCGTTCCCCTGCCGCCGGGCGAGGTGCCGGCCTATGCCGTGCTGCCGGCGCTGCGCGCCTTGGTCGACGCCATGATGCAGCGGGTCAAGAACGCCTCGGCGGAGCGCGGCGAAACCATCACCTGTCGCGCCGGCTGCGGCGCCTGCTGCCGGCAATACGTGCCGATCTCCGACATGGAGGCGCGCGCCCTGGCCAGCCTGGTGGAGCGCATGCCCGAGGACCGCCAGGCGCGCGTGCGGGCGCGATTCGCGGACGCCGAGGCGCGGCTGCGCGAGGCGGGCATGTGGGACCGCCTGACGCGCGGCGGGCGCGTCCGGGCGAGCGAGCACACGCAACTGGTGGTCAACTATTTCCACCTCGGCATCCCCTGCCCGTTCCTCGAGGACGAGGCCTGCTCGATCCATCCCGACCGGCCGCTGATCTGCCGCGAGTATCTGGTGGTCTCGCCAGCGATCCACTGCGCCAAGCTCGAGCGCACCAAGATCAAGCGGCTGGCCGCGCCGCAGACCTCGACCGCGCTGCATGTCATGGACGCCGCGCACGATCCCAAGGACTACAACGTCTTCCCGCTGGTCGCCGTGCTCGACTGGCTGCGCCGTCACCCCGACGAGCCGGAACGGCGGACGGCCGAGGCCTGGATCAACCATTTCGGCCGCGCCATGCAGCAGCGCTTCGGCGATTCGGTCGAGATGGTGACAGCTCCGCCACCCGGCGCGAGCGAGGAATGGTAAGAAGCCGCGCCGCGTAGCCCGGAGTCCGAATCAGCATGCCGCCCGCCAAGCCCGGTTCCGACGTCATCTCCGCCAATCTCCGGATGATGGTCGGCCCCCTGCGCATCGAGACGCGGCTGGAGGTCTCGCCACGGCCGATCAAGCCGCAGAAGGCGCTGCCCACGCTGATGCGGTTGGTCAACGCCGTGGTCGAGGAGACCGAGAAGCGGGTCGAGCGCGACGGCCTGAAGATCTCCTGCGCCAAGGGCTGCGGCGCCTGCTGCCGCCAGTTGGTGCCGATATCCGATGTCGAGGCGCATCATCTGCGCGCCCTGGTCGACGCCATGCCGCCGGCGCGTCGCAAGGCGATCGAAGCGCGCTTCGCCGAGGCGTCGCGTCGGCTGGAAGAGGCCGGGCTCAAGGACTACCTGATGGCGCCGACGCGCCAGACCGCCGACGAGGCCACCGCGTTCGGCTTGAGATACTTCGAGCTCGACCTCGCCTGCCCTTTCCTCGAGGACGAAAGCTGCTCGATCCACCAGGACCGGCCGCTGGTCTGCCGCGAGTATCTGGTGACCTCGCCGGCGGCCAATTGCTCGCGCCTCGCCGAGGGCGAGATCGATCCCGTCGAGGTGCCGAAGATGTCGGCGCTGGCGCGCACGCTGACCGATCCCGCCGGCCAGCAATCGACGCGCTTCACGGCGCTGTCGCTGGCGCTGGAATGGGTGGCGAAAAACCCCGAGCACTTCCCGCTGAAGACCGGGCCGGAATGGGTCGACGCCTTCCTCAAGGCGGTGTCGACGATCCCGCGGCCCGACTCAGTGTCGGCCGCACCACCGCCATCACCATCGGCAGAGAAGCCGACTCTGGAGCTGGCGATACCCAAAGGCGAGGTCACGGCGCAGGCGGTGATGCCCGCCTTTCGCCAGCTTTCCGAGCATGCGATCGGCACGGCCGTCGCCGCCGTCGAGCGCAGCGGCAAGAGGATCTCCTGCCGCGAAGGTTGCGCGGCGTGCTGCCGCCAGGCGGTGCCGTTGGCCGATGTCGAAGCCTGGGCTCTGGGCGATCTGATCGAGGCGATGCCCGAGCCGCGCCGCGCGGTGATCCGCGCGCGCTTCGCCGAGGCCGAGCGCAAGCTCGACGCGACGGGCCTCGGCATGCTCGACGTGCACGGCCGCTCGAACGACGAGTACCGGCAATTCGCCAAGGCCTACTTCGACCTGCGACTTGATTGCCCATTCCTCGACAACGAACGCTGCTCGATCCACGCAGCGCGGCCGCTGGCCTGCCGCGAGCATCTCGTGACGTCGCTGCCACAGCATTGCTGGACGATAGACAGCGGCTTGGTCGAAGGCGTGCGTTCGCCGCCGATGGCCGGCGCGCTTCTGCGTCTGACCTCCGAGGACACGCCGCCGCGGCCGCGCGCCACGCTGCTGCCGCTGCTGATGCGTTGGCTGGCGCTGAACCCCAAGCCCGCCGCGGTCAAGCCGGCGCAGGAATGGGTCGAGCGCCTGGTGGCGATTCAGTCCGCGCTGGTCAAGGGCGACGGCGGCGCGCCGCCACCGTGAGCCGGCCGTCCCTGCTGTTCATGCCCGGCTCCTCCGGCGCAGCCAGCTTCTGGCTGCCGGTCGGCGAGTTGCTGCCCACCGCCTGGCGCAAGCGCTATCTCGACTGGCCCGGCATGGGCTCGGTGCCGCCATCGCCACGGATCGCCTCGTACGACGATCTCGCCGATCTGGTGCTCGACCGGCTCGAGGAGCCTAGCGCGCTGATCGCGCAGTCGATGGGCGGCGTGGTCGCGGCCAAGGTCGCGACGCGGCGGCCCGACCGCGTCAGTCATCTGGTGCTGACAGCGACATCGGGCGGTATCGATCGGACGGCGTTCGATCTCGCCGATTGGCGGCCCGCCTACCGCAAGGCCTACCCGCATGCGCCGGATTGGATCTTCGAGCACACCCGCGACTTGAGCGAAGAATTGCGGCAGCTGCGCATGCCGGTGCTGCTGGTTTGGGCGACGCGCGATGCGATCAGCCCGGTGGGTATCGGCCGTCATCTCGCCGCGCTGATGCCGCAGGCGCGGCTGGTCGAGATCGAGAGCGACGATCACTGGGTGGTGCGCCAGCATCCTACGCAGGTCGCACGTGAAATCGAGACCCTGATCGCTCGCAGCGCCTGAAATACGCGAGGCCTGAAATGGGGCGGGCGGCGCCGTGGGGTGCGCCGCCCGCGTGACGCCCAGAATCGCCGGGCGCCGGGGAACTCGCGCCAATGGATAGGGGTCCAAGGGGATGGCGCGAGTTCCGTATTCAAGCTTAAGCGCGGTTCGCCACAAGGCAATGGCGCATCAGGACTGTGAATTTAAAAAGTGTGGAAAACCAATCGCTTCAACGATCTGCGCCAACCCGCTCAATAATCTCAATGTATATAGTCAGCTTCATGTCAGGCTGCGTGCCTAGCCACGCGGACGTGATGAGATCTGTGGGAAAATGTCCGCGTGACCGCCTTCCCCGGCCGGCCACGCGGACGCCCCTCAACCGATGATCATTCGTCGTCGTCCGAGCCGCCCTCGGCATCCATCAGCGCGCCCGACAGCACGCCGGCATTGGCGCGGATGGCATGCTCGATCTTGTCGGCGACCTCGGGATGCTCGCGCAGGAAGGTCTTGGCGTTCTCACGGCCCTGGCCGATGCGCTGGCCGTCGTATGAGAACCACGAGCCCGACTTCTCGACGATGCCGGCCTTGACGCCGAGATCGACCAGCTCGCCGACCTTGGACACGCCCTCGCCGTACATGATGTCGAACTCGACCACCTTGAACGGCGGCGCGACCTTGTTCTTCACCACCTTCACGCGGGTCTGGTTGCCGACCACGTCCTCGCGCTCCTTGATCGCGCCGATGCGGCGGATATCGAGGCGCACCGAGGCGTAGAACTTCAGCGCGTTGCCGCCGGTCGTGGTCTCGGGGTTGCCGAACATCACGCCGATCTTCATGCGGATCTGGTTGATGAAGATGACCATGCAGTTGGTCTTCTTGATGGTGGCGGTGAGCTTGCGCAGCGCCTGGCTCATCAGCCGGGCCTGCAGGCCGGGCAGCGAATCGCCCATCTCGCCCTCGAGCTCGGCCTTGGGCACCAGGGCGGCCACCGAGTCGATGACCAGCACGTCGATCGCGCCGGATCGCACGAGAGTATCGGCGATCTCCAGCGCCTGCTCGCCGGCGTCGGGCTGCGAGATCAGCAGGTTCTCGACGTCGACGCCCAGCTTCTTGGCATAGCCCGGATCCATCGCGTGCTCGGCGTCGATGAAGGCGCAGGTGCCGCCCTTCTTCTGCGCCTCGGCGACGCAATGCAGCGCGAGCGTCGTCTTGCCCGAGCTCTCCGGGCCATAGATCTCGACGATGCGGCCCTTGGGCAGGCCGCCGATGCCGAGCGCGATGTCGAGGCCCAGCGAGCCGGTCGAGATCGCCTCGATCTCCAGCGTCTCGCGCTGGCCGAGCTTCATGATCGAGCCCTTGCCGAAGGCCCGCTCGATCTGCGCCAGCGCAGCGTCCAGCGCCTTGCCCTTGTTTTCCATCCCGTCCTTCTCGACGACTTTCAGGTTCACCAGTGACATCGTCTGCTCCTCGTTAGATCAGCCCTGCGGCTCCGCGACAATCAGGATAAATCGGACGAGCAAGCGCAATGTACGCATTTTGTTCTCAGACGGAAGGGAAAAATTAAGCCCCTGAAATTCTTTAGAACTTGACACATGTTCTAGTATTGTTCACGGCCCCGAACCGCAAGGAATTCGGATACCGCGACGAACCCGCTGAAGCCGCCTCGTTCCCGGCGATAGGCGCACGGCCGGCACGGGAGTCATGCGCGTGCCGCCGCGTTCGGCAGTGGCGCGCGCCATCATGGGCGCGCTATAGCGGAACCCGAACAGATTCATCGTTCGCGCCGCGCGTTGACAGCGACGGGCACGACAATCCGCTCAGGGGATCGGGGGCGCAGGGCGTGGTTTCCGCCAAAGTGAAGACGGCCGCGATGGCGGCGCCCCCGCTATTGGCCTGCGCGGCGCTCGCCTATGCCGCGTGGTACGCGCTGCGTCAGGTCAGCCTGCAGATCAGCCCGATCGCGCTGGCCATGCTGATCGGCATGCTCGCCGCCGGACTTGTCACCCTGCCCAAGGAAACGTCGAAGGAGATCGGCAACCTCTCCAAGACCATCTTGCGCTGGGGCATCGTGCTGATGGGCCTGCAGCTCGACCTCAAGCGCATCATCGTCACCGCCGGCCCGGCGGTGCCCGTCACCCTGGTGGCGACCTGCGGCACCATCGCGCTCTTCTGGTGGATCGGCCGGCGCATGGGCGTATCAGGGGCGCTGTCGGTGCTGGTCGCCATCGGCACCGGCATCTGCGGCGCCGCCGCCATTGTCGCCGCCTCGGCGCCGGCCAAGGCGAAGGACGAGGAGACCGGCTACGCCCTGGGCGTGATCACCTTGTGCGGCACGGTGGCGCTGTTCGCCGAGCCGGCGCTGATGCCGATCCTCGGCCTGTCGGAACAGGCGTTCGGCTTCTGGGCCGGCGCGTCGATCCACGAAGTGGCGCAGGTGGTGGCCGCGGCTTTCGCCGGCGGTCCCGTCGCCGGCGAGGTCGGCACGGTCGTCAAGCTCACCCGCGTGCTGTGGCTGGCGCCCTGCCTGATCGTGCTGTCGATCGTCCTGCGGCGCATGGACGGCGGCGACGGCAAGGACGCCAAGGTGCCGCTGGTGCCGTGGTATGTGCTGGGCTTCCTGGCGATGGCCGCGATCGGCAGCGTCGTCGAGCTGCCCGGCACGGTGCGCTCGAGCATGGCCTGGATCGCTGGTGGCTTCTTCGTCGTCGCGCTGGCCGGCGTCGGGCTCGGCCTGAAGTTCGGCCAGATCCTGGCCTTCGGAGTCCGCCCGCTGCTGCTGGCGGTGCTCGCCTCGTTGTTCATCGCCATCATCACGCTCGCCTGGGTGATGCTGGTGGGGTGGATCTAGCGGCGCTCGCGCTCGCGCGGTCGCCACCGAAGCTTGCTGGGAATACCTCGGCAGCTGCTATAAGCCGGGCACGAATATCAGGCAGAGGTCACGACGAAACGATGGCGAAGCGGAGAGCCTTGGTCACGGGCATCTTGGGCCAGGACGGAGCGTATCTGGCGAAACTGTTGCTGGATCGTGGGTACGAAGTCTATGGCGCGGCCCGACGGTCGGCGTCCTGGAACTCATGGCGGCTGCGCGAGCTCGGCATCGAGGCCCGCATCAGCTTCGAGTACTTCGACCTGCTGGAGTACGAGAACATGCGCCGGCTGGTCGACCGGCTGCGGCCCCACGAAGTCTACAACCTCGCCGCCCAAAGCTTCGTCGGCTCGAGCTTCGAGCAGCCGCTCTACACCGCCGACGCCGACGCGATGGGTGTGCTGCGCCTGCTCGAGGTCTGCCGTTGCGTCGACACGGGGATTCGCTTCTACCAGGCATCGAGCTCGGAAATGTATGGCGGCGTGAGCCCGGTGGCGCTGAACGAGAACACACCGTTCCATCCCCGCAGCCCCTACGCCGTGGCCAAGGCCTTTGGCCACCACGCGACGGTGAACTACCGCGAATCCTACGGCATGCATGCCAGCGCCGGCATCCTGTTCAACCATGAATCGCCGCTGCGCGGCCGCGAGTTCGTGACCCGCAAGATCACCTCGGTCTTGGCCGAGATCAAGGCGGGCGCGCCGACGGTCTTGCGGCTGGGCAATCTCGAGGCCAAGCGCGACTGGGGCTTCGCCGGCGACTATGTCGAGGCGATCCACATGATGGTCACCGCCGAGAAGGCCGACGACTTCGTCATCGCCACCGGCCAGACGCGCTCGGTGCGGGACTTCGTGCTAGCCGCGACCGCGGCCCTGGGCTTCGACCTCGAATGGTCCGGTGCCGGCGTCGAGGAGAAGGCGCGCGATCGCAAGACCGGCAAGGTCCTCATCGAGATCGGCCCGGAGTTCTTCCGGCCCGCCGAGGTCAACGTGCTGCTGGGCGACGCCGGCAAGGCGCGCCGCGCGCTCGGCTGGGCGCCCAAGGTCGATTTCGAGGGCCTGGTGACGATGATGGCGCGCGCCGACTACGATCGCGTCACCGCCGGCAAGAGCCTGATGTAGTCGGGCCGCGAACCAGCGGCGCGAAACGCTATAGACTGGCAGAGGTTCGCCACCACCCGTTCGCAAGAGGTCGTGATGTCACTCACCAACGCGCCCGATCCCGCCATCCGCGAAGCCGTCGTGCGACAGGACCTGCGGCACGTGCTGCACCCCATCGTCCAGCACAAGGCGCTGGAGGCCAAGCAGATCGTCGTCACCGGCGGCGAAGGCTCCACGGTCTATGACGCCGATGGCACCGCCTATCTCGACGCGATGGCCGGGCTGTGGTGCGTCAACATCGGCTATGGCCGCGCCGAGCTGGCCACGGTGGCGGCCGAGCAGCTGCGCCAGCTGGCGTACTTCCCGCACACCTCGATGAACGTGCCGGCCGCGGCGCTGGGCGAGAAGCTCAACGACCTGGTGGGCGGCGGCTACCACACCTACTTCGTCAACTCGGGATCCGAGGCGAACGAGGCCGGCTTCAAGATCGCCCGCCAGTACATGAAGCACGAGCATCCGCAGCACTATCGCTTCAAGACCGTCAGCCGCTATTTCTCCTACCACGGCACCACGCTCGCGACCCTGGACGCCGGCGGCATGGGCGAGCGCAAGGCGAAGTTCGAGCCGTTCTCGGGCGACTTCGTGCATGTCGCCCATCCCTACTGCTATCGCTGCCCGTTCGGCCTCGAATATCCGAGCTGCGGCCTGGCCTGCGTCAAGAACCTGGAGACGGCCATCCTCGGCGAAGGCCCCGAGACGATCGCCGAGGTGATCATCGAGCCGATCATGAGCGGTGTCGGCGTCGCGGTGCCGCCGGATGAATACCTGCCCGAGGTCGAGAAGCTCTGCCGCAAGTACGGCATCCTGCTGCACGTCGACGAGGTCATCAACGGCTTCGGCCGCACCGGCAAGATGTTCGCGCACCAGCACTACGGCGTCTCGCCCGACATCATCGCCATCGCCAAGGGCATCTCCAGCGCCTACCTGCCGATCGCCGCGACGATGGTGAAGAACAAGGTGTTCGACAGCTTCTACGGCGAGGTCGCGGACAACCGCCAGGTCTTCCAGGTCAACACCTACGGTGGCCACCCGGTCTCGGCGGCGGTCGCCGTGCGCAACATCGAGATCCTGCAGGCCGAGAAGCTGACCGAGCGCGCCGCCGACACGGGCGCCTATCTGCTCGATGGGCTGCGGAGCTTGATGAAGAAGCACAAGGTGGTCGGCGATGTCCGCGGCAAGGGCCTGCTGATCGGCGTCGAGCTGGTCAAGGACCGCGCCACCAAGGAGCCGGTCGACGCCCAGGCGATCACCGCCATCTCCGATTTCTGCCGCGACAACGGCCTGCTGGTCGGCCGCGCCGGCGGCGGGCGGCGCTACGGCAACACCATCACGATGTCACCGCCGCTGGTGCTCACCCGCGCCGAGTGCGACCGGATTGTCGAGACGATGGATCGCGCGCTGTCGGCCGTGAAAATCGGCTGAGGTCAATCGCCCAGCGTCACCACGCCTGACCTGGCGAGCGCCTCGATCGCCGCCGCGTCGTAACCCAGCGCCGACAGCACGGCGCGGCTGTCGCCGCCGATCTTGGCGGCGGCGTGGTTGCGCAGGCCGGCGAGCTTGCCGTCGAGACGGAACGGCAGCAACGGCAGGCGCGTGACCTCGCCGCCGGGCATGATCGTCTCGGCGAGCTGGCCGGTGGCGGCGAGGTGCGGGTCGTCCCACAGATCCTCGGGACGCGCGACGCGCGAGTAGGAGATATCGGCCTCGGCCGCCCTGCGCTCGACCTCCTCGAAGGGCATGCGCTCGATCACCTTGGCCAGCGCCGGCAGCAGCCAGGGCCGCGCGGCGATGCGGTCGTTGTTGGTGGCCAGCCGCGGATCGCGCTTCATGTCGTCGAGGCCGAAGACATCGACGAAACGGCGCCATTGGCCATCGCTGGTGACGCCGAGGAAGATCTTGATGCCATCGGCCGTGTCGAACGGCTCGTAGATCGCCCATGAGCTCAGCCGCTCGGGCATCGGTGGCACCGGATGCTTGAGCACCGCGCCGGCGGCGAGATGGGTGCCCATCAGCATCACCACCGATTCGAAGAGCGCGCTCTCGACCAGCCCGCCGTTGCCCGTGCGCTCGCGCTCACGCAGCTTGAGCAGCACGCCGACGACGCCGAAGCTACCACCCATGATGTCGACGACCGAGGCGCCGGCGCGCAGCGGCCGGCCGCTGGGGCCGGTCATGTAGGCCAGCCCGCCCATCATCTGCACGACCTCGTCGAGCGCGGCGCGATGCTCGTAGGGGCCGCCGAGGAAGCCCTTGAGCGCGCAATAGACCAGGCGCGGGTTGAGCTCGGCGCAGCGCTTGGGACCGTAGCCGCGTTTGGTCATGGTGCCGGGCGCGAAGTTCTCGACCAGCACGTCGGCCTGCGCCACGAGCCTGTCGACCACCGCCCTGCCCGCGGGCTTGTCGATGTCGATGGCGAGGCAGCTTTTGTTGCGGTTGAGGAAGCCGAAGAAGCCGGTGCCGAAGCCCTTCAGCCGCCGCGTGCGATCGCCGTCGACCGGCTCGATCTTCACCACCTCGGCGCCGAGATCGGCAAGGATCAGGCCGCAGGTCGGCCCCATCACGGTGTGCGAGAACTCGACGACCTTGACGCCCGCCAGGGGCAACGCCGCGTCGCTCAGGGCAGCCACTCGTGCGCCCATTTGAACAGGCTCAAGCCGGCGGCCTCGGCCACGGCGACATCGGCGAAGCCGGTGCCGACGAAGAAGACCTCCTGCTTCGGCACGGCGGCGGCGCGCAGCAGGCCCTTCACGTCGTCGCGCAGGCCGACCGCCTCGACGGCGCAGGGCAGCGCGGCCGACAACGACGCGCGCAGATCGACAAGCGTCTCGGGCGCGAGCTTGCCGTGGATCAGCGGATCGGCGATCAGCAGCAGCCGGCCGCCGAAGCGCGCCAGCTTCGCCGCCATCTCCGGCCGCGCCTCGACCGCGAGCGAGCCATCGGCTGCGCGCGACAAGCGCGCCACCAGCCCCAGCGGCACCAGCGCCGCCGACAGATAGGTGCCGGTGTCGAGGATGACGGCGGTGAACTCGCGATAGGTGATGCCGAGCTTCTCGGCCCGCGCCATGCGGCGCAGCGCGACCTCCGGCTTGGGCGTCTTCCACGCCTTGGCCACGGCCCGGCGCCAGATCCAGGCCTCCCACGACATGTCGAGCGGCCCGCCATTGTGGCCGATCCCCGGCCGCCGCAGCAGCAGCTCGGAGTTGGGATGCAGCGCGCTTCTATGGTTCCGGTCACCCATGGAACGGCATCATACCTCAGAACAGGATGCGGATGACGTCGCGGCAGCCCCGCCAGACCAAGCCGTCGAGCACGCATTCCGGCTCGGTGAGCTCATAGCGGTCCTTGTAGCTCGGCTTGCAGGCGCCGGGATGGCGACCGATGACCACGCCGCGCTTCTCCGCGCTCTTGTCGACGTCCTCGATCGTGAAGGCGATCACGGTGTCGCGCACGCGGCCGGTGAAATTCATCTTGTCGACCTTGCGGCCCATGCGGTTGTAGATCGAGCCCACCAGCTCGCAGACCGCCGCGCCATCCTTGGGATCGGTGCCGGCGCGGGTCTCATCGAGCGTGAGCTGCACCAGGTCGAGATAGCTCACCAGCGGCGTGCCCGGGCCGGCCGGCGGCGTGCCGATGCTGACCACCGGGTCGGCAGTCTTGAAGATCAGGTCGCGCGCGAAGTAGATGCCGGCGCCGGCGACCGCCAGGATCGCCACCACACCCAGCGTCGTGCGCATCGGGACAGGAGTCGAGGCGCGCTTGGCCGGCTTCTTCTCGGCGTTCATCTTGTCGACGTTGGACTTGAGCTCGCGCAGCGCGCGCGAGCCGCCGCCCGGCAGCTCCGGATCGGTGGCGAAGCTGTACACGATGCGCACCATGTCGAGCGGATCGAGCGCCTTGGCCAGCAGGTTGCGCTTCTTCTCGGCGTCGACGCCGGGCAGCATCAGGTGCTTCCTGGTCTTGGCGTTGAAGAGCATGACCGCGGTGTCGTCGACGAACAGCCCGTACATCTGCTGGCCACGACGCATCTCGAACTCGCCGAAATCGGTCAGCGTGATGGTGCGCTCCTTGCCGTCGCGGCCGCGCACCAGCAGGTCCTGGCTGGCCGTGCCGTCCTGCCCGGGCGTCTTGCGCACGTCGACGATATCGACGATGGCGTCCTTGACCGACAGCTTCTCGTCGAGCGAGTTCAGCAGATCGAGGGCTTGAGGCGGCAGAGGGAGGGTCAACGTCGCCACCCGTTTCGGGGTTATCAATTGCCCACAGTCTAGCGGTTGCGTACGCGGGGGCAAGGCGATTGGCCCCGGGGGCGGTTCCGTCGTAGTCTATTGGCAACAAAATGTGTCGCCGAAGGAAACGCCCATGCTTCTGAGCCGCCGCCACGCCATCGCCGCCAGCGCCGCCGCGCTGGCCCTGCCGAGCACGACGTTCGCCCAGGCCAAGTGGCCGGAGCGGCCGGTGACCTTGGTCGTGCCCTACGCCGCCGGCGGCGGCGCCGACATCGTCGCGCGCGAGCTGGCGCATCTGATGACGCCGCTGTTCGGCCAGAGCATCATCGTCGACAACAAGGGCGGCGCCGCCGGCGGCATCGGTACGACCATCGTCGCCAACGCCCGGCCCGACGGCTACACGCTGCTCTACGCCGTGAGCACCAACATCGTGCTCAATCCCCACGTGCTGAAGGGCTACAAGACCAACACGCTCGAGGACCTGATCCCGATCACGCAAACCACCGACTACCAGTACGTGCTGGCGGTGCATCCCGACGTGCCGGTCAAGAACGTCGCCGCGCTGATCGCGCTGGCCAAGAAGGATCCCGACACGCTGACCTTCTTGTCGTCGGGCGCCGGCGGCAACAA
>CAYTFW010000030.1:0-8496 GCA_964437145.1 uncultured Rhizobiaceae bacterium
GAGGCATCGAGTCTTCCTCCCCTCTCCCCTTGCGGGAGAGGGGCTAGGGGTGAGGGGTTCTTGCCCGGCGGTTCGGTGGGGGGCTATGACACGGTCATGACCAACACCCCCGACACCACCATCGGCCCGACCTCGCGGGTCTATTTCTCGCAGCGCCTGCGCCTGCATTACGTCGACTGGGGCAACCCGTCGGCGCCGCCGCTGCTGCTGGTGCATGGCGGGCGCGACCATTGCCGTAACTGGGACTGGGTGGCCGAACGCCTGCGCAAGGACTGGCACATCATCGCCCCCGACCTGCGCGGCCACGGCGACAGCCAGTGGTCGCCCGACGGCAACTACGCCATGGCGGCCCATGTCTACGACCTCGCCCAGCTGATCCATCAGCAGCACCTGGCGCCGGTGACCATCGTCGCCCACTCGCTCGGCGGTAACATCTCGCTGCGCTACGCCGGCATCTATCCCGAGACCGTGCGCAAGCTGGTGGCGATCGAGGGCCTGGGCCCCTCGCCGCGCATGCTGGCGGAGCGCCAGAAGAAGACCATCGACGAGCGCATGCGGGGATGGGTCGACGAGGTGCGCAAGCTCTCCGGCCGCCTGCCGCGGCGCTACGCCAGCATCGAGGAGGCCTTCGCGCGCATGCAGGAGGAGAACAAGCACCTCTCGCCGGCGCAGGCGCGTCACCTCACCGAGCACGGCGTCAACCAGAACGAGGACGGCACCTATAGCTGGAAGTTCGACAACTACGTGCGCGCCTGGCAGCCCTACGACATGACGCAGGACGACATCGAGCATTTGTGGACGCGCATCACGTGTCCCACCCTGCTGGTCTACGGCAAGGAAAGCTGGGCCTCGAACCCGCAAGACGACGGCCGCATCGCCAAGTTCCCCACGGCCAAGGTGGTGTCGTTCGACAACGCCGGCCACTGGGTGCACCACGACCGGCTCGATGCGTTCGTGGAGACGGTGCGGGCGTTCATCGCCTAACTGGGAGCGCCGGCGTCTCGCCGGCTCATGAAGGCCGGCGGGACGCCGGCGCTCCCAAAGATCACTCCGCCGCCTGCGCCTTCTTCTGCTCCGCCGGGTCGTTCATCATCACGGTGATGTCGGCGTTGAGGTGGTGGGTCGGGCCTTCGGCGGCCTGGCCGGCGTTGATCACGTTGCGGCCGTAAGCGGTGACGATGGGGATCGCCTCGCGGGCGATCGGCGCCATCTTCTGCTTGCGCTTCAGCGCCGCTGATATGAACGGCGCCAGCTCGGCCTGCTTCTTGGCTTCGCGCTGGGCGGCGTCCTTCTTCAGCATCGGCATCACCTTCTCAGCGAACAGGTTCAGCGAATCGCAGATGTGCTCGTGCCTGTTCCGTCCGCCCTGCTGAATGAAGATCACCTGATCGACGCCGGCGTCCTGATAGCGCTGGAGGTGCTCGGTGAGCTGCGCCGGTGTGCCGATGCCGCTGCCGTGGCCGACTTCGGGCAGGCCTGATTTGGCGATCTCGAAGCGGTCCCAGACATTGGTGACGCCGGGTTGGTGCGAGCCGTAGACGTAGTAGTGGCCGAGCGAATAGCCGAAGAACTGGAAGCCCTCGGCGCCGCGCCGCTTCGCTTCGGCCACGTCCTCGTGGCAGGAGAAGCCGGTGACCATGGCGACGTTGGCGTTCACGCTGTGGCCGATCGGCACGCACTCATCCGACTTGATGATCTCGTAATACTCCTTCGCCCACTTGCCGGCTTCATCGGGGTCGACGAAGGCGAAGGTCAGCGCGCCGATGCCGGCTCTGGCGGCGGCGTGGATGGTCTCGCGGCGCGAGCAGGCGACCCAGATCGGCGGATGCGGCGTCTGGTAGGGCTTGGGCACGATGTTGCGCGGCGGCATTGAGAAGTAGCGGCCGTTGAAGCCGGGGTAGGGCTCCATCACCATCATGTTGGCGGTCTGCTCGACCGCCTCGCGCCACATCGCCTTCTTGTCGTCGGGCGGGATGCCGAAGCCCTCGAGCTCGACGCGCGAGGCCGACTCGCCGGTGCCCCAGTCGACGCGGCCCGAGGCGATGAGATCCAACGTGCCGATGCGCTCGGCGACGCGCGCCGGGTGGTTGTAGCCCGGCGGCGCCAGCACCACGCCGTGGCCGATGCGGATGTTCTTCGTCCGCGCGGCGCACGCTGCGAGGAACACCTCCGGCGCGGAGGAATGCGCATACTCCTCGAGGAAATGGTGCTCGACCTCCCAGACGTAGTCGATGCCCAGCCGGTCGGCGAGCTCGACCTGCGCCAGCGCCTCATGGAACAGCTTGTGCTCCGCGCCGTTGGTCCAGGGGCGGGGGAGCTGATGCTCGTAAAGCAGGCCGAACTTCATGGTGGTCGTCTCCTTGCCTCTCTGTCATTCCGAGCGCAGCGAGGAATCCAGGATGTCTTCCTGGGACCGCCGGCGTCTCGCCGGCTCATGAAGATGCCGGCGGGACGCCGGCGGTCCCAAAGAGGCAGTCACTGCCGCCTGCGCGTGAGGTCGCTGATCTGCACGTGCTTGCCGCCGTCGATGTCGATGCTGGCGCCGTTGATGAAGCCCGCCTTGTCGGTCATCAGGAAGGCGGCCATCTCGGCCATCTCCTCGACCGTGCCGGCGCGGCCGGTGGGGATGCCCTCGACGGCGCGCTGCAGGATCTCCGGCGGCATGCCCAGCACCTTGGGAGTTGCGATCAGGCCGGGCAGCAGCGTGTTGCAGGTCACGCCCCTGTGGCCGTACTCCGCCACCACCACGCGCATCAGCCCGAGCAGCCCCGCCTTGCTGGCGCAATAGGCGGACTGGTAGCGCAAGCCCACTTGCGCCGCCTGCGACGAGATGTTGACGAAGCGGCCCCAGCCGGACTCGGCCATCGCTGGCGCGGTAGCCTTGATCATGTGGAACGGGCCGCTGAGGTTGACGCCCAGCTCCCAGGCCCATTTCGCCGGGTCCATCTTCGCGATCGAGGCGATGTTGGCGACGATGCCGGCGCCGTTGATCACCGCATCGATCTTGCCGAAGCGCTCGCGTACCGCCGTGACCGAACGCTCGACGCTGGCGTAGTCGGCGACGTCACACGCCGCCACCATCACCCGCTTGTCGTCGTTCGCCACCGGCGCCGCGTCGATCGCCGGCTGCAAATCGAAGCGTGCGACCCGCCAACCCTCGTCGAGCAGCTTGCGCGTGAACGCCACGCCCATGCCGCCGAAGGCGCCGGTGACGATCGCGACCCTGTCGTGGCTCATGCTGGTCGGTCCTCTCGATTCTCTGTCATCCCGAGCGCAGCGAGGGATCTAGGCAAGCCTGGATGTCTCGCTACGCTCGACATGACAGAGGGTCACTGCGCGGTGATGCCGCCATCCATGACCAGGCCCGAGCCGGTCATGAAGCCCGCATCGTCGGACGCGAGGAAGACGATGCCGTTGGCGATATCCATCGGCACGCCCAGCCTTCCCATCGGGTGATAGGCCACCGAGGTCTGCCGTGCCGCCTCGACGTCGTTGGTGCCAGCGAAGCGGGCACGCGCGACGAAGGTCTGCGCGCCCATGTCGGTGTCGATGACGCCGGGATGGATCGAGTTGACGCGGATGCGATAGCCCTTGCGCGCGAACTCCAGCGCCGTCGACTTGGTGAACAAGGTCACGCCGCCTTTGGTCATGGAGTAGAGCGGATCGAGCTGCGAGCCCACGAGTCCGGCGATCGAGGCGAGGTTGACGATCGCGCTGCCCTGCGGGCTGGTCTTCGCTCGCTCGCGCAAGGCGGGGATCGCCAGCTTGGTGCCGAGGAACACGCCAGTGAGGTTGATGCCGCACAGCCGATGCCATTCGGCCAAGGTCGCTTCCTCGCTGCCCTTGCCGAGGAACATGCCGGCGTTGTTGACCAGGATGTCCAGGCCACCGAAGCGCTTCACCGTGGCGTCGATCGCCGCCTGCCATTCCGCCTCGCTGGTGACGTCGAGATGCGTGTAGAGCGCCTCGCCGCCCTCCTTCTCGATGGCGCGCGCGGTCTCGCGGCCCTTCTCGTCGAGGATGTCGCCGATCGCCACCTTGGCGCCGGCCTTGGCCATCAGTCTCGCGGTCTCCGCCCCAATGCCACGCGCCGCGCCCGACAGGAACGCGATCTTGCCGTCGAGTCTGTTCATGTGCGTTTCCTCCCACCGCATCTGTCATTCCGAGCGCAGCGAGGAATCTAGGCGGCTTCCTAGATTCCTCGCTGCGCTCGGAATGACAGCGGCGCCGCAGCCTAGCGCGCCACCCCCGCCCGAGTCGCGCAATCCGATCATGGGCGCCATGTCGCTGTTCCGCCGTGCGACGTGCTAGCCTCGGCGGCAATGAAGGGCGAGGAGGAGCGCTGGCGGACGCGCGATCTGCTGACGTCCAGCGATTTTGTGCGGCTGTGGCTGGCCGGCGGCTTCACCAACGCGATGCGTTGGCTCGAGCTGCTCGCGGCGGGCTTGTTCGCCTACGAGGTCACCGGCTCGGGCCTCGCCGCCGCCGCCGTGGCTGCCGCGCGTCAGTTGCCGCAATTGCTGTTCGGTGCCTTCGCCGGCGCGGTGGCGGAATCGGTCAACCGCAAGCACGTCTTTCTCGCCGCCCTGCTGATTCCGGCGTCGATCTCGGCCATCCTGGCGACGCTCGCTGCGTCGGGCCAGCTCGCGCTCTGGCACATCGTCGTCGGCGGTTTTATCTCTGGCACGATGTGGTCAACGGAGATGCCGACGCGTCGCCGCATGGTGGGCGAGGCGGCGGGTCCGTCGCGTATCGTGCAGGCGATCGCGCTCGACTCGATGACCGGCGCTGCCACCCGCATGATTGGCCCCCTGCTGGGCGGCGTGACCTTTGAGCTGCTGGGCATGGCCGGCGCTTACGGCATCTCCTCGGTGGTCCAGTTCATCTGCGGCGGCGCCATCCTGGGCTTTGCCTACGCGCAGGAGACGCGGCCGCTGGCGTTGGGCCGCATCGTCACCGACATCGCCGCCGGCCTGCGCTTCGCCCGCACCAACGCGCTGATCATGCTGGTCTACGCCATCACCATCGTCGTCAACGCCTTCGCCTTCTGCTACTCGGGCCTGATCGCGCCGATCGGCAGCGGCGAGTTCAAGGTCTCGCCAACCCTGGTCGGCGTGCTGGCCGCCGCCGAACCGATCGGCGCGCTGACCGGCGGCATGTTATTGGCCTCCGGCCTCGTGCGCATCGACCGACGCCTGACTTTCGTCGGCGGCTCCTCGCTGTTCTTCGTGGCGCTGCTCGTGATGGCGATCTCGCCGTCCTATTGGCTGGCAGTCTTGGTGCTGGTGCTCGGTGGATTGGGCACGGCGGGCTTCAGCAACATGCAGTCGACGTTGATGCTGACCGAGGCGCCACCCGAGATGCGCTCGCGCCTGATGGGTATCGTCACCGTGTGCATCGGCACCGGTCCGCTGGGCGTGCTGCTCGCCGGCTTCCTCGCCGACGCCTCGAGCCCGCGCGACGCCGTGCTGATCATGGCGCTGATCGGCCTGGCGCTCACCATCGCGCTGTCGGCGCGGTTGCGCGTTCGATAGTACCTGTCATCCCGAGCGCAGCGAGGGATCTAGGCTAGCCCTGGATCCCTCGCTGTGCTCGGGATGACAGAGGCGCGTTGCCGCGGCTTGGGTCGTGTGCGGTCGGGCCAGAAGCGGGTGCCGGGCCGGGCCGGGCCGCCGCCCAGGCCGATGGGCACGCCGTCGGCGCGCCAGCAGGCGGCGCCCAGGGTCGAGCCATCGTCGTTGAACTGGATGGCGTTCATGCCGCCGCCGATATGCGGCAGCGGCAGCATCTCGTGACCGCGCTTGGCCAGCGCGTCGCGTACCTTCTGAGGCACCTCGTTCTCGACCTCGACCGGGCCGCCCTGCGTCCACAGGCGCGGCGCCTCGACCGCCTCCTGTAGCGACATGCCATGGTCGATCAGGTTGATCAGCGCCTGCATCGCCGAGCCGAAGATGCGCAGGCCGCCCGGCAAGCCCAGCGCATAGCGCAGCTGGCCGTCCTTCAGCGCCATCAGCGGCGACATTGAGGACGTCACTCGCTTGCCCGGCGCGATCGACAGCGTGTGGCCGGGATGCGGGTCGAACAGATTCATGTAGTTGTTGGGAATGATGCCGGTGCCCGGCACGATGATGCGCGAGCCGAACAGGTTGTTGATGGTCTGCGTCATCGCCGCGACGTTGCCGAAGGAGTCGGCCACGGTGAGATGCGTGGTGTTCGCGGACTCAGGCCGGATCAGCCCGGTCTTCCAGACCTGCGCGCGCTTGGGGTCGATGCGCGCCTGGCGGTTGGCGGCGTAGCGCTTGGAGATCAGCTTGGCCACCGGCACCTTCACAAAGGCCGGATCGGCGGTGGCGGCGTTGCGGTCGGCGAAGGCGATCTTCAGCGCCTCGGCCAGCAGATGCAGCGTATCAGGCGTGCCGAAGCCCAGGCGGGCGAGATCGTAGTGCTCCAGGATGTTGAGCATCTGGATCACGTGCACGCCGCCCGAGGTCGGTGGCGGCGGGCCCACAATATCGAAACCCCGATACGTGCCGCGCACCGGCTTGCGCTCGATCACCTCGAAGCCGGTGAGGTCCTTCATCGCGATCAGGCCGCCCTTGCGCGCGAAGTGATCGACGATGACGCGGCCCAGCGCGCCGCCGTAGAACACGGCGGGCCCCTTCTTGGCGATGGTGCGCAGGGTCTCGGCGTAGTCGCCCTGTATGAGTCGCGTACCCTTCTGGATCGGCTTGCCGCCGGGCTGGTAGAGCTTGGAGATCTCACGATCGCGCGCCATGTCGGCCGCGACATCGGAAGCGCATTCCTGGAGGTAGGCCGAGACCGCGAAACCGCGCGAGGCGTGGCGGATCGCCGGCTCCATCGCGTCGGCCAGCGAAAAGGTGCCGAAGCGCCCGAGGATCTCGCACCACGCCTTGAGGTTGCCCGGCGCGGCCACGGACTTGATGCCGACGGCGTTTTCGCGGCCCACTGTCTCCATGTAGTCGGGCATCTTGTCCGACACCGGACGATAGGTGTCGGGCCGCGCCGCCAGCGGCGCCGTGCTCATGCCATCGATCACGGTGTGCTTGCCATTGGCGAAGCGCAGATGCGCCATGCCGCCGCCGAAGATGCCGACCATCATCGGCTCGACGACGCTCAAGGTGAATAACGCTCCAATGGCCGCGTCGAAGGCGTTGCCGCCCGCCGCCAGGATCTCCGCGCCGGCGGCCGAGGCCAGCGGATGGTTGGTCACCACCATGCCCTTGGTGCCCATCGCCGGCTTCTTCTCGCACTGAAACGGCGTGCCGGCGCGCTTGCGCCAGTCCTGTCGCGGCATACGAAACGCTCCCCCGATCTTTGTCGACCAAGCATGGCAGTCGGCGCTAGCGTGAAGCAACGATCTCACGGAGGGACCAGCCATGCGCGCCGCCATCTTCCGCAACGGCGACATCATCGCCGGCGAGTTGGCCGATCCGGTGCCGGCGGCCGGACAGGTGTTGGTCAAGACCTTGGCCTGCGGCATCTGTGGCTCCGACCTGCACGCCGCCAAGCACGCGCATCATATGGTCGATGTGAGTGTGCGCATGACCGGCAAGCCGCGCTTCGACCTGAAGCGCGACATCGTCTTCGGCCACGAATTCGTCTGCGAGGTGATTGACCACGGGCCGCGGACCAGCAAGGCGCTGAAGCCAGGCACACGGGTCTGCTCGATCCCCGTGATGCGCATCCCCGACGGCATCACCGGCGTCGGCTACTCCAACGATTTCCCCGGCGGCTATGGCGAGCGCATGGTGCTGACCGAGGCGTTCCTGCTCGCGGTGCCCAACGGCCTGTCGACCGACCTCGCGGCGCTGACCGAGCCGCTGGCCGTGGGCGTGCACGCCGTCGAGATGGCGCGCATCACCGGCGAGGAGGTGCCGCTGGTGATCGGCTGCGGCCCGGTCGGCCTGGCGGTGATCGCGGCGCTGAAGCTGAAGAAGATCGGGCCGATCGTAGCGGCGGACTATTCGCCGACGCGGCGGGCGCTGGCCGAGAAGATGGGCGCCGACATCGTCGTCGATCCGGCGAAGGGCTCGGCCTACGCGACGTGGGCCCAGCACGCGGCGCTGCCGCCCGATGCCAAGCCGGTGGCGCCGATCATGGGCAGCCAGGTGCTGACCAGGCCGGCGCTGGCCTTCGACTGCGTCGGCGTGCCCGGCGTGCTGCAGCAGATCTTCGAGGGCGTGCCGCGCGGCGCGCGCATCGTCGTGGTCGGCGTCTGCATGGAGCCCGACCGGACCGAGCCGATGTTCGGCATCAGCAAGGAGCTCAACGTCCAGTACGTGCTGGGCTACACGCCGGAGGAGTTCGCCCGCTCGCTCCGGCTGATCGCCGAGGGCCAGGTCGACGTGGCGCCGCTGATCACCGGCAAGGTCGGCGTCGACGGCGTCAAGAGCGCCTTCGAGGAGCTCGGCAACCCCGAACGCCACACCAAGATCCTGGTCGAGCCGTGGCGGTGACGCCGTTTGGGCCGCGCCG
>CAYTFW010000030.1:8596-43143 GCA_964437145.1 uncultured Rhizobiaceae bacterium
GCCGCGCCGGCATCGAGGGGCAGCGTGCGCGCATGGAGGCCTGCGGTGCCAGCGATGTCGAATGGATCGACGTGCATAGCCAGCCGGAACGCGCGGCGGAGGTCGGGGCATCGCTCGAAGCGGTGCGTGAGCGGCTGCATGTGAAGGAAGCCGACGGCTCGATCGGCGTCGGCGTCGACGCCTTCGAGCGTCTGTGGTCGCGGACACGTGGCCAGCGCTGGCTGGGCACGCTGGCGCGCGTGCCGGTCCTGCGCCAGCTCGGGCAACTCGCCTACAATCTCTTCGCGCGCTGGCTCTACCGACGCAACAGGGCGAAAGGCCGATGGTGATCCACGACACTGCCGATGCCGTCGTCGACGCCATCATCGCGCGCGTCGGCAAACGCATCGTGCTCGCTCTGCCGCTGGGGCTGGGCAAGGCCAACCGTATCGCCAACGCGCTTTACGCCCGCGCCCGCGCCGATTCCTCGCTCAGTCTGACCATCTTCACCGCGCTGTCGCTGGAGGTGCCGCGCCCCGGCAGTGACATGGAGCGCCGCTTTCTGGCGCCGGTGGTCGAGCGCGTTTTCGGTGGCTATGTCGCGCTCGACTACGCTAGCGACCGCCGCGCCGGCGCCCTGCCGGCCAATGTCACGGTGCACGAGTTCTTCATGCTCGCCGGTCGTTGGCTGGGCGTCGAGGGCGCGCAGCGGGACTACATCTCCGCCAACTACACCCATGTCGGCCGCTACCTGCTGGATCGCGGCGTCAACGTCGCCGCCCAGCTCGTGGCGCGCCGTGGCGATCGTTGCAGCCTGAGCTGCAACCCCGACCTGACGCTCGATCTCTTGAAGGCGCGCGGCGGCGATCCCGACTTCGTCTTTGTCGGTGAGGTCAATGAGCACCTGCCGTTCATGGGCGGCGACGCCGAGATCGCCGCCGACGCCTTCGCCCATCTGCTCGAGGCGCGCGAAGGATCCTTCACGCTGTTCGCGCCGCCCAAGGCGCCGCTTGGCCTCATCGACTACGCCACGGGCTTCCACGTTGCGCGGTTGATCCGCGACGGCGGCACCCTGCAGATCGGCATCGGCTCGGTCGGTGACGGCGTTACCCACGCGCTCTGCCTGCGCCAGAGGGACAACGCGGTATATCGCGAGGTCGTGGGCGCGGTGACACCGGCGGAAGACACGCTGCCGCGCGAGCTGGCGCCGTTCGACCTTGGCCTCTACGGCTGCAGCGAGATGCTGGTCGACGGCTTCCTGCATCTGATGCGCGCCGGCATCCTGAAGCGCGAGATCGATGGCGTGGCTCTGCACGCCGCGTTCTTCCTCGGCCCGCGCGACTTCTACGCCGCGCTGCGCGACATGAGCGACGCCGAGCGCGCGCGCATCGCCATGACGGCGGTGACCTTCGTCAACGATCTCGCCGGCGACGAGGCGGGCAAGCGCGCGGCGCGCGTGCATGGCCGCTTCGTCAACAACGCGCTGATGGCCACGGCGCTGGGCGCCGCGATCTCCGACGCGCTGGAGGATGGCCGTATCGTCAGCGGCGTGGGCGGTCAGTACAATTTCGTCGCCCAGGCCTTCGCGCTCGAGGGCGCGCGCTCGATCCTGACCCTGGGCGCCACGCGCGAGCTGGCCGGCAAGACCGTTTCCAACATCGTCTGGAGCTACGGTCACGCGACGATCCCACGCCACCTGCGCGACATCTTCGTCACCGAGTACGGCGTCGCCGATCTGCGGGGAAAGACCGATGCCGAGTGCGTCGCGGCGATGCTGGCGATCGCCGATTCGCGCTTTCAACCCGAGCTGCTGCGCCAAGCCCGCAGCGCCAGCAAGATCGCGTCAACCTACGAGATCCCCGCGGCCTTCCGCGACAACACGCCCGAGCGCATCGAGCGCGCGCTGAAGCCGGCGCACGAGCGCGGCCTGCTGCCGGCGTTTCCGTTCGGCACCGACTTCACGCCGGTCGAGCAGCGCCTGATCCCGGCGCTGCAGCGTCTGAAAGCCGCCAGCGCCTCGCCGCTGGCGCTGGCCGGCCTGGCATGGTGCGGCCTGCGCGCTGAACGCACGGCCGACATCGACGCTTGCGTGGAGCGCATGGCGCTGGCGCGCCCGAGCGGCCTGCGCGAGCGCCTCTACGCCACCGCCCTGCGCGGCGCGTTGGCCTGATCCCTGTCATCCCGAGCGGAGCGAGGGATCCAGGCAGGCCCTGGATCCCTCGCTCCGCTCGGGATGACAGGTGCGGCGTGGGCGTCGCTATTGGTCGCGCACGACCTCGGGGTAGGGGAACACGACCTTGGCGCGCGCGGGGTTGGGCTGGGCGAGTTCCTGCGCGCTCTTGTGCAGGAGGTAGCCAAGCACGGCGGCGGCCAGCACGGTGGCGACGGCCAGGACGGCGATAAGCACCCGGGGCATGGCCCCGGATATAGCAGATTATTCGGCGGCGAGGCGCGGTGTCGCGACGATCGGCCGGGCGGGCAGGTCGGCGAGGAAACTCGACAGGATCGCCGCGACCCGTTCCTGCGTCTCGCGTGTCGAGAGCAGGTGATCGGCGTGGTCGATGATGTGCGTGCGCACCGTGCGTAGATCGGCGAGCGCGCGACCACCCGGACCGAGGTGCTGGTCGCGCTCGGTCAGGCCGTCGTCACCGGCGCTGTAGAGCAGCAGCGTACGGGTGCCGCGCGCGTCGATGGCGCGGAACCAGCCTTCGACCGGGCTGGTCGTCGCGTCGACGCCGAGCAGACGGCCAGTGACGCCGGCGAGCTTGTCGCGCGCGACGCGGCCGGCGCGGCCGAGCAGGGCGCGCGCCAGCTCGCGGTCACGCTTGGCGCCGCGCATCAGGCGGTGCCAGGCCGCGGGCTGGCGTATCGCGCGCCAGACATCGCCCAGGATCTCGCGACCGCTGCGCCGGCGCGCGCGGATCACCGTCTCCAGCGTGTCGTTGGCACCCCAGACGAAGACCTGCAGGTTGATCAGCACCTGGGCGGCGATGCGCGGGTCGACGATGGTCGAATGGAAGGCGAGGTGGGCGCCCGAGCAATGACCGACGACGATGTGGTTGCGATAGCCGCGCGCCTCGAGCATCGAGATCGCGTCGCTGACGTCGGCGCAGGCTTCGGTCGAATAGATCACGCCCTCGGGTCGGCCCGGCAAGGCGCCGCTGTCGCCCAGCCCGGCGGCGTCGAAGCGCAGCGACGGGATGCCCTCGGCCGCGAGCTTGCGCGCCATGTTCGTCGCCATGCGGCCAAAGCCAGCATGATGGTGGTGGCCGGTGTTGAGGAACAGAACGGTGGGTACCGAACCGTCGAAGCAGGACGTGGTCGGTTCGCACAGCACGCCGAACAGCCTGTCGTCTTCGCCGAAGGTCGTCGCCTCCTCGCTGAAGCCGTCGAACGCCAGGCAGGCGACGGTGGCCGGCAGGATCGCCTGGTCGGTCTTCTTCGCGCCTTCGGCGAGAAACTCGGTCAAGCGCGCGAAGATGGCGTGCGGCAGACGCTGACCGTAGCAGACCTCGTCCATCAGCTCGCTGAAGCCGTCGAACGTGATCTCCGAGACGTCGGCGTCGAGTTCGCGCAGGCGTGCGGCCAGCTTCTTCTCCGGTGGCGAGTCGGGGCGATGCAGCAGCATCACGCGCTTCGCCGGACGGTGCGCCAGCTTTAGCAAGCCAAGCGCCCTCAAATCGGCGACGGTCGAGGACGACAGCAGGAAGCCGGTGGCCTGCAGCGCGTCGGGATCGGCCGGCGGCGGCGCGCCCTCGGGCGCCGGCGTGAACATGCTCGAGAAAGCCTGGAGCTCGCGCACATAGACGCGGCCAGAGACCGGCGGCGCCATCAGCGCCACGGCCTCGACATCGCCCAGCTCCTCGGCGGCGATGGCCGCCAGGGTGGCGCCGATGCGCAGGCCGACGATGGCGATCTCCTTGACGCCGATCTGCTGGCGGAGGTAGCGCGAGGCGGCGTGGATCGAATCGAGCCATGCCCGCACGCGCGCGGGATCGCGCTCGTCGCCGATCGAGTCGCCGGTGCCGGGATAGTCGAAGCGCAGGGTCGGCAAGCCAGCTTTGGCGATACGCTCGGCCAGGCCGCGCATCGGGCGATGCGTGCACAGCTCCTCGTAACCCTGCGCGGCGCAGATGATCACGCCGCGATTGCCGGCGGCCGGATGGAGCCAGCCGGTGCAACCCTCGAACACCACGGGCATCATGACGCCGTCCCCCTGAAACGCAGCGGCGCGAGCCCGTTAAGCGCGTGGATCTCCCCGTCGGGCACCGCGGCCGACTCCCCGCGCGGCTCCAGCCGCACCATTCGCTCCTCCCCCGGAGCGAGATGGAACCACTCCTGGGCGGCGCGGAACGCGCCGTCCTCGATCTGCACGCCGCGCGCCAGGCGCCGTGTGCTCAGCCGCAACGCCCAGCCGGACTCGTCGCGCAGGACGTCGGCGTTGAGCCCGAGATCGGCCCGACACGGCATGGTGCCGTCCGGGAAGTGAAAGGCCTGCGCGATCGTGGCGCCGCTCGCGCGGTCGCTGAGCGTCGCGACCGTCGCGTCGTGCTGCGGCGCGCCGAAGCGATAGGCGTAGGTGACGTCGAAGAAGCCTTGCAGCAGCTCGGCGCTCGACAGCTCGAGGCTCGACCGCGGCGCCAAGGTCAGCTCGCGGCTGGCGCGCGCGACCGGCGTCGCGCCATCGCGCAGGCAGGCGAAGGACAAGGTCGCCTCGATGCAGGCCGCGGTCTCGTTGAGCACGTGGATGGCGAGACCGTTGACGCCCTCGTTGGTGAGGTTGACCTGCACCGGGCGGAAGGCGCGCGCGAGCGCGTGCCAGCACGGCTTGGGCTGGCCGCTGGAATCGATCACGCCCCAGCCGGTACCGGGCCGCGGATCCCGCAGCATCCAGACAATGCCGCCAGCGCAGGTCGAGCGGCCGCGCCGCCACTCGGCGTAGACCGCTTCCATCACCTCGCCGCTGACCGCCTGCGACAGGCGCAGATAGCGGTCGGGATCCTCGTGACGCAGCCGCGTCGGCTCGACGCCGTAGAGCGTGCGCAAGTAATGGTCGCGCACGTCCTCGAAATCCCAGCCGGCGCCGGGATCGTGCGGCACCGAGACCTTCCAGCGCGGGTGATGGCCGATGGCAGCGATCGCGTCGCCCATCAGCGCCTGCACGCTAGCGCGCTCCGGCACGTTGGCGAAGGCCAGGCACTCGGCGGCGAAGCGCACCTCGGCGCGCCGCGCGTCGTCGAGCGGCCGCAGATAGGCGCCGACGCCGTAGTAGTGCGCCACCCCTTCACTGGCGACGAAGGGCAGCGCGCCGCCCGATGGCGCGTTGCGCACATAGGGCACGTCGGGCCGGCGCCGGGCGACGGCGCGTGGCAACGCATCAGTGAAGATCAGGTTGTCCCACGAGCCTTTGGTCAGGCCGAGCATCGCCGCCTGCTGCTCGACCTCGCTGCCGCCGCACAGCACGGTGAGCGACGGATTGGCCTGGGTGCGGTCGAGCAACTGCGCCGCCTCGCGCTCGACATTGTCGAGGAAGGCCGGATCGCTCGCCGGATAGTCGAAATTGGCGAACATGAAGTCCTGCCAGACCATCAGTCCGAGCTCGTCGCACAGCGCGAAGAAGGCGTCGCTCTCGTAGAGCATGGTGCCGCCGACGCGGATCATGTTCATGCCCGCGTCGCGCGCCATGCGCAGCCACGGTCCGTAGGCCGCGCGCGCACCCGACAACGAGACGATGTCGGCGCTGCTCCAGGCCGCGCCCCGGCAAAACACGCGCTCGCCGTTGATCTTGAGCGCGAAGCCCTTGCCGTCGGCGCCGCGATCGACCTCGACGGTACGGAAACCGACATGGCCGAGATCGAGCGCGATGGTGCCGATTTTCAGATGCGCCTCGTACAGGGCGGGCGCGCCATGGGTGTGCGGCCACCACAGCGCGACATCGGCGATGCGCAGCTCGCCGCGCAGCGCGCCATCGCGCCATGTCAGGGATGTGCGATGGTCGCCGATCCCCAGGATCGCGTCGGGCGGCGCGCCGTTCGCCCAATCGGCGGCGATGGTCACGCCGACCACGCCGTCGCGCCCTTCGACGCGGGCACGCAGGTCAACGTCGCGCACGCTAAGCGGGCTGGCGCGCTCGACCAGCTCGATGGGGCGATAGGGGCCGACGGCGTGCACCGGCGGGCACCAGCCGGCCATGTGCCCCAGCAAGGTAGTGCGGGCGAAGCGCAGATTGGCCGGCTCGGCCAGGCGCGTGCGCCAGCGACCGCGGCCCTTCTTGACCGCCAGCGCCGGATGCAGCGCGCGGAAGGCGAGACACAGCTCGTTGTCGCCGCGTAGCTCGACGTCCAGCGCGTGCTCGACGAACATGCTGTCGCTGCTCAGCAGCCGCTCGCCGTTGAGCCAGAGCTCGGCGATCGTCGCCAGCCCGCCCAGGCGCAGGGTGCGCGCGCCATCGCCCACGAAGCGTAGGCGGTACCAGATATCGCTGGTGTGCAACGGTGTGGGCGCGTCGAGCGACCAGCGGCCGGCATCGCGCAAAGCCTGCGCCGCGGTGCCCGGCACCGGCGCGTCGACCCAGTCGGTGATCGAGCCCAGGCACGTGGGCGTAGCGATGGCGCCCGGCGGCGTGATCGCCAGCGACCAGCCCTCGCCGAGCGCCCGCACGCGCTCGCCCGCGTTGGAGTGCACGCGCGCCATCGCCGCGTTCACCACGCTTCCGCTGTGATCGTCACCCACAACCACGGCATTCCGCTCTCCGGCGGAGGCCAAGGCTTCCAAGATGGCGTCGCTATTCCGCCACGGTGAAAGGATTACGTCGCAGGTCGCCCTGCGCGCCGATCACCCTCTTACCGTTCAAACGTGGCCGGAAATCCGGGCGGTCTTAGCGCGCGACGCGCGAGACCGCGCTCCACCATCATCGACTGCCTTCCCCCATGCGCAAAACCATTCATGTCCGCCCGGTCCTCCACCCCCGTGGATCGCCGTGCGCCTATAGCCTCCGCGTGAACCACCCAAGCCTCGATTCAAGGAAACCTGGGCGCAGATATCCATGCGAACGCTCAGTCAGAAGTACGTTGACTCCTATCGTGAGTCAAACTGTCGAATCAGCGGCTTTGCGCCCCGTCTTCGGAGTTGTGGCGAAGTTCGTTGGACTCGCAGCGCTTGCGACAACTCTCTGATTCACCGATGCGATTCGGAACAGAATTAGAGACGGCGTGGTCCGGTGGATTCATGTCGGTCACAGGGCAAATTGCTGCCAGTACCACCGGTCATCAGGGGCGAGCGCGGCCCGGCACTTTAAGTCGGTCTTCTAAATGTCTTTGATATCTTGGGATAAAATCCGGACTTGTGAACCAGCTGTGGCGATCGCGCCAACATCGCGGTTTTCCGGCCAGTCCGGGCATCTGCGTCAACCCGCCACACGCAGCAAATGGTGGATACGTGAAAGCAGCCCACAAGGACTTGTCAGGCATACTTTGTAACTAGCGGCGCCAATGCAAATTGGTAGGAGGTCGCCAGCGTGTCGAGCAGGGCGTCGTAGTCGCCGAATTTTTTGCGGTTTACGGCGCGGGCGAGCTGGAACTGCAGCGCCTTGCACGCCGCCGATACGGTCTGGCAGGCCGAGATCGCGCTGTTGAGGTCCGTCTGCCCGTTGTCGACAAGCCAGCGCAGATAGCTGCCCAGCATCTCGAAATTGGCACCGAGCTGGCGCGGCACGTTGAAGGCGTATTGATGGAAATAGTCCATCGAGCGCGTCGCCAGCCTCTCGATATGGCCGGGGAACTCGGCCCGGAACGCGGCGATCGGATCGGCCGGCCGGCGACGGAGATGAGTGCGCAGCAGCGCCAGTGAGCGGTCGACCAGGGCGCGGCCGGTGAACGGCGCGCTCTCGCGTTTCACGAACTCGCAATAGGGGAACAGTGTCTGTGGCGTGCGGCCGAACACACCGTCGAAATCGGCGCCTTCGAGCCGATGGAAGGCCGTGTTGTGGAAGTATCCCAGCCGCCGTGCGGCGATGTCGATCTCGATCGCCGCCACCGTCGTCTTGGTATGCGCGCGGCCATACGAGGTGCCCTTGGTGTCGGGCAGGTGGAAGGCGTCGACCTCGACCAGCACCATGCGGCCGCGCCGCAGCTGCTGCTCGATATGGCTCTCGACCGTGTCGAAGATCGCCAGCTCCTGCACCGCAAGCCCGAACAACGCGCGCAGATCCTCGGGCGGAAACTTGAAGAAGGTGAAGTGATCGCCTTCGAAATCCTGGGCGACCGTGAAGGGCAGCGCCGCCAGCGGCTCCAGGCCCAGCGCGTGCAGCGCCTCGACCCAGACGTCGATGTAGCAATTGGTTTCGACCCAGTCGCGATCGGGCGCGTGCAAGCTGTGCGGCACCCATGTCGCGGGATCGAGGTCGAGCAGTCGCGCCGCCATGGGCTCACGTCCAGAGCGCGCGGCGCACGGCTTCGGGCCAAGCCGTGGTGTCGAAGCCGTGATGGCGCAGCAAGGCCAAGGTGATGCGCTCCAGGCCGAAGCCGACGCAGGCGGTGTGCGCCACCGAGCCGTCGGCGAGGCGCAGGCCGAAGGCGTGGCCGAGATGGTCCTGGTGGTAGTTGAAGCTGACGCAGGCGGTGGGCTTCTCGGTGCTGGTGATCGGCACCAGGAGCTCGAACTTCAGCGCCTGATCGCGCTGGCTGGCCGCCAGCATGCGCCCGGCGCGGCCGAAGAACGGATCGTTGGCGACGTCGATGTCGAGCGGCACGCCCATCGATTCCATGATGGCGCGACCGCGCTTCAGCCAGCGTTCGCGGAATTCCAGTACCTGCGCCGGCGTGCCGATGCGGACATGCTCGCGCTGGCGGAAGAGCTGCAGGCGCGCCGGGTCGACCGACGGTTCATGCCGGAAGCACCAGGACTGCACGTCGAGCAGTGCGCCCTCGGCCGCCAACGGACCACGCTTGGCTACGATGGGATAGGCCGGGTAGCAGGCCGCCGGCGTGAAGGCGATGCCGGTGACCTTCTGACCGCCGGTCCAGTCGTCGCCGCGATCGAGTGCGCCGATCAGTGCGGCGTGCTCGGGATCGCCGCCGGCGAAGGAATGGATGGTGCCGGCGAGCTGCGGGAAGCTGCGCAGGTAGCCGCTGCGCTCCAGCGTGCCGCGCGCCATGCCCGGCGGGAAGCGCAGCACCTCCGGTCCGTCGGCCGCGCCGGTGCGGCTCACCAACGCGCTGAAGCGCGTGACGATCTCCTCGAAGGCGCCGGACTGCGCGTAGAGGCCGTCGACATCGGTGGCGTGCAGCAGCCCGGCGGCGATCAGCTCGTCGCGGAACGCGATCTGCGCCTGGGTGCTCACGCGAAGATCTCCGGCTCGTCCTTCAGCGCCAGCAGCAGGCCGGCGCTGTTGGCGAGGATGCGATCGTTGTTGATCATCACGGCGGCGGAATGCGCGTCGCGCAAGTGGCGCGTGACGCTGTAGGGGCCGTCGTTGCGGTAGCCGGCCAGGCCGCAGACCAGCAGCGCGTGGTTGATCACCTGGGTCGCCATCTGCGACGAGCCGATCTTGACGTTGTTCATCGCGACGGCGAAGGCGAGCGCCGTCAGCGCCTCCACCGAGTCCATCGCGCGCTGATAGTCGTGCGTCGCGGCCACGATATTGGCGCGCATCAGTTGCAACAGGTTCACCGTCTCGGCCAGCCGCACCGCGCCCGACGGTGTCGTGCCCGGCTTGCGCCGCGCCTCGGCGCGGATGAAGGCGCGGGCGCGCGCCACCGCGTCGGAGGCGATGCCCAGCCAGACGCCGGCCCAGGTCAGATGCGTCGTCGGCAGCATGGTCTGCGCCGAGATCTCGGCGTAGGGCGCCGGCAGCACCTGCGCGATGTCGCCTGTCGCGCGCAGCACGAAACCCTCGCTGCAAGTGCCGCGCATGCCCATCGTGTCCCAGCCCGAGGTGCGCTCCAAGGTGTAGTCGCCCTTAAGCACGACGACGATCGACTGGTCGGAAGCGGGCGCGTCGGGCGCGCGGCGCGCCGTCGCGAGGATGCCGTCGGCGTCGGCGCCGTAGGAGATCACACTGGCGTTCTTTTGCAGGGTGAAGCGCGCCCCACTGCGCTCGATGGCGCAGACGCTGCTGCGCACATCGCCGCCGACGCCGGCTTCCGTGGTCGCCGAGGCCAGCAGCAGCTGCTCGCTCGCCAACCGCTCCATCAGCCCGCGATGCCAGGCGCTGCCCTCGCCGTGACGCACGACGCAGGCGACCTGGATCTGGTGCATGGCGTAGATCATCGCCGTCGACGCGCAGTGCTGGCCCAGCGCGTGGCAGATCGCCACGACATCGGCGATGGACGCGCCGTCGCCGCCATGGGCGCGCGGCACCATGACGCCGAGTAGCCTGGCCTCTTTCAGGGCTCCGAAGGCCTCATGCGGGAAGCGGGCGTCGCGGTCGACGCTCTCGGCGTGTCGCGCGGCGACCTCGGACCCTATGTGACGGGCGCGCGCGAGCGGCGATGTCATGCCGCCTTCTTGCTGGCCAACAGTTCCGTGACCGCGGCGCCGATGGCGGCGACGCTCTCGAAGGTGCGCCGCCGCAGCAAGCGGTCGGGGAACTCGACGTCGAAGCGCTCCTCGAGGCCCAGCATAAGGTTGACCGTGGCGTGCGAGGTGAGCCCAACCGCGTAGAGGTCGTCGCTGTCACCGAGTGTCGTGGCGTCCACGGGCAGTGTGCCGCCTTCGTTGAGAACAGCACGAATCTGTTGGCCGAGCGCGCTGGTAATCACTTGCAGTTCCTCTGAGAATAACTTTCACGATATCGAATTAATGGGTTGATATACCTTACTTTACCTGCAGATTGCAACGACCGTGCAAGAGGTTGACCGGCTTACTTGCTTACTGGCGCATCAGACCGGCGGCACCGTGCCCGCGCGTGGGTCGATCGGCAGGAGCGCGCTAAGTCCGGACAGCCGCTCGAAAACCGCCGCGGCATGCAAGGCCACCGCCTCTTGCCGCGCCGGGGCGACGATCTGCAGGCCGACTGGTCGACCGTAACAGTCGAAGCCGCAGGGCACCGACACGGCCGGACAGGTGGTCAGTGTGATCGCCGAGGTCAACGCGCTGCCGGCGATGTAGTTGGTGAGCTTCACCCCGTCGATCACGTCGCGCGCACGCAGGGTGACGTCCCAGGCCGGCGTGGCGGCGCCCGGCGTGACCAGCACGTCGTACCGAGTGAAGAACGCGGCGAAGCGGCGATAGAGCGCGGCGCGTTCGCGGTCGGCCTTGGCCAGCACGCTGGGCGATTGCTGCAGGGCGCGCTCGGTGTTCCAGATAATGTCGGGCTTCAGCAGCGCGCGATGGGTCTGTAGCTGCAGCTCGCGATCGACCAGGAAGACCTGAGAACGCAGCGCGAGGAAGGTCTCGTCGACCGGACCGAGCTCAGGGAAGGCTTCCTCGACGACGCAGCCGGCCTGTTCGAAGTGGCGTACTTCTCGGGCGCAGATCTCCCGTGTCTCCCTGTCGACCGGCAGGGCGCCGCCGAAGTTGGCGGTGAAGCCGATGCGCAGCTTGCGCTCCGGTGCCTTCACGGCGTCGACGAAGGACACCGCGGGCGCGTCAAAGGTCAGCGGATCGAGCGGGCAGTAGCCGGCCATGGTGTCGAGGAACAGCGCCAGGTCGGGGATGTTGCGCGCCATCGGTCCCTGCACCGACATCGGCGAGAAGAGATTGTTGCTGGTGCCGCGCGTGACGCGGCCGGGTGAGGGTCGGATGCCGACCACTGAACACAAGGTCGCCGGTCCGCGCAGCGAGCCGCCGTGATCGGAGCCCTGCGCCAGCCAGACCTCGCCGGTGGCCAATGCCACGGCGCCGCCGCCGGTCGAACCGCCGCAAGTCAGCGACGTGTTCCAGGGGTTCAGCGTGCGGCCGAAGACCTCGTTGAAGGTATTGCCGCCGGCGCCGAACTCCGGCGTGTTCGACTTAGCGATCACCACGCCGCCCTTGCGCTCGATGCGCTCGACCAGCGGGTGCGATGTCGCCGGCACGTGGTCCTTGAAGATCGGTGAGCCGTAGGTTGTGCGCACGCCGGCGACATCGGCGAGATCCTTGATCGCCACCGGCAGGCCGGCGAGCCAGCCGGCCTCGCCCTCGGCTTCGCGGCCTTCGCCCTTCATCAGCCGCTTGGCGTGATCGCGTGCGCGATCGAAGCAGAGTGTAGGCAGCGCGTTGACCGCGGGCTCGACCGCGCCGATGCGCTTCTCGGCGGCGTCGATCAGCTCGAGCGGCGAGACCTCGCCCTTCTTCAACAGGCCCACCGCCTCGGTGGCGGTCAGGCGGACGAGATCGCTGGCCATGATTCGACGCTCCTCGCGGACCGGGCCGAGCCTAGCAAGACCGGCGCCGCAATGCTAAGGCGACGGGGACGAGAATGAAGGGAAGCGGAGACGTCCATGGCCATCTACAAGCTCGGCGAGCACGCGCCGGTGATCCATCCGACCGCCTGGGTGGCGCCGGAGGCGACGGTGATCGGCAAGGTCACCCTGGCCGAGGGCGCCAGCGTGTGGCCGGGCGCCGTGCTGCGCGGCGACAACGAGCCGATCACCATCGGCAAAGGCAGCAACGTGCAGGAGGCGGCGATCCTGCACACCGATCCGGGCTGCCCGCTGATCGTCGGCGCTGATGTCACCATCGGCCACCAGGCGATGCTGCATGGCTGCATCGTGCATGACGGCGCGCTGATCGGCATCCAGGCGGTGGTGCTGAACAAGGCGGTGATCGGCGCGCGCAGCCTGGTGGGCGCCGGCGCCGTCGTCACCGAGGGCAAGGAGTTTCCCGGCGGTGTGCTGATCCTCGGCTCGCCGGCCAAGGTCGCGCGCGAGCTCTCCGAGGACAACGCCAACCGCCTGCGCATGAGCGCGCTGAGCTACGCCAAGCGCCAGGTGCAGTTCCGCGAGACGCTGGTCAGGATCGGTTAGTCTTCTTTGGGACCGCCGGCGTCTCGCCGGCTCATAAAGATGCCGGCGGGACGCCGGCGGTCCCAAAGACGTCACATCGTCGGCGCGTCTTCTTTCAAGCTCTCGACCGCCCGCCGCACGATGGGATCCAGCCCAGCGCCGCCGGAATCGTAGTGCGCGAGGAGCGCGCGGCGCATGCGTGGATCCCAGTAGCGGCGCAGATGCGTGGCGACGCTGCGGGCCGCCTGCGTCTCACCCTCGTGGGCGAAAAACTTGCCGATCTGGTTCGCCATGTAGACCAGCTTGTCAGGCGACATCGGCGATCGGTCCCGACGCGATGCGTTCGGCGTGGCTGAAGATCTCGAAGCCGTCGTCGCGCGCCACGGCGATGAGCGTGATGCCGGCCGCGTCGGCCGTGCGCACGGCGAGCGCCGTGGGCACCGACACCGCCACGACAACAGGTGCGCCGATCGCGGCCGCCTTCTGCACCATCTCGACGGAGACGCGGCTGGTCAGCAGCAGCAGGCCGCCACCGGCGCTGAGCGATCGTCGCGCCAGCGCGCCGGCGAGCTTGTCGACGGCGTTGTGGCGTCCGACATCCTCGCGCAGGGCGACGAGGCCGGCTTGCGGTTCCCAATAGGCCGCGCCATGCACGGCCCGGGTCTGCCGGTTGATCGTCTGCGCCGAGGGCAGGGACGCGATCGCGCGGCGCACGTCGTCGGCCGCCAGGCGCAGGTCGCTGGTCACGACACGCGCCGGCCGCATGGCTTCGGCGAGGCTGTCCATGCCGCACAGGCCGCAGCCGGTTGGTCCGGCGAGATACCGCCGTCGGTCCTGGAACGCCGCGCCGCGATCCTCACCGATCCACATCCTGAGCTCGATGCCGTTGTCCGACGGCACGACCGCGAGTTCCTCGATCTCCTGAGGGCGTTCAACGACACCCTCCGTCAGGCTGAAGCCGATGGCGAAATCCTCGAGATCGGCCGGCGTCGCCATCATCACCGCGTGCGTCGTACGGTTGTAGGTGAGCGCGACCGCGGCCTCCTCCGGCACCACGCGCGTGCCCGAGGACAGCTCGCCACCGGCCCAGGCGGTGCGGGCGACGCGTTGAACCGGCGGCGGCAAATCGGTTGTCATTCGGCGGCGTCCGCTGGAACGATGCGGCGTGAGCGGACGGTGAGCGCCTCGTAATCCTTCTGCCACTCGGTCGGCCCGTTCGACGGCGTGCACTGCACGGCGGTGACCTTGTACTCGGGGCAATTGGTCGCCCAGTCCGAGTATTCCGTCGTGACCACGTTGGTCTGCGTGTCGGGATGATGGAAGGTCGTGTAGACCACGCCGGGCGCGACGCGATCGGTGACCAGCGCGCGCAGGCTGGTGGCGCCGACGCGGCTCTGCAGCTTGACCCAGTCGCCGTCGCGGATGCCGCGCTGCTCGGCGTCGTGCGGATGGATCTCGAGCCGGTCCTCCGTGTGCCACGCGATATTCGCGGTGCGCCGCGTCTGCGCGCCGACATTGTACTGGCTGAGGATGCGGCCGGTGGTCAGCAGCAGCGGGAAGCGCGGACCGGTGCGCTCGTCGGTGGGCACGTACTCGGTGATCATGAAGCGGCCCTTGCCGCGCACGAAACGGTCGCGGTGCATGACGGGCGTGCCTTCCGGCGCCGCTTCGTTGCACGGCCACTGGATCGAGCCCAGCGCGTCGAGCCGGGCGAACGACACGCCGGCGAAGCTCGGCGTCAGCGCGGCGATCTCGTCCATGATCTCCGCGGCGTGATCGTAGTGGAACGGCAAGCCCATCGCCTTCGCCAGCGCCAGGGTGACTTCCCAGTCGGCCAGCCCGTTGCGCGGCGTCATGACCTTGCGCACGCGCTGGATGCGCCGCTCGGCGTTGGTGAAGGTGCCGTCCTTCTCCAGGAAGGTCGAGCCCGGCAGGAAGACGTGGGCGTAGTTCGCAGTCTCGTTGAGGAACAGGTCGTGCACGACGACGCATTCCATCGCCGCCAGGCCCTCGGCCACGTGCCTTGTGTCGGGGTCCGACTGCAGGATGTCCTCGCCCTGGATGTAGATGCCCTTGAACGAGCCATCGACCGCCGCGTCGAGCATGTTGGGGATGCGCAGGCCCGGCTCCCTGTTGAGCGGCACGTTCCACAGCGCCTCGAACATCGCGCGCGTGGCGTCGTCGGAGATGTGGCGGTAGCCGCTGAGCTCGTGCGGGAACGAGCCCATGTCGCACGAGCCCTGGACGTTGTTCTGGCCGCGCAACGGGTTCACGCCGACGCCAGGACGGCCGATATTGCCTGTCGCCATGGCGAGGTTGGCCAGCGCCATGACCGCCGTCGAGCCCTGGCTGTGCTCGGTAACGCCAAGCCCATAGTAGATCGCGCCGTTGCCGCCGGTGGCGAAGAGCCGCGCGGCGCCGCGGATGGTCTCGGCCGGCACGCCGGAAATCGCCGCCACCGCCTCCGGGCTGTTGCGCGGCTCGGCGACGAACGCCGCCCAGCGCTGGTACTCGTCCCAGTCGCAGCGCTCCCGGACGAAGGCCTCGTTGGCCAGACCTTCGGTGACGATCACATGCGCCAATGAATCGAGGATCGCGACGTTGGTGCCGGGCAACAGCGGTAAGTGGTAGGCCGCCTCGACATGCGGCATGCGCACGAGATCGATGCGGCGCGGATCGATGACGATCAGCTTGGCGCCTTGGCGCAGCCGCTTCTTCATCCTGGAGGCGAAGACGGGATGGCCGTCGGTCGGATTGGCACCCAGCACGATCATGACATCGGCGTGCTCGACGGAGTCGAAATCCTGCGTGCCGGCCGAGGTGCCGAAGGTCGTCGACAGGCCGTAGCCGGTTGGCGAGTGGCAGACGCGGGCGCAGGTATCGACGTTGTTGTTGCCGAAGCCGGCGCGCACCAGCTTCTGCACCAGGAAGGTCTCCTCGTTGGTGCAGCGCGAGGAGGTGATGCCGCCGATTGCGCCGCGACCGTAGGTCGCCTGGAGACGCTTGAACTCCGACGCGGTATGGGAAAGCGCCTCGTCCCACGACACCTCGCGCCAGGGATCGGTGATGTGCGCGCGGATCATCGGCTTGAGAATGCGCTCCTTGTGCGTCGCATAGCCCCAGGCGAAGCGCCCCTTGACGCAGGAATGGCCGCGATTGGCCTTGCCGTCCTTGAACGGTACCATGCGCACGACCTCCTCGCCGCGCATCTCCGCCTTGAACGAGCAGCCGACACCACAATACGCGCACGTCGTGACGACGGAGTGCTCGGGCTGGCCGATGTCGATGACCGACTTCTCCATCAAGGTCGCGGTCGGGCAGGCCTGCACGCAGGCGCCACAGGAGACGCATTCTGAGTCGAGGAATTTCTCGTCGAGTCCGGCGGCGACCTTCGAGGCGAAGCCGCGGCCATCGATGGTCAGCGCGAAGGTGCCCTGAACCTCCTCGCAGGCCCGTACGCAGCGCGAGCAGACGATGCATTTCGACGGATCGAAGGTGAAGTAGGGGTTCGATTCGTCCTTGGTCGCGCCGAGATGGTTCTTGCCGTCGTAGCCGTAGCGCACTTCCCGCAGGCCGACGGCGCCGGCCATATCCTGCAGCTCGCAATCGCCGTTCGCCGCGCAGGTCAGGCAGTCGAGCGGGTGATCGGAGATGTAGAGCTCCATCACGCCGCGCCTGAGCTTCTTTAACCGCTCGGTCTGGGTCGAGACGCGCAGACCAGGCGCGACCGGCGTCGTGCACGAGGCCGGCGTGCCGGCGCGACCCTCGATCTCCACCAGGCACAGGCGGCAGGAGCCGAAGGCCTGGACGGAATCAGTGGCGCAGAGCTTCGGCACCTTGATGCCGGCCTCCATCGCCGCGCGCATGATGGAGGTGCCCTCGGGAACGGCGACAGAGAAGCCGTCGATGCGGAGCGTGACGGTCTTGTCCGTTCGCGCGGGGGGCGTGCCGTAGTCTGTTTCCTTGATCAGGGACATGACCTCGACCTCAAGCCGGTACGGCGCCGACCCGGGCGCCGAAATCCTCGGGGAAATGGCGCACCGCGCTCATCACCGGGTAAGGCGTGAAGCCGCCCAGGGCGCAGAGCGAGCCGAACTTCAGCGTACCGCAGAGATCCTCGAGCAACGCGAGATTAGCCTCGCGCTTCTCGCCGCGCACGATGCGATCGATGACCTCGACACCGCGCGTCGAGCCGATGCGGCAGGGCGTGCACTTGCCGCAGGACTCGATGGCGCAGAATTCCATCGCGAAGCGCGCCTGGCGCGCCATGTCGACGCTGTCGTCGAATACCACGACGCCGCCATGGCCGATCAGCCCGTCGCGCGCGGCAAAGGCTTCGTAGTCGAACGGCGTGTCGAACAGCGCGCGCGGGAAATAAGCGCCCAGCGGGCCGCCGACCTGCACCGCGCGCACCGGCCGGCCGCTCAGCGTGCCACCGCCGATGTCATCGACCAGCTCGCCCAGGGTGATGCCGAAGGCGGTCTCGAACAGGCCACCGAAGCGCACGTTGCCGGCGAGCTGGACCGGCATGGTGCCGCGCGAGCGACCCATGCCGAGATCGCGATAGGCCTCGGCGCCCTCGGCGAGGATCGTGGGCACCGAGGCGAGCGAGAGCACGTTGTTGACCACGGTGGGTCGGCCGAACAGGCCGCGATGCGCCGGCAGCGGCGGCTTGGCGCGCACCATGCCGCGCTTGCCTTCCAGGCTGTCGAGCAGCGCCGTTTCCTCGCCGCAGACATAGGCGCCGGCGCCGACGCGGATCTCGATGTCGAAGGCGTGGCCGGAGCCGGCGACATTGGCGCCGAGGCAGCCATCGCGTCGCGCGATGGCGAGCGCGGCTTCCATGGTGGCGATGGCGTGCGGATACTCCGAGCGGATGTAGAGGAAACCCTTGGCGGCGCCGACGGCGATGGCGGCGATGGTCATGCCCTCGACCAGGCAGAACGGATCGCCTTCCATGATCATGCGGTCGGCATAGGTGCCGGAATCGCCTTCGTCGGCGTTGCAGACGATGTACTTGGGCTGGCCGACGGCCTCGCGCGTGGTGCGCCACTTGATGCCGGTCGGGAAGCCGGCGCCGCCGCGACCGCGCAGGCCCGACTCCACCACGGCTTCGACGATCGCCGCCGGGCCCAGGGTCAGCGCCCGCTCGAGCCCGCGATAGCCACCGGCGGCGCGATAGTCCTGGAGCGACAACGGATCGATGATGCCGCAGCGCGCGAAGGTCAGCCGAGTCTGCCGCTTGAGGAACGAGATCGCCTCGGTCGGCCCCAGGCGCAGCCGGTGCGGACCGCCGCCGGCGACGATGGCGTCGAGCAGCGCCTCGGCGTCCGACGCCTCGACCGGCCCATAGGCGACGCGGCCATCCGATGTGGCGACCTCGAGCATCGGCTCCAGCCAGAAGAGGCCGCGCGAGCCGGTGCGAATGATCTCCAGCGTCACGCCACGCCGTTGCGCGGCGGCGGTCAAGGCCTGCGCGACCTCATCCGCGCCGACGGCGAGGGCGGCGACATCGCGTGGCAGATAGACCCGCGCGCTCACGACGCCACCTCGTCGAGCAGGCGGTCCAGACGCGCCGCGTCGAGCCGTCCCACCGGGCGGCCGTCAATCATGGCGGCCGGGCCGCTGGCGCACAGGCCGAGGCAGAACACCGGCTCCAGCGTCACGCGGCCGTCGGCCGTCGTCTCGCCCCAGGAGACTCCAAGTCGCGATCGCCCGTGCGCCGCCAGGCCTTCGCCGCCCAGCGCCTGGCAGGCCTCGGCGCGGCACAGCTTCAGCACATGCCGTCCCGCCGGCTCGCGCCGGAAGTCATGATAGAAGGTGACGATGCCGTGGACTTCGGCGCGCGTCAGGTTGAGCGCATCGGCGACGAGCACGACGGCCTCGTCCGATACGAATCCGAATTCGCGCTGCAACGCGTGCAGGGTGACCAAGGCCGGACCCTCGACGGTCCGGTGCAGGTCGATGATCTGCCGCGCGCGCGCCTCTTGCCAGGCGGGCATGGGCCACGCCTCCCAGGAACGCTGCCGTTTCGCCCATCAGATTGAACCTGTGGGGGCGGCGATCAAGAAAGCAGTTTGGTCGCCCGATAGGAAATCGCTATCAAACGGCTGCGCTCAGCCAGGCAGGGTCGCCGCCAGCCGCTTGGCTTCGGCCACGAGGGCGGCGGTCAGCGGGGTCATCGGCTCCCGGTCCGGGACGATGAGGCCGATGAGCGGGTCGGGCGTGTCGCTGACGATCGGAATCGCCTGGACCGTCTCCAGCAGGCCCAGGGTCTCCGCGACCTTGGCGGGCATGACGCTGGACCAGCGGCCGGTGCGCACATGCGCGGCCAGCACGGTCATGGCGTTCGACTCCAGCGTGGGTGCCGGCTCGCAGCCCGCCGCCCGCAGCATGCGATCGATGATGCGGCGGCCCTGCATGTCGGGTGTCAGCAGGCATAGGGGCGTCTGGCCGACCTCGCGCCAACCGACCTGCTCGCGATTGGCCAGCGGACTCTCCGGCGTGGTCAGCAGCACGTAGTGCTCTCGGTAGAGCGGCACGATCTGCACGCGGCCGACCGGCTCGTTGTCGACGTAGCTGATGCCGGCGTCGATCTCTAGGTTCTCGAGCTGCGAGAGGATCTCGACCGAGGTGCGCGACAGCACGGTGAACGACACGTTGGGATGGCGCGCGCGAAACGGCGTGGTCAACGACGCGACCATGGCCAGGGTCGTCGGGATCGCGGCGATACGGAGGTGGCCGGCCAGGCCTTCGCGCAAGGTGCGTATCTCCGAGCGCATGGTGCGGGCGTCGCCAACGATGCGCCGCGCCCATTCCAGCACCCGCTCGCCCTCGGGCGTGAAGCCATGGAAACGCGAGCCACGCTGCACCAGCAGGACGCCCAGCGTCTCTTCGAGCTGCTTGATCGCCGCGGAGAAGGTCGGCTGCGTGACGCCGCTGGCCTCGGCGGCGTGGCCGAAGTGCCGCTCGCGCGCCAGCGCGATCAGGAATTCCAGCTTGTCGATCATGATCGCATCGTCGGTGGCCGTTTGTCGGCCCACGGCCGAGCCTGCTCGAACAGGGCGGCGGCGCGCAGGACGTCGAGATCGTGGCTCCAGCGGCCGACGATCTGCAAGCCGGTGGGCAGGCCGTCGCTGGCGAATCCCGACGGCACCGAGATAGCCGGGTGGCCGGTGAGGTTGAAGGGGTATTGATAGGCGGTCCAGCTCTGGCGCGTGATGCCGCAGGGCTGGTTCTCGATGATCACCTGCTGCGTGGCGTCGAAGGTGGCGTCGAGGGCGGTGCGCGCGGTGGTCGGCGAGACCAGGAAGTCGTAGCGCGCCAGCAGCTTCTGCACCCGCTGGTACAGGCCGGTGCGCGCATACTCGGCGTTGCGCAGATCGTGCATGGTGAAGCCCTCGCCCCAATCGGCGAATTGCACCATCGACGGGTCCATCTTCGATCGCCATTGCGCCATGCGCGGCTTCATGCGCGCGGCGATGCCGGTCTGGTAGAGCACCCGGCCCTCGTACTCGATCCAGTCAATGGTCTCGGTGATCGGCTCGATCTCCGCGCCCAGCGACTGCAGCGCCTTGAGCGACGCTTCGGTGTTGGCGCGCACCTCGCGATCGAGAACCTTGTTCGCCATCGTCTCGATGTAGCCGAAGCGTACGCCCGTCAGCATCTGGCCCTGCAGCAGCAGCGACACCGGCTTGAGCGCGGCGTTGAGCGACCAGGGATCGCGCGGGTCGGGGCCGACGATGGAGGCGAACATCAGCGCCGCGTCGCCCACGGTGCGCGTCATCGGCCCGGCGAAGGAGTTGTTGGCGAAGACGTCGCTGGCTGTCTCGAGCGGCACGATGCCGAGCGTCGGCTTCAGCCCGACGATGCCGCAGGTCGCCGCCGGTCCGCGGATCGAGCCGGCGCCGTCGGTGCCGATCGCCAGCGGCCCGAGGCCGGCGGCGATCGCCGCCGCGGCGCCGCCGGACGAGCCGCCCGAAGTGCGATCCAGGCTCCAGGGATTGCGGGTGACGCCCTGCAATGGGCTGTCGGTGAGGCCCTTGTGGCCGAATTCCGGCGTCGTCGTCTTGCCGATCAGGATCGCGCCCGCCGCGCGCAACCGCGCTGGCGTCACGCCGTCGGCCGCCGCGACATTGTCGGCGAAGATGTGCGAGCCGTGTGTCGTGCGCACGTTGGCGACGTCGATCAGATCCTTGATGCTGACCGGCAGGCCGTGCAGCGGGCCCAGCGGCACGCCCTCGCGCACCGCGACCTCGGCCTTGCGCGCGGCCTCGCGCGCTTCGTCCGCCATTACGGTGACGAAGGCGTTGAGCGTGGGCTGGCTGCGCGTGATCGCAGCAAGCACGACCTCGACATACTCCAGCGGCGAGAGCTTGCCGCGGCGGATCAGGCTGGCCGCCTCGACCGCCGGCATGAACAACAGGTCCTCGCTCATCACCACTCCCTCTATACTCGGCCCTACCATGCGCGAGATCGAGATCTACGTCGACGGCGACGCCTGCCCGGTGAAGGCCGAAATCTACCGCGTCGCGGGGCGCTATGGGCTGAAGGTCTTTGTCGTCGCCAACAGCTTCTTCATGGTGCCGCCGGACCCGAAAATTGAGCGCGTGGTCGTCGAGGGCAGTTTCGACGCCGCCGACGACTGGATCGCCACCCATGCGCAGCCCGGCGACATCGTGGTCACAGCGGACATTCCGTTGGCCGATCGCTGCCTGAAGGCCGGCGCCGCGGTGATCGGCAACACCGGCGTGCCATTCACGGCCGACTCCATCGGCATGGCGCTGGCCAGCCGCGCGCTGATGTCCGACCTGCGGGCGATGGGCGAGGTCACCGGCGGCCCCAAGCCGATGGCCGGTCGCGACAAGTCGCGCTTCCTGTCGGCGCTCGACGAGACGATCGTGCGCCTGCGACGCGCGCGCAAGGCAGGCCGTCGTTGACCGGCGGAGCGCCGGTTGTTACCGCTTGGGACGCAAAGAACACTGCGAGGGAATGCCCATGAAGCTACATACGTCGGTCGGCCCCAATCCCGCGGTCGTAACCATGTTCATGAAGGAGAAGGGCATCGAGCTGCCGTCGGTGCAGGTCGATATCAGGGGTGGCGAGAACCGTAAGGAGGCCTTCCTGAAGGTTAACCCCTCCGGCCAGAGCCCGGCGCTGGAGCTCGACGACGGCACGGTGATCAGCGAGATCACGGCGATCTGCGAGTACCTCGACGACGTCAACAAGAACACGCCCTCGCTGATCGGCAACACGCCGCAGGAGCGCGCGGTGACGCATATGTGGGTGCGCCGTATCGACCTCAACATCCTCGAGCCGATGGCCAACGGCTTCCGCTACAGCGAAGGCCTGAAGATGTTCGAGAGCCGTATGCGCTGCTTGCCCGAGGCGGCGGCCGGCTTGAAGGCCTGCGCCCAGGACAAGCTGAAATGGCTCGACGGGCTGATGGCGGGCAAGACCTGGATCGCCGGCGACCGCTTCACGCTGGCCGACATCCTGCTCTTCGTCTTCATCAACTTCTTCGCCAAGGTCGGCCAGGCGATCGACCCGTCGCTCAAGAACATCGTCGCCTGGAACGAGCGTGTGAAGGCGCGGCCGAGCGCCGCGTGACTTGCCTGTCATCCCGAGCGCAGCGAGGGATCTAGACATCCTGGATTCCTCGCTTGCGCTCGGAATGACAGAGACCACCATGGCCCAGATTCGAATCAACCACCGCATCGCCATCGACGAATCGGAAATCGTCGAGAGCTTCGTGCGCGCGTCGGGTCCGGGTGGTCAGAACGTCAACAAGGTGTCGACGGCGGTCGAGTTGCGCTTCGACGTGCGCAACTCGCCGTCGTTGCCCGACGCGGTGAAGACGCGGCTGGAGAGACTTGCCGGCCGCCGCTTGACGCGCGAGGGCGTGCTGGTGATCGAGGCGCAGCGCTATCGCACGCAGGTGCGCAACCGCGAGGACGGCGTCGAGCGGCTGGTCGAGTTGATCCGCGAGGCGGCCGCGCCCCCGCCACCGCCGCGGCGGCCGACCAAGCCGACGCGCGCGTCGAAGGAGCGGCGGCTGGCCTCGAAGGAACGCCGCGGCCGCGTCAAGGCGTTGCGCCAATCCCGGCCGACGGACTAGCGATGGCATCCAACGACATCTACGGCGCACTGGGCGTGAAGCGGCGCATCAACGCCGCCGGCACGTTGACGCGACTGGGCGGCGCGCTGATGGCGCCGGAGGTGGTCGCGGCGATGGCCGAGGCGGCGCGATCCTCGGTCGACATCGCCGAGCTGCAATCAGCGGCCAGCAGCCAGATCGCCGAGATCACCGGCGCCGAGGCCGGCATGATCACCACGGGCGCGGCGGCGGCGCTGACGTTGGCGGCAGCCGCCAGCATGACGCGCTGGGACGTGGCGAAGATGGCGGCGCTGCCACATGCCGAGGATATCAGGCACGAGATCATCCTGCCGCGCACGCATCGCACCGGTTACGCGCACGCGCTGACCGCCGCCGGCGCGCGGCTGGTCGATATCGGCCACAACGATCGTGGCACCGGCGCCGGCGTGCGCGGGCTCGAGGCCTGGGAGATCGAGGCGGCGATCACGCCGCGCACGGCGGCCTTTGCCTTCGCCGCCAATCCGCAGACCGTCGCCGACCTGCCGCTGGTCGCCTCGGTGTGCCGTCCGCGCGATATCCCCGTCATCGTCGATGGCGCGGCGCAATTGCCACCCAAGACAAACCTGCGCCGCTTCATCGAGCTGGGCGCCGACCTCGTCGCCTTCTCCGGCGGTAAGGCGATCGGCGGGCCGCAGGCCTCGGGTATCCTCGCTGGGCGGCGCGACCTCGTCGGCGCCGCGCTGGTACAGCAACTCGACATGGATGTGGCGCCGCAGACCTGGTCGCCCCCCGGCCTGATCGACCGCGCGGCGTTGAACGGCGTGCCGCATCACGGCATCGGCCGCGGCTTCAAGGCCGGCAAGGAGGAGATCGTCGGCCTGTTGGTGGCGCTCGGGCGCTTCGTCGAGACCGACGACACGGCGAGCAACGCCGCGCTCGAATCGCGCCTGCGCATCATCGCCGGTTTCCTCGGCGATGGCGTCACGCTGGTGCCGGCGGCGATCACCGGCCGTGTGCCCATCCTCGAGATCGCCTGCAAGGACGCGCTGGGCATCAGCCGCGCGCTGCTGGCCGACGATCCGCCCGTGCATGTTTCCGAACGCAAGGCGGTGCAGAACATCCTGATTGTCGACCCGCAGGCGCTGGCGCCCGACGACGATCCGGCACTCGCCGCCGCGCTTCGGCGCTCCCTCTCCCCGCAAGCGGGGAGAGGGTCGGGGTGAGGGGTAGATTCAGGTTGCGCACGACGGTCGTGCGACACTCGACGTAGCCCCTCACCCCAACCCTCTCCCCGCTTGCGGGGAGAGGGAGTTAGAGTGACGTCGCATCACAGCCCGAAGGCCTACCCGCCATGCGCCTGTTCACCGCCACGCTCGCCACCGAGACCAACACCTTCTCGCCGATGCCCACCAGCCTCGACGGCTACCGCGAGAGCGTCTTCCTGCGGCCGGGCGAGCATCCGACCGACGCGCCGCGCATGTGCACCGCGCCGCTCTTCGTGGCGCGACGCCGCGCGGCGGCCGAGGGCTTCACCCTGATCGAGGGCAGTTGCTTCGCCGCCAGCCCGGCCGGCACGACCAACCGCGCCGACTACGAATTCATGCGCGACGAGATCCTCGACCAGCTCAAGGCGGCGATGCCGGTCGATGGCGTGCTGCTGGGTCTGCACGGCGCGATGGTCGCGCATGGCTACGACGACGTCGAAGGCGACATCATCGAGCGTGTGCGCGCCATCGTCGGGCCGAAGGTGGTGATCGGCGTCGAGCTCGATCCGCACTGCCATCTCACGCTCAAGCGCCTGTCGTTGGCCGACATCATCATCTGCTACAAGGAATTCCCACACACCGACGTGGTCGAGCGTGCCGAGGAGGTGCTGACCCTGGTGCTGCGTACCCTGCGCGGCGAGATCAAGCCGGTCACGTCGGTCTACGACTGCCGGCAGATCCAGAGCTATCCCACGACCCTGCCACTGATGCGCGCCTTCGTCGACCGGCTGTTCGCGATGGAAGGAAAGGACGGCGTGCTGTCGCTCTCCGTCGCGCATTGCTTTCCCTATAGCGATGTGCCGGAGATCGGCACGCGCATGCTGGTGATCACCGACGGCGACAAGAAGAAGGCCGATGCGCTGGCGACCAAGCTCGGCGAGGAGCTGGTGTCGATGCGCGGCAAGACCATGCCGCAATACCTAGACATCGCCGGCGGCGTGGCTGAAGGCCGCGCCTTCAACGACCTGCCCGTGGTGATGGCCGATCCCGCCGACAACGCCGGCGGCGGCGCGCCATCGGACAACACCACCATCCTGCGCCACCTGATCGAGCAGAAAGTCGAGAGCGCGGCGCTCGGGCCGATCTGGGATCCGATCGCCGTGCGGCTGTGCTTCGACGCCGGGCTGAACGCGACCTTCCCGCTGCGTTTCGGCGGCAAGATCGGCGTGACCTCGGGTCAGCCGATCGACGCCGATGTCACGGTGACGGCGCTGGTGCGCGACGCCTGGCAGAGCTTCGGGCCCACCCGCGTGCCGCTGGGCGATTGCGCGGCCATCCGCATCGGCGGCGTCGACGTGGTGCTGATCACCAACCGCACTCAGGCGCTCGGGCTGGAGCTGTTCACCAATCTCGGCATCGACCCGACGCAGCGTAAGTTGGTCGTGGTGAAGTCGACCAACCACTTCATGGGCGCCTACGGGCCGATCGCCAAGAAGGTGATCTACATCGAATCCGACGCGCCGCTCAGCCGCGACTTCCGCAAGATTCCCTACACCAAGATCAACCGGCCGATCTATCCGCTGGATGCGGAGACCAAGCCGGGGCTGATCTTCTGACGCCCCTCACCCCCGACCCCTCTCCCGCGAGGGGAGAGGGGAGGAAGACTCGCTGCTCATGTCCCCCTCTCCCCTCGCGCGAGAGGGGTTGGGGGTGAGGGGGCGGTCGTCGTGACGACACGCGGCCCGTTCAGTCCCGCGACCTCGCGCAGTAGCTTCGCGCGGATCGACTGGGCGAAGGCGCGGCGGCCGTCGGCGACCATGACGAAGGCGCCGGGGCCGCCGATCACGTCGCGCTCGTAGTGGCCGATCAGCCCCTGGCCGCGCCGGCCGCTCATGTTCTCGTCGACGATCACCAGTGCGTTCACCGTGATCGCGCCGGCGACGGCGGCGTCGCGCGCCTCGTGCGCCAGGCGTCGGCCGCGCATGTCGGGGCCATCACCTGAGACGTCGATCACGCGCCGCGTCGCCTGGTGCGGTGCCGAGGCGATCAAGCGAATCGAGTGTTCGATGGCGTCGCCGATGGCGTTGTAGGTCTGGTGCGAGCGTGGCGCGTCGATCAGCGCTTTTGCCAAAGCCTCTGCCGAAGCGCGATCGCGCACCAGCATCCAGGGCACCACGGTCGCCGCGCCCATCGGCGAGCCCCATTCGACGACGGCGATGGCGGTGGTGCGATGCTCGCCGTCGGTCATGGCGTCGATGATGCGCGGATCGCTGATCGCCTCGGCATAGCCGCGCCGCTGCAGCTCGAACTCGCTCTGGTCGATGCTGCCCGACGCATCCATGCACAGCACCAGCAGCAGGTCGACCGTGGCCGCCCGCGCCGCGCGCGGCACCAGCAGCGCCAGCGGCAGCGCCGCCAGCTCGCGCCGCTTCACCACGGCCGTTCGCTCACGACCGAGACGTGGGCGGCGATCACCTTCCAGCCGACATCGGGGAAGCGTACCCAGGTCTGGCTCTGGCGGCCGATCTGCTCCTTGCCGCGCACCTTGAACTCAAGGTTCACCGTGGCGATGTCGCGGCCCAGGGTGAGGATCTCCAGCCGGATGCGCTTCTCCTTGAAGCCCGGCCCGGGCGGCCGCGCGACGCGATGCGCGTGGATCTCGTCGAAGCCGTAGCCGTTCTCGTGCAGCGCGTAGCGGATGGTGTGCGGGCTGTTCCAGAACGTGGCGTCGAGCACATCGACGTTCTTGTCGATCAGCGCCTGTTCGTAGCGCTCGAAGAGCGCGCTGACCTCGGCCACGACCTCGGGGATGTTCTCTTTCATGCCGCTTGCTCCATCGCGCGCGCTACGGCCACCAGCGTCGCGTCGGCGCCGTGCGCGCCGAGGATCGACAGCCCGATCGGCGCGCCGCCGACCGTCGCGCCGGGGATGCTGACCTGGGGATGGCCGGCCAACCCGCCATGCGCGCAGAGGCAGGTGATGCGATCGCGCAGCGGATCGAGTGTCGCCAGCGGCAGGCCGCGTTTGGGCGCCGGGAAAGGCGTGGTCGGCATGCATAGGATCGTGTCCGGCGGCAGCAGGTGGCGCAGCCGTCCGCGGACCTCCTGACGCATCAGGTTGGCCCAGCCGCGTTCGCTCTCGGGGATCATCGAGCCCAGCACCAGGCCGCGCGCGACGTTGAAGGCGAAGCGCGGGTTGTCGCGGTCGACCCAGGTCTTGAAGGTCTGCCACGCCTCCGCCGGCTGCAGTGTGCGCTGCACGCGCGCCCAGACCGACAGGCCCTGCGGCGCCAGCAACACCTCGCTCGGCGCGCCGATGAGCTGCGCGAGGCGGCGCACCATGGGACGCAACGCTTCTGCCGCGTCGGGGTCGGCGAAACCGAAGGCGTCGGTGGCGATCAGCAGCTTCGAGGGCAGCGCGCTGGGGATCGTCTCGCCCAGCATCACCGCGGAGACACGGGCGAAGGTCGCCGCGTCCCGCGCGAACCAGCCGGTCGTATCGGAGGTCGGAGCCTGCGGCAGCATGCCGGTGAGGTCGAGCCGGCCGTGCGTCGGGCGGATGCCGTAGAGGCCGCAGAAGCTCGAGGGCACGCGCACCGAGCCGCCAGTGTCGGTGCCCAGCGCCGTGTCGCACAGGCCGGCGGCGACGGCGGCGGCCGAGCCCGAGGACGAGCCGCCGGGCACGCGGTCGGGCGCGGCGCTGTTGATCGGCGTGCCATCGAACTCGTTCTCGCCCAGGATGCCCAGCGACACCTCGTCGGTGATGGTCTTGCCGATCAGCGCGGCGCCGGCATCGAGCAGGGTTTGCACCGCCCAGGCGTGGCGCGTCGGCACCGGGTTGAACGCCGCCCAGTCCGGGTTGCCGCCGCCCGTAGGATGACCCGCGACGTCGAAGAGGTCCTTGGCCGCGAAGCTCAGACCGGAGAGCGGGCCGCCGGGCTTGCCGGCGATCTGCACGGATGTGCCGGATACGAAGGCGTTGACGGTATCGCGCACCAGAATCCTCCTCCGCGGCTCGACCGGCGACCGCGTCGACCCAGCCATTCGAGATAGGCCATGGTGCGTCGCATCCGCCGGGTCGACAACTGTCGCGATGCCCTGCAAGGAGGATGCCGTGCGTCGTCGAGCGTTCGTTATCGGAGTGGGTTCTGTCGCTTTGGCGTCGCCGGCGCGGACCGATACCTGGCCATCGAAGCCGGTGCGCATCGTCGTGCCCTTCGCGCCCGGCGGCTCGGGCGACATCACCGCGCGGCTGATCGGCAGGTACATGGAGGAGCAGACCGGCCAGTCCTTCATCGTCGACAACCGGCCCGGCGCCAACGGCATCATCGGCACCATGAACGTGCGGCAGGCGCCGGCCGACGGCTACACGCTGCTGCTGGCGACGACGACGGTGCTGGGGGCCAATCTCGCGCTCTACAAGAGCCTGCCCTACGATCCGCGCACCGATTTCCAGCTTGTCGGCACCTTCGGCTCGGGCGGCACACTGCTGGTGGTGCCGCAGGACTCGCCGTTCAAGACGCTGCAAGATCTCCTGGCTTACGCCAGGGCCAATCCGGGGAAGCTGTTCTACGGCCACTTCAACTCGTCGTCGCTGGTGCCGGCCGAGCTGATGGCGGACTGCACCAAGCTGTCGTGGACCGGCGTGGCCTACAAGCAGGTCGGCACCGCCACGTCGGACCTGTTGGGCGGACAGATCCAGTTCGTCTTCATCGACAACACGGCGGCGCATGCGCTCTTGAGCGCCGGCAAGCTGCGCGTGCTGGCGGTGACGCGGCCCCGGCGCGACGCGACACGACCCGAGGTGCCGGCGATGTCGGAGATGTGCGAGGGCTTCGAGGTCACCGGCTATCTCGGCATCGCCGTCCGCACCGGCACGCCGCCGGAGATCGCGCGGCGGCTGAACCAGCTCGTCAACGACGGCATCTTCTCGCCCGAGATGAACAAGCGCCTGACCGAGTTCGGCACCGTACCCGAACGCCTGACCCTGGAGCAGGCGGCCGCCGTGCAGAAGATCCAGGCGGAGAAATGGATCGCCTACGTGAAGATCGCGAAGATCGAACCGCAGTGAATTTCCTTCTCCCCGCGAAGGCGGGGAGAAGGTGCCCGAAGGGCGGATGAGGGGCTTCGCGGTGCCTCCACGGCGATGACCGTGGTCGTTGAGCGAGAAGCCCCTCATCCGCCTCGCTGGCGCTCGGCACCTTCTCCCCGCCTTCGCGGGGAGAAGGGAAGGACTATTCCGCCGCCTTCGGCGTGCGCGAGGTGAATCGCGGTAGATCGTGCGCCGTGACCGTCGGCGCTTCGCCGTCGTAGCGCTCGACGTCGACCAGGCAGGTCTGCGCCGTGCAGCCTTGGGAGAGTTTCGAGGCGCCGACATCGCGGGTGAGCGCGTTGGGGTTGCCGTGCTTCTCCAGCGGCCGATTGGCGCCGCCGCCCGCCGGGTCGAACCAGGCGCCGGTCGACAGGCGCACCACGCCCGGGCGGATGCGGTCGCTGAGCTTCGCGGCGGCGAGGCAGGCGCCGCGCTCGTTGAACACGCGCACCAAATCGCCGTCGGCGATGCCACGCTTCTTCGCGTCGGTCGTGCTGATGGTGATCGGTTGGCGACCCTTGATCTTGGTCGCGGCGCTGTGCGGGCTGTGGTCGAGCTGACTGTGCAGCTTGTCGGTCGGCTGGTCCGACAGCATGTGCAGCGGGTAGCGCCCGGCCTGCGCGCCGCCCAGCCACTCCGCCGGTTCCATCCACACCGGGTGGCCGGGACAGTCCTCGTACCCGAATGAGGCGATGCGCTCGGAGAAGATCTCGATCTTGCCCGAGGGCGTCTTCAGCGGATGCTTGGCCGGATCCGCGCGGAACTTCGCCAGCATGATCGGCCGCTCGCCGATATCCGGCACGGTGGCGAGGCCGGCCTGCCAGAAATCATCGAACGCCGGCAGCTCGATGCCGATCTTCGCCGAGCGCTCGCGGCTCTCGCCGTAGAGCCGGCGCAGCCAGCCCATGGTGTCGAGGCCCTCGGTGTAGCGCTCCTTCGCGCCCAATCGCTCGGCGATCGCGCTGTAGATCGAGAAATCGTCGCGCGCCTCGCCCTCCGGCTCCTTCACCGCCTTCATGGCGATGACGTGCTTCTCGCGCGTCGCCGAGCCGATGTCGTCGCGCTCCAGCGAGGTCGTCGCCGGCAGCACGATGTCGGCCATCTTCGCCGCTGCCGTCCAGAACTGCTCGTTGACGACGATGGTCTGCGGCTTGCGCCAGGCCAGCCTCAAGCGGTTGAGATCTTGGTGGTGATGGAACGGATTGCCGCCGGCCCACATCACCAGCTTGATGTCGGGATAGGTGTGCGTGGCGCCGTTGTACGCGAAGGTCGAGCCGGGATTGAGCAGCATGTCGGTGATGCGCGCGACAGGGATGAACGCCTTCACCGCGTTGTCGCCCTGCGGCAGCGTGGCGCCGGGGATGCGGGCGTGCGGGCTGCCCATCAGGTTCACCGCGCCGTAGCCGGTGCCGAAGCCGCCGCCGGGCAGGCCGATCTGGCCCAGCATGCAGGCGAGCGCGATCAGCGCCCAGAAGGGCTGCTCGCCGTGATGCGAGCGCTGCAGCGACCAGGCGATGTTCAGCATCGAACGGTTGGCGGCCAGCTCGCGCGCCAACGCGGCGATGCGCTCGGCCGGCACGCTGGTGATCGCCGCCGCCCATTGCGGCGTCTTGGCGATGCCGTCGACCGCGCCGGTGAGATACGGCACATAGCGCTCGAAGCCGACGCAGCAGCGCGCCAGGAACGCGGCGTCGTGCAGGCCCTCGGTATAGACCACATAGGCCATCGCCAGCAGCATGGCCGTGTCGGTGTTGGGGCGGATTGCGATCCACTCGTCCTCGCCGCCGGTGTCGAGATCGTCCGCGGTCGGCGTGATGTTGACGAAGCGCGTGCCCGAGGCGCGCATGCGGCGCAGCCCATCGCGGATGCGATGCTCGCTGGGGCCGCCGGCGTTGACCTGCGCGTTCTTGTGCGGCACGCCGCCGAAGGTCACGAACAGCTTGGTGTGCTCGGCCATCACGTCCCAACTGGTGTGGGCGGCGAACAGCTCGTCCATCGACATCACGATATGCGGCAGCAGCACACGTGCCGCGCCGAGGCTGTAGGAATCGACGTGGCGGACATAGCCGCCGACACTGTTCAGGAAACGATGGATATGGCTCTGCGCGTGGTGGAAGCGGCCGGCGCTCGACCAGCCATAGGAGCCGCCGAAGATCGCCGTGTTGCCATGCGCCTTGCGCACGCGATCGATCTCGCGGGCGACGAAATCGGACGCTTCGTCCCAGCCCACCTCGACGAACGGTTCCTCGCCGCGCAGCTCACTGCGGTGCCCGGGGCCACCCTCGAGCCAGCTCTTGCGCAGGGCGGGACGGCGCACGCGCAGGCGCGCGACCTCAGGCGACAGCATGTGCAGGCCGATCGGCGACGGATCCGGATCCTCGCGGAACGGCTTGAGCGCCGTGGCGCGGCCGTTCTCCATCTCTACTTCGTAGACGCCCCAATGGGTCGACGTCAGGACTGGCACACGCTACTCCCGCACCAGATTCAGCAACGCCCCACCATCGACCGGTAGCGCCACGCCGGTAATGAAATTGGCCTCGTCGGAGGCCAGGAACAGCGCGGCGTTGGCGACGTCCCAGCCAGTGCCCATCTTGGCCCGCAGCGGTACGCGCGAATCGCGCTCGGCGGCGATCTCGGCGCGGCTGCGGTTGGTCTTGCGCGCGCGCGTGTCGACCGCCATGGGTGTGTCCATCAGCCCGGGCAGGATACAGTTGGCGCGCACACCGAAAGGCGCGTTCTGGATCGCCAGCTGCTCGGTGAAGGCGATCATCGCCGCTTTCGACGTCTTGTAGGCGACATAGGGGTAGTTCGAGCCCGACGCCACCGAGGAGATCTGGATGATCACGCCGGTTTTCTGCGCGCGCATGATCGGCAGCACGTGCTTGCAGGCCATGACGGCGCCGCGCAGGTTGATGGCGGTGACGCGGTCGAAGGCCTCCTCGGTGATCTCCGTCGGCGGCGCGTCGCCGCCGGCGATCGAGACGCCGACATTGTAGTGCAGGATGTCGATGCGGCCCCAGCGGCGCATGGCGTCGTCGACCATCGCCTGCAACGAGGACTCCTTCAGCACATCGGCCTCGAAGGCCGCGGCGTGGCCGCTCTGCTTGTCGATCAGGTCCACCGTCTCCTGCGCCGAGGCAAGGTCGCGGTCGACGCACAGCACGCGCGCGCCTTCCTGGGCGAAGCGGATGGCGGTGGCGCGACCGTTGCCCATGCCCTCGCCGGGACTCTGGCCGGCGCCGACGACGATGGCGATCTTTCCATTGAGACGCATGGTGCTCTCTCCTCGCGCTCAGGCGGTCGGCAGCGGGAATTCGTCGAGGTACTTCTGGTACTCGGGCTCGACGTCGATCTGCATCGCGCCGAGGAAGCGCACCACGCCGTTGTAGAAGGCGATGGTGATCATCAGGTCGACGATGTGCTCTTCGCTCATCGCCGCCTTGAGCTCGGCGAAGGTGGCGTCGCTCACTTCCATCTTCACGCTCATCTCTCGCGCGGCGCGCAGCACGGTCTTGGCCAGCGGCTCGAGCCCGTTCGTCTTGCCCTCGGTGTCGGCGATCAGCGCCCTGATGTCGTCCTTGGTGACACCGAAATCGTAGCCGATCTTGATGTGGTGCGAGTATTCGTAGGGCGCGCGGGCGAGGTAGCCGACCTGCAGGATGGCCAGCTCGCGCAGGCGGCCGTCGAGCTTGCTGCCGAAGCGGATGTAGCGGCCCAAGGTGCCGAAGGCGCGCGCGCCATCCGGACTGTAGCTCAGGATGCGGTAGAGCGCGATGTCGCGCTTCAGCAGGTCCTTGTCGGCCGGCTTCAGATCTTCGGGCGTGAGATAGGGCAGGCGGGCCATAGCGGTGTCTCTTTCGTCTTTCTCTGTCATCCCGAGCGCAGCGAGGGATCCAGGGAAAACCTAGATCCCTCGCTGCGCTCGGGATGACAGGGGTGCATCAATGATCTTCGGACTCGCGTTCCGGCGCGACCAAGGTCACGCCGCCGTCGACCACCAGGGTCTGGCCGGTGATGTAGCGCGCCTGGTCGGAGAGCAGGAAGCGCACGGCGTGGCCGATGTCCCAGCCGGTGCCTTCGATCTTCAGCACCGAGGCGTTCTTGCGCTGCTCGCGTTGCCTGGGCGCCATGCCGTTGCGGATCACCATCGGTGTGTAAACCGGGCCAGGCGCCACGCAGTTGACGCGGATGTTGTCGCGGCCATGGTCGACCGCCATCGCCTTGGTGAGCGCGATCACCGCGCCCTTGGACACGGAATAGGCGGTGAGCCCCCGCGGCCGGAGCGCGGAGATCGACGAGACGTTGACGATGGCGCCGCCGCCGGCGGTCTTGATCATCGCCGGGATGGCGTATTTCGAGACCAGGAACATGGTCTCGACATTGACCTTCATCAGGTTCTGCCAGCTCTCGCGAGTCTCCTGCACGACGCTGCCGCGGCTGCCGATGCCGACATTGTTGTCGAGCAGGTCGAGCCGACCGAAGCGCGCCACCGTGGCCTCGACCAGCGCTTGGCACTCGGCCTCGGAGGTGACGTCGGCGGCGCGCGCGTCGGCGCTGCCGCCCTCGTCGGTGATCATCCTCGCCGTGCGCTGGGCGAGCGCGATATCGCGGTCGACGACCATGACATGCGTGCCGGCGCGTCCTAGCAGGATCGAGGCGGCGCGGCCGTTGCCGATGCCGTCGCCCGCCGCGCCGCCGCCGGAGACGATCGCGACCTTGCCCTTCAGTCCCATGTCGTCGCTCATGGCGTTTCCTCCTTACGGCAGGCCCGCGCCGGGCACGTCGACGCGCATCGCCTCGATGCGGCCGGACTTCGCGGCGGCGACATTGGGGCCGCTGGCGCCGTTGGTGACGACGTAGAGCGTGCGCCGATCCTCGCCGCCCAGCATGCAGGCATAGGCGCCGCGATCGACCAGCGCGATCGTGCGATCGACGCGCCCGCCCTCGAATACGCGCACGACGCGCCGGCCGCGCGGATCGGCGACCCAGATCGCGCCTTCGGCGTCGAGGCAGATGCCGTCGGGAAAGACGTCGGCGAATTGCGCCCAGACTCGGCGGTTCGACAGGGTGCCGTCGGCTGCGATGTCGAACGCCGTCAGCCGGTTGCCGCGCGTCTCGCCGATCACCAGGGTGCGTCCATCAGGCGTGACGATGGTGCCGTTGGGGAAGGCGAGATCGTCGGCGGCGCGCTTGACCGTGCCGTCGGGATCGCCGCGCACGATGCAGGTCGTCTTCGCGGCCTCGCCGCCG
>CAYTFW010000031.1:0-42318 GCA_964437145.1 uncultured Rhizobiaceae bacterium
CCTCACCCTATGTCGACCTGCCGCATCGCCTGACGGTGCGGCAGAATCTCGACTTCTACGGCCGGCTCTACGGTGTGCCCGACGTGAAGAAGCGCCTGGCGGAGATCTCCGACACCTTGCAGATCGGCGACATGCTGGAGCGCCCCGCCGGCGCGCTGTCGGCCGGGCAGAAGACGCGCGTGGCGCTGGCCAAGGCGCTGATCAACAAGCCCGACGTGCTGCTGCTCGACGAGCCGACGGCCTCGCTCGATCCTGACACCGCCGACTGGGTGCGCACGCTCCTGAAGGATTACCAGCGCCAGACCGGTGCCACGATCCTGCTGGCCTCGCACAACATGACCGAGGTCGAACGCCTGTGCGACGACGTCATCATGATGCAGCAGGGCAAGGTCTTCGAGCGCGGCGCGCCCGACGAGCTGATCGCGCGTTTCGGCCGCAACGACATGGAGGAGGTCTTCCTCGACATGGCGCGCGGCCGCCAGCGCGGGCTCGACGACCTCAAGAAGGTGGCGGAGTAGGCGATGGGCGCTTCCCTCCAGCGAATCTACGCGGTGGTGCTGCGGCACGTGTATCTGTTCCGCACCTCCTGGCTGCGCATCCTCGATTCGATCTACTGGCCCGCCGTGCAGATGGTGATGTGGGGCTTCCTCACCCAGTTCCTGTCGAACCAGACCAGCTATGTGGCACAGGCTTTCGGCGTGCTGCTCTCGGGCCTGCTGCTGTGGGAGGTACTGATCCGCGGCAATCTCTCGCTGTCGATCGCTTTCCTCGAGGAGATGTGGTCGCGCAATCTCGGCCATCTCTTCGTCAGCCCGCTGCGGCCGATCGAGATGGCCGCCGGCATCGTCACCGTCTCGCTGCTGCGCACCCTGCTGGGCATGATCCCGGTGTCGCTGCTGGCCTGGGCGTTCTTCGGGTACTCGGTGTACGACCTCGGCCTGCCGCTGGTGGCGTTTTTCCTCATCCTGCAGATGTTCGGCTGGTCGGTGGGCCTGTCGATGTCGGGCATGATCATGCGGCTGGGCCTCAGCGCCGAGACCTTCGCCTGGGCCGGCATCTTCATCCTGCTGCCGATCAGCGGCGTCTACTACCCGATCGCGGCGCTGCCGACCTGGCTGCAGTACATCGCCTGGTGCATTCCCACGGCCTATGTCTTCGAGGGCATGCGCACCATCCTGACGCAGCAGGTGGTGCGCTGGGATTTCATGCTGATCGCCTTCGGCCTCGCCACGCTCTACCTGGCGATCGGCTTCCGGGTCTTCCTGCTGTTCTTCAATTCATCGCGGCGTAAGGGCACGCTGCTGCAGCAAGGCGAATAAACTCAGGGGAGAAAACCACCATGGTCGCGCAGGGCATCATTCCACCGATGACGACGCCGTTCACGGCGAACGGCGACATCGCGCTGAACAAGATCGCGGCGCAGGTCGATTGGTTGATCGGCGCCGGCGTGCACGGCTTGGCGGCCTGCGGCAGCACCGGCGAGGGCCACGCGCTCGATGGCGGCGAATACAAGGACGTGATGGCCGCCACCGTCGCGGCGGCGAAGGGCAGGGTCCCGGTGATCGCCGGCATCATCGTCGATTCCACGCGCGAGGCGATCGCCCGCGGCAAGGCGGTGCGCGACATGAAGGTGGCGGCGCTGCAGGTCACGCCGGTGCACTATCTGTTCCGGCCCGACGACGACGCCATGGTCGAGCATTTCCGCGCCGTGGCGGGCGAGACCGGCGTGCCGGTGATCATCTACAACGTCGTGCCCTGGACCTACCTGTCGCCGGCGCTGCTTTGCCGCATCTTCCGCGAGGTGCCCGGCGTGGTCGGCGTCAAGCAGAGCGCGGGCGATCTCAAGCTGCTCGCCGACCTGATGATCGACGCGCCCAAGGACCGGTTGATCCTGAGCGCCGTCGACGCGTTGCTCTACCCGTCCTTCGTCCTGGGCGCGCAAGGCTCGGTCGCCGCCATCCTCACCGCCGCGCCCAAGGCGACGGTGGCCCTGTGGAACGCGGTGAAGGCCGGCGATCACGCGCGCGCCCACGCCCTGCACCGCGCGCTGCTGCCGCTGTGGAACGCCATGGTCGGCGACAACCTGCCGGCCTGCACCCGCTTCGCGCAGTCGCTGCAAGGCATCGACCCCGGCGTGCCGCGCGCACCGATGCCTCCAGCCTCGGCCGAGCAACGCGCCCGCATCGAGCCGGCGCTGAAGGCGCTGCTGGCGATCGGCTGACGCAGCATGCTTTGATGTTTTTCCCCGCTGGCGGGGCAGTCGCACAGGCCGCCCATGCTTTACCCGGAACCTGACGGAGCGCCAGCGTTCGCACCGTTCCATGGGCTCAATTGGGAAATGTTGCACAAAGTTGAATAAAAGTTTCGCGCACGCGTTTCGAATCGCTTCGCCGCGACGGCGGGCGTAGGCTCGACGCAGGCGTAGGCTCCTCGGGTAGCGCGATGGCCTGCCTCTAGTTCCAGCCGGAAAGCGAGGGAACGATGGCATTCAAGATCAAGCTCAACGGCCAGGACCGCAGCGTGGATGTCGATGGCGACATGCCACTGCTGTGGTTGCTGCGCGACGTGCTGGGGATGACCGGCACGAAGTACGGCTGCGGCGCGGCGTTGTGTGGCGCCTGCACGGTGCATGTCGACGGCGTCGCGGTGCGCGCATGTCAGACGGCGGTGTCCGACGCCGCCAACCGCGCCGTCACCACGATCGAGGGCCTGTCGCCTGACGGCATGCACCCGGTGCAGGTGGCGTGGCGCGATCTCAACGTCGCGCAGTGCGGCTATTGCCAGGTCGGCCAGATCATGTCGGCCGCCGCGCTGCTGGCGCAGAACGCCAAGCCGAGCGACAACGACATCGACGCCGCGATGAGCGGCAACATCTGTCGCTGCGGCACCTATCCGCGCATCCGCGCCGCGATCCACCGCGTTGCCACAGGAGGCCGGCGATGACCCACCATCGATCCTTCCGTCCGGCGATTCGCAATGTCAGTCGCCGTGCGTTCCTCGCCGGCGCGAGCGCCGGCAGCTTGGTGCTGTCGGTCGGCCTGCCCGTCTGGGCGCAGGACAAGAAGTTCGCTGGCGCCGGCATGCCGAACGGCTTGCGCGAGGACGTCAAGCTGTTCGTCGCCATCGCCGACGACGGCACCGTGACCGTCGTGTGCCATCGCTCCGAGATGGGGCAGGGCATCCGCACGAGCGTGCCGCTGGTGGTGGCCGACGAGCTCGAGGCGGACTGGGCCAAGGTCAAGGTGGCGCAGGCGCCGGGCGACGAGACGCGCTTCGGCAACCAGGACACCGATGGCTCGCGCAGCATGCGCCATCATTTCATGGTGTGGCGGCGCATGGGCGCGGCGGCGCGGGCCATGTTGGTCCAGGCGGCGGCGAGCCAATGGAATGTGCCAGCTGATCAGGTCGAGGCGGTCAACCACGAGCTGATCCATCGCGCGTCGAACCGCAAGATCGGCTACGGCGCGGTCGCCAAGGCCGCCGCGGCGCTGCCGGTGCCGGCGTCGGTCAAGCTCAAGGACCCGGCGCAGTTCCGCTACATCGGCAAGGGCCAGATCGGCCTGATCGACGGCATGGACATCACGACCGGCCGCGCCGGCTTCGGCATCGACGCGCGGCGAGACGGCATGCTCTACGCCGTGGTGGCGCGGCCGCCGGTCTATGGCGGAAAGGTCGCGTCGTTCGACGCGACCGAGGCGATGAAGGTCAAGGGCGTGCTCAAGGTCGTGGCGCTCGACAGCACGCCGCCGCCTTCGGAGTTCGGGCCGTTGGGCGGCGTCGCCGTCGTGGCCTCGAATACCTGGGCCGCGATCAAGGGCCGCGAGGCGCTGAAGATCACCTGGGACAACGGCGCCAACGCCAAATACAGCTCCGACAGCTACAAGGCGGCGCTGGAGGCGGCGGTGCGCAAGCCGGGCAAGGTGGTGCGCGACCAGGGCAACGTCGACGCCGCGATGGCGTCGGCGGCAAGGCGCTTCGAGGCCGAATACTACGTGCCGCACCTGGCGCACGCGACGATCGAGCCGGCCGCTGCGGTGGCGCAGGTTCGCGATGGTGTCTGCGAGGCCTGGGCCTGCGTGCAGTCGCCGCAGGCGGCCAAGGTGCGGCTGTCCAAGTTCCTCGGCATCCCGGCCGAAAAGGTGACGGTCAACGTCACCCTGCTGGGCGGCGGCTTCGGCCGCAAGTCGAAGCCCGACTTCGTGGTCGAGGCCGGCCTGCTGTCCAAGGCGATGGATGGCGCGCCGGTGAAAGTGACCTGGACACGCGAGGACGACTTGCAGAACAGTCCGCTGCACACCGTCACCATGCAGCGGCTCGAAGCCGGCCTCGATGCGTCGGGCAAGGTCGTGGCCTGGCGGCATCGCAGCGCCTTCCCGACGATCCTGTCGCTCTTCGCGCCCAACGCCAAGTTGCCGTTCGCGATCGAGTTGGGCATGGGGCTGGTGAACCTGCCGTTCGATATCCCCAACATCCGGGCGGAGACGCCCGAAGCCGAGGCGCACGCGCGCATCGGCTGGTTCCGCGCGGTGGCCAACATCCAGCACGCTTTCGCGATCCAGTCCTTCGTGACCGAGATCGCGCAGGCGCTGGGCAAGGACCCCAAGGACTACCTGCTCGAGCTGATCGGCCCGCCGCGCAAGATCAATCCGACGTCGATCGGCGACGGCTGGAACCACGGCGAGGATCCGGCGCTATACACGATCGACACCGGGCGGCTGCGCGGCGTGGTCGAGGCGGTGGCCAGGGGCGCCAGCTGGGGCCGCAGCCTGCCGAAAGGCCGCGGGCTCGGCATCGCGGCGCACTACAGCTTCGTGAGCTATCTCGCCGTGGTGGCCGAGGTGCAGGCCGACGACAGGGGCGGCATCAGCATTCCGCGCGTCGACATCGCGATCGACTGCGGGCCGCAGATCAACCCAGAACGCATCCGCTCGCAGCTGGAGGGCGCGGTGATCATGGGGATGAGCAACGCCATGCTGAGCGAGATCACCTTCAAGGACGGCCGCGTCGTGCAGTCCAACTTCGACGGCTACGAAGTGGCGCGCATGGACTCCGCACCGCGCGAGGTGCACGTACACCTTGTGCCGGTGACCGATTATACGCTGCCGCTCGGCGGAGTCGGCGAGCCCGGCGTGCCGCCCGTGGCACCGGCACTGGCCAACGCCATCGCCGCCGCGACCGGAAAGCGCCTGCGCCAACTGCCTATGCGGCGGCAGCTGGCAGGGTAACGTGTCCCACGTCCCCTATCCTCGTCAAAGGACGAGGATAGGGCTGGCGCTGGGACTGCGAGCGGGCGCGACGGTCGCATAACATTGGCATGGCGATGGCGGAGCTTCCACCAACGCGGCCGCGCCCTCGCGTATGCTGCCTGGCACGTATCCGACAGTCGCCGGAGGGCCAACCCGATCGCCTGCTCCGACCGGACACTCCGTCCGCAGCGTCGAGTTGGTCGAGCACGCCGTTCCGTCATATCCGCTTCAGGGCATGAACTGAACTGACGGCGCGTCGGCCCCATGTTCAGTTCACCCCCCAAACAGCAGACGTGGCCCGCCCGGGTTCCGACTTTCGGAATGTGCCAATAGGCGACATCAGCGCTTCACGTCGGCCGCGTTGTTGCCCAGCCGGCTGAGCTTTCGACGGCCCGGGGTAGTGAGGCGGCGAGTTTCCATTCGCCCGTGAGCAGCGAAGACTGGCGGCGATTATCAACGCGGACGTTGTGTTGGCTACTCCCGCCTGATGGGCGGAATGAGAGTGGCACTTGCTCGCCTATGGGGCCATCGCAAGCAGCGGTGCGAGCCGACACTGGCCCCACGGCGGCCGACTGGTCTCGCTGACGGGCGACGGGGTACTGGCTGTGCCATCATTGCCCTCAATCCAATGAAACGATATGCGGGCGATGCGGTAGCGTAGTCCCGCCGTTGACCCGAAAGACACCGCGTTGCCCACCACCCCAGTCGACTACTGGCGCCTTTGGTACGTCGGCATGGTCGTTACGACTGTGCGCTGGCTGGAGACGGTGGCAATGGGCGTCGTGGTTTACGGGCAGACCGACTCGGCGCTGGCTGTCGCCACCATCACCATGCTGCGGCTGCTGCCGATGGGGCTGTTCGGAGCCTTCGTCGGCGCCTTCGCCGAGCGCTTCGACCGGCGGCTGACGCTGGCGGGCGTGGTCGGGCTACTGATGGCGACCTCGACCATCCTTGCCCTCGTGGCCTGGCAGGATGCGCTCGAAGTCTGGCATCTCATGGCGGCGAGCTTCATCAATGGAATCGGCTGGGCGACCGACAATCCGCTGCGCCGCATGATGATGGGCGAAGTGATGGGCCGCGAGCGCATGGCGACGGCGATGGCGCTCGATGTCGGCGCCGCCAACGCGAGCCGCATGATCGGCCCGGCGGTGGGCGGCCTGCTTCTGGCGGGGATTGGCATCGAGGGCGCGTTTGCGCTCAGCGTCACGCTCTATGCGACAGCGATCGCGGCGACGCTCACGGTCCGCGCCCGCATTGCCGCCGCACTTGGCGCCGGCGCGGTGCTGGCGCGCGCCCGGGAGAGCATCGCGATCGTCGCCCAAGACCGGAGGCTGACGGCGATCATGACGGTGACGATCCTCTACAACGTGTTCGGCTGGCCGTTCACCAGCATGATCCCGGTGATCGGACGCGACCGGCTCGCGCTCGGGCCCGAGGGCGTGGGGATCCTGACCAGCGTCGATGGCGTCGGAGCCTTTGCAGGCGCGATCCTGCTCGCCCTATGGCTGACGCCGGGCTGGTACGCGCGCGCCTATGTCGGCGGCGTCGCGGTCTACATGGCCGGCCTGATCGCCTTCGCGCTGGCGCCGACGCCGCTCGCCGCCGGTGCGGCGTTACTCGTCACCGGACTCGCCGGCGCGACCTTCGCCACGCTGCAGGCGACGATCGTCTACCTCGCCGCACCCGTCGACATGCGCTCGCGGATCCTCGGCGTGCTCTCGGCGTGCATCGGTACGGGACCGGTCGGTTTCCTGTGGCTGGGCTGGCTCGCCGATCGCATTGGCGCGCCGCAGGCGACGGCGATCACCGGCGCGATGGGACTGGTGGCGCTGGCGGCGACATGGCCGATATGGCGGCGAATCTGAGAGAGGCGCCCGCCCCCTGGGGAGTTTCGCTGGCACGATGTGTGCGCGCTGTCGCGCTCGCGCTCAAAGCGATAGTGCGGTCGGCGATTCGATTCCGTCTCGTTGCATCAAACGCCTCTTTTGTTCTGTTGAAGGCATGAGGCAGGCACTGCATATCCACTCGGGTCAGACTCAGACGAACCGCTTAACGTGTCCAATGTCTCGAGTCAGTCCGTAAGCAGAAGTCGATGAACACGCCTGTTGGGTCTTGCCCCTGGCTAACGCGCGCCGAGCACCGCCATGCACGCGGCCGGCGGCTTCGGCGGCTTGGGCGGGGGGCCGCGCGGGATGGTGTCGGGATCGGGCAGGGCGAACCAGTCGTCCAGCGCCCTGCCGCAGCCATCGCCCGGTGGCACCGGCGCCTGTGCCTGGCAGCCGGGGTCGCCCGGCGGGCAGTGCAGCCGCACGTGGAAATGGGCGTCGTGGTAGAACCACGGCACGATCTTGCGCAGCCAGGCGCGATCGCCCGTGGCCGTCTGGCACAACCGCTGCTTGATGACCTTGTTGACGAAGATGCGGTCGACCTCGGCGAAGCTCGCGGAAGTCTGCAACAGGCTGGCGTGCGCGGGCTGCCACACCGCCTCGTCGATGCCGGCCTCGCCCTTGAGCACCAGCGAGCGCAGCACCGGCTCCTCGCGCTGCGCGGCGGGGCGGCGCGGGCGTTTCGACTGCTCGAACCAGATGTCGATGTCGAGGCCGACCTGGTGGCTGGCGTGGCCGAAGCTCATGCGCCCACCACGCGGTTGGGAGATGTCGCCGATATAGACGTGCTGCAGCTTCTGCGCCTCGATGCGTTGGCCGAACGTCTGCACGAAACGGATAGCGCGGTCGTGGCCCCAAAAACGGTTGCGGCTGACGCGGATCACCTCGTAGCCCGGCCCCTCCAGCGGCAGCGCGCTGGCGCCGGCGATGCAGCCGTTCATGTAGATGCCGTGGATGCGCTGCGGCCCCGGCGCGGGCGTCGAGGCCGGCGCGTCTTGCGCGACGGCAGCGGAGCCGGGGAGGAGGAGAGCGAGACAGGCCAACAGGACGCGTGGACGCATATCGGTATCATGCCGCATGGGCTGGTTTCTGTCATTCCGAGCGTAGCGAGGAATCTAGGGAAGTCGCCTGGATCCGTGGCTGCGTCTCTCGGGATGACAGGGTTCATTCCACTTGCCGACATCGCGCGCTAGTCTCGTCGGCGATGCTGACCTTTCCTGACTACCGTAGCCTGTTGGCGCGCCGCGATGGCGACACAGCGCACCTGACATTCAATCGCCCGGAGCGTCGCAACGCGCTGACCCACGAGATGATGCGCGAGCTGTCCGACGCCTTCGCGCGCATCACGGCGGAGGTCGAGCGCGACGCTAACGGCTTGCGCGCCCTGGTGCTGCGCGGCGCCGGCGGTTTCTTCTGTGCCGGTGGTGATATCGGCTTCATGAAGGAGCTGCCGCCGGCGCCGTCTGATGGGCAGCGTGACCCACTGGTCGCGCCCTACCGCGCCTTCGGCGACACGCTGCTGGAGCTCAACCGTCTGCCGTTGCCGGTGATCGCCATCGTCGACGGGCCGGCGGCGGGCGGCGGCTTCGGCATGGCCTGCGCTTCCGATGTGGTGATCATGCACGAGAGCGCGCGGTTCGGGATTCCCGAACCGCGCGCGGGTTTCATTCCCTCGCAGGTCCTGCCGCTGATCGTGCGGCGCGTCGGCGAGGGGCTCGCCCGCGAGCTGGCGGTGACGGCGCGCATGATGGATTCGCGCGAAGCGCTCGCCGCGGGAGTCGGTCGACATTTGTGCGGTGACGAGGCCGCGATCCAGGCGGTGCTGACGCGCACCCTCGACGACATCAGGCGCGGCGAGCCGGGCGCGGTGGCGACGGTGAAGCGGCTGGTGCTGATGTGCGCCACCGAGAGCGACGCGGCGGTGCTCGACGCCGCCGCGCTCGATCTGATCCGCCTGCTGCGCGGCGCGCCGGCGCGCGCCGGGATGAAGGCCTTCTTGGAGAAGAAGCGGCCACCCTGGGCGCCGTAGGCAATCGCACGTGGTTGTTGGCCGGTCGGGGCGCGCCACTCCAGTGGCGCGTCTTGGCGTTCGTCCGCCGCGCCACTGGAGTGGCGCGCCCCCAGCTACTTGATGGCTGTATACGATCGCCCTACGCGTCGCTCGGGATGACAGGCGCTTTCAGCGACACGAGATTGGCGACGGCGACCGGTCGTGACATGCCGCGCATCTCGCGCTCGCCGAGATCCTGCAGCTCGGCGAAGGCTTCGACCGCGGCGGCGAGGCGGCCGCTCAGCAGCACCTCGCCGTCCTTGGCCTCCGAACACAGCCGCGCCGCGAGGTTCACCACGGCGCCGATCGCGGTGTAGTCGAGGCGATCCTCGAAGCCGATCTGGCCCAAGGTCGCGTAGCCCTGCGCCATGCCGATGCCGAAGCCCAGCCGGTGGCCGCGTCGCGACCATCGCGGCATCAGCGCGTGCACCGCGTCGCGCATCTCCAGCGCCAGCTTCGCCCCGCGTTCCGGCGCGTCGGGGCAGGGTAGGGGGTCGTTGAAGAAGACCATCATGCCGTCGCCGAGGAAGCGGTCGAGCGTGCCCTCGTACTTGCGGATCAGCGGACCGACCGCGCCGTGGAACTCGCTCAGCAGCGCCATGATGTCTTCCGGCTCGGCGGTCTCGGTGAACGAGGTGAAGCCACGCAGGTCGCAGAACAGCGCCACGATCTCGCGGCGATGGTTCTTCAGCACGTCCTCGTTGCCGGTCGACACGATCGCCTGGGCGAGCTGCGGCGCGAGGAAGCGGCGCAGCTGGCCGAGGCGCTCCAGCTCGGCGACCTGCTCCTGCACACGCTTCTCCAGGCCGCGATTGAGCGCCTCGACCTCGTCGTGCAGCGCCTTGATGCGCAGCATGGCGCGCACCCGCGCCACCAGCGCGCCGTGATCGATCGGCTTGGTGAGGTAGTCGTCGCCGCCGGCGTCGAGGCCGGCGATCACCTCCTTGGGCGCCGCCTTGGCGGTGACCATGATCACCGGGATGAAGGGCAGGGTCTTGTCGGCCTTCAGGCGGCGCACGACCTCGAGTCCGTCGATCTTGGGCATCATGATATCGAGCAGGATCAGGTCCGGCAGCTGATCACGCACGGCGGCGAGCGCCTGCTCGCCGTCGAAGGCGGCGGTCACCACGTAGCCCAGGCTCGACAGCCGCGTACGCAGGATCTCGACATTGTCGGCGACGTCGTCGACGACGAGGATGCGGGCCGGATCGCGCATGGTCAGCCCAGGATCTCCCGCACCTTCGCCAGCATCAGGCGCGGACTGAACGGCTTGGCGATGTAGCCGTCGCAGCCCGCGGCGCGCGCCTTGTCCTCGTCGCCGGAGAGCGCGTACGAGGTGACGGCGATCACCGGGATCGCCTTGAGCGCAGGATCAGCCTTGATCCGCCGCGTCGCCTCGTAGCCGTCCATCACCGGCATCTGGATGTCCATCAGGATCAGGTCGGGCTTGTGCTCAATAGCCTGGGCGACACCCTGGGCGCCGTCATGCGCCTCGACCAGGTCGTAGCCCGCCATGCCCAGCAGGTCGCGCAGGATCTGGCGGTTGTCCTCGGTGTCCTCGACGATCAGGATCTTCTTGCTCATTGCGCGGCTTCCCTGACCGGTGTGGCGTTGATCGGGATCGAGACGGTGAAGGTCGAGCCCTTGCCGAGCTCGGAGCGCACGGTGATCTGACCGCCATGCAGCTCGACGATCTTGCGCGAGATCGACAGCCCGAGCCCGGTGCCGCCCTTCTTGCGCGTGCTCGTGTTGTCGATCTGCTGGAACTCCTCGAAGATCTTGGCCTGATCGGCCGCGGCGATGCCCGGGCCGGTGTCGACCACCGACAGTTCGAAGTGGTCGGCGACCTTGGCGGCGCGGATCACCACGCCGCCCTGGTCGGTGAACTTCAGCGCGTTGCCCACGAGGTTGAGCAGAACCTGGCTCAGGCGGCGCGCGTCGGCAGTGCCGGTCGGCAGGCCCTGGGCGACATCGGTCGTGAGCGACAGGCCTTTGGTGCGCGCCAGCGACTCCGTCGCCGCGACCACGGTGGCGACCGTGTCGGCGACGCTGTATTCCTCGAGCGACAGCGCGAGCTGACCGGCCTCGATCTTGGACAGGTCGAGCACGTCGTTGATCAGGCCGAGCAGGTGCCGGCCGTTGCTCTGCACGCGCTCCAGCACGCCCTGGGCCTTCTCGCCGACATCGCCGTAGAGGCCGTCGGCCATCATCTCGGTGTAGCCGAGGATGGCGTTGAGCGGCGTGCGCAGCTCGTGGCTCATGTTGGCGAGGAACTGCGACTTGTGCTGGCTGGCGATCTCCAGCTGGCGGCTCTTCTCCTGAATCTCGGTGAACAGCCGGACGTTCTCGATGGCGATCACGGCTTGCGAGGCAAACGCCTCCAGAAGCTGGATCTGTCTCGCCGCGAAGGGACCGGCACCCGGTTTGCGCAGCGAGATGGCGCCGATTGCGAGGCCCTCGCGTAGCATGGGCGCGGCGAGCGCGGCGCGGAACCCCATCTGCTCGGCGAATCTGTGCGCCGCTGCGAACTCGACTGGATCGAGAGCCTCGACATCGGGGAAATGGGCGGTCTGCCCGTCGATGATGGCGCGGCCGGGCGCGGTTTGTCGATTGAGGGGCAGTCGCTGTCCGGACGGCGGCGCCGCCATGGGGCCTTCGTGAGCGACGGTGCCCCAGCTTTCGCCATCACGCAGGTAAATCACCGCATCCTCGGCACCACAGAAGCGCACCGCCGCTTTCGCCACGGCCGCCAGTACCGGCGCCACATCGGTCGGCGACTGCGAGATCACGCGCAGGATCTCCGATGTCGCCGTCTGCTGTTCGAGCGATTGGCGCAGCTCGGTGAACAGCCGCACATTGGCGATCGCGATCACGGCCTGGGCGGCGAAGGTTTCGAGCAGCTGGACTTGGCGCGGCGTGAAGGCGCCGGGTGTGGGTTTGCGCAGCAGGATCGAGCCGATCGCCGCTTCTTCGCGCAGCATGGGCGCGGCCAGCGCCGCCGCCACGCCCTGCCCCCGCCGCATCTCCTGGCTGACGGTGAATTCCCCCGGCGGCAGCGCGGCGATATCGGGCAGATGAACCGTCACGGCCTCGACGATCGCCCGGCCGGCCGCGCTGTGGACGTCGAGCGCGAAGCGCGAACCAACCTCCGCCGGCAGGTCGCCGGCATGGGCCGCGCTTACCCGTTCATCGCCCTCGCGCAGGCTGATGACGGCATCGCTGGCCCCGCAGAACCGGAGGGCGGCCTGCGCGACAGTGTCGAGCACCGGCTGCACGTCGGTCGGCGACTGCGAGATCACGCGCAGGATCTCGGCCGAGGCGGTCTGCTGCTCCAGCGATTCGCGCAGCTCGGTGAACAGCCTGACGTTGCCGATGGCGATAACCGCCTGCGAGGCGAAGGTCTCGAGCAGCGCGATCTGGCGCTCCGTGAAGGTACCTGGTTCAGCTCTTCGCAGGGTAACGCTGCCGATGGCTTCGCCCTCGCGCAGCATCGGCGCGGAGATCGAGGACCGCCACTTGTGCTCGCGCGCCAGTGCCATGGTCGTGGCGTACTTCACCGCGTCGATCGCCAACACGTCCGGGATATGGATCGTCCGGCCATCGACGATCGAGTGACCCATGCCGCTGCTGGAATCCAGCGGTCGCCGGGCGCCGACCGAAGCGGTCAGTGTTCCGTCATGCGCCGCGATCACCACGTCGGCGCCGTCGCGTAACGTGATCAGGGCGTCGTCGGCGCCGCAGAAGCGGCGCGCGGCGCTGACGACGACGTCGAGCACCGGCTGCACGTCGGTCGGCGACTGCGAGATGACGCGCAGGATCTCGGCGGTCGCCGTCTGCTGCTCGAGCGACTGGGTCAGCTCGCGCGTGCGGTCGACGACGCGCTGCTCGAGCGTGGCATAGGACTCCTCCAGCGCGCCGGCCGAGCGGTTGAACTGGTCGGCCAGCGCCTCGAGCTCGTCGCCCGTCTTGATGTCGAGGCGGTGGCCGAGCTCGCCGCCGCCGATGCGCGCCGCGCCGCTCTGCAAGGCGCGGATCGGCACCACCATGCGCCGCGCCAGCAGCGCCGCGGCGAGCGCGGCGATCAGGATGCCGCCGACCAGCAGCGCCAGCGCGCGCAAGCCGGCCTCGACGACCGGCCGGCGCGCCTCCTTGGTCGGCAGCTCGACGAAGACCAGCCAGTTCAGCGCCGGGATGCCGGCATGCGCCGACAGCACCGGCACGCCGGCGAGATTGCGCGTGTCGCCGGTCGCCACCCCGGCCTGCGGGTTGAGCGCGGCGGCGACCTGGGACACGCGGGTCATGTCGGTGCCGCGTAGCACCAGCGACATGTCGGGATGCGCGACCAGCCGACCCAGGCCGTCGACGACATAGGCGTGGCCGGCCTCGCCGACCCGGATTTTTGCGACAACGTCGACGATCAGCTTGAGGTTGATGACGGCCACGGTGACGCCGCCACGGCCGCCATGGGCGACGGCCATAGTGAGGTGAGGCTCACTTTCCTTGTGAAAATACACAGGGCCAAAGTAAATTCTGTTCGCCGTGGCCTGCACGAAGGCGGTGTCCTGCGAGCGGTCGGCGCCGCCGCCGACCACGTCCATGGTCAGGCGCGCGACCTTGAGCTGCTCCTTGCCCTGACGGTCGATGAAGGCGAGCTCGGCGATGGCCGGCACCTGGCGCTGCAGGCGCACATAGTCGAAGCGGCGCTGCTCCTCGTCGAGCAGCGCCCATTGCGGATGCGCCACCCAGCCGATCTGGTGCTCGATCTCGCGCACGAAGGACTCGATGCGCTGCGCCGCCGCCTCGGCCTTCTCGCGCTGCACCTCGATCGCGGCGCGCCGGTTGTCCTCGTAGGTGAAGTAGAGGTCGAGCCCGGCGTTGATCGTCAGGACGAGCGTCACCAGCCCGACGAACAGGACGACGTACTTGGTGAAGAGGCCGCGCCTCATCGATGCTCCCAATCGCCTCGGCGTAGCTTCCAGGACCCGGCAGCCCTATGCAATCCAGCATATCGCGGCCGTGGGCTGTTGTCGCCCCGGCACGCCTGCTCTAATGGGCGCCGGACGAGGGAATCGACGATGGACCGGCGTAACTACGGCTATCGAGGTGCGTGCCTCGCCCGGCGCGCTGGAGCGAAGGGGGCAGCATCAGATAGACGACACCCCACGCGACAACGGCGTTGGCGACACTGACGAGTGAACATGCTTTTCCGTGATCGGGGCTCCATCAGGTGAGTGCCTCCAGCGGACCTTGCGGACGGAAGGGCTGACGGCGGGGCCTTCCCACAGCCGTTCGTGCAGCAAGAACACCAAGGCCTGTACGGTCGGTTCGAGAAAGCCGATGGCGAGCGCGGCATCGACCTTTCCCGTGAGTGCGAAAGCGAGGCTGGAGGCGACCGTTATGTGCACGATCCAGTATGTGCCGGTCTTCGCGATGCGGCGGGTAGAGGCGGTCACGTGGCGCTCCTCTGGTTGGCGAGGCAGTCCGAATGCGTGTGGCCTACACGTTCGGCGGCGGGATGAAGCGTGCCAACGCGGCGTTCACTTCATCGCCGCGTTCCCAGTGCGGCGCGTGCGCGCCGTCCTTTAAGTGCAGGCGCTCAACGTCGGGGCGCGCGGCGCGCAGGCGATCGGCAGCCGCGATCGAGACGATCGGATCGTCCTCGGCATGGATCTGCAGGATCGGGACAGCGGCGGATGTGTAGGCGCCCAAGTGATCCGCATCGCGCATCAGGATCGCGCCACGCGCGGGAACCGGAACGAGCATCGAGCCGGCTTGCACGATCGCCCACGCATCCGCGTCCATCGGCCGCGAGGTGAGGCCGTCATTGACGTGGGCGAAGCCCAGCCACTGCTTGCGGAAGTCCGGATCGTGGATCCAGTTGGCTCTCGGGTCGGCGAACTTGGCGCCAAGCTGGCCGGTGCTCATCATGGTCTGGCCAAGGGCGTTCACCGCGCCGATCAGAACGATGCGCGAGGTGTTCGCCGCGCCGTACTTCGCCAGATAGTCGCCGAGCAACGCGCCGCTCATCGACCACGCGACAACCGCCGGCGCGTCGAGCTTCAGCGCGCGGATGACCGCGTCGATGTCATCGCCGAAACGGGCGCCGTCGGCATAGGCCGCGGGGTCGGCGGGCTTGTCGCTGGCGCCATGGCCGCGATGCTCGAAGGTGACCAAGCGATGGGTCTTCGCCAGGCTACCCGTGAGCTGCTTCAGCCAGGCGACATGCGTCATGCCGAAGGCGTGCAGGAAGAGGACGGGCGGACCATCAGGATTGCCCCATTCCTGGGCGGCGAGCGTCAAGCCATCCGGTGTTACGATGGCGTGGCGGGCGCGGGGCTCGACGGTGAGCGCGTCACCGAAGCCGAACGGTGAGGTGGCGGCGCGATCCATGAACGAGGCCATGTCTTGTCTCCGTATCTCGCCGCGTTCGGCGGCGATCCGATGCGGAGAAGCTGCGCTCGCCGCCCGTATTTCGGAAATCGTAAGATCATCTATCGAATATTCATACTGATGATGTTGGGGCACGGACAAGAAAGCGCCCCGGCTCTTGCGAGCCGGGGCGCCGGTTAGGTTGGGTACGTCGCTCTAGAAGGCCGCCTTCGACGCCACGGGCTTTGGGAAGGCGCGGCGGATCAGGTGTGCGAACACCAGGATCTCCGTCACCACAAGCGCTGGCACATAGAGCGTCAGGATGATCCAGCCGAGCGGCGTCACAAGGTTCTGGTCGCGGATCTGCGGCACGATCGAGGCGCCGGCGTTGATCGTATCCGCCGTGCCGATGATCGCGAACGTCCAGGCGAGCGGGATGATCGCCTTCGACCAGTCAGCCCGGATCGCGACGATCGTGATCGCCGCCAGGATGCCGGCGACCCAATCGCCATAGGCAACTTGCGCCAGGTACGCCTGGCTCCATCCGAACGGCGCCGGGTCGACGTGCGTCGGAACGAGCGCGACCAGGCCGATATAGCGGAACACATGGACCGCCAGGAGGATCTCTAGCCAGCGATTGCGCGCGTCGCCTGGCGTTTTCGTGCCGGCCATCAAAAGAATGACCGACCAGGCGACGACACCGGACACGATGGAGAGGAGGAAGAGCGCCGGGTTCGGCGCGGGATTGTAGAGAAACTCGAACATGGGAAAGCTCCTTGGTTGGATGGGCTAGGCCGCGCGGAAGTCCGGGTGCGCGGCGTGGAGTGCGAGCGGCGTTACGGTCGTGACGGCGATGATCCCGGCCTCGACCGCCGGCAGGGCGGCGAGCGTGCTTCGTGCGTGGCCTTCGCTATCGGCCGACATCAGGAAGATCGCGCCGGGACGATCGGTGCGCATGAATGGCGCCGTGACGATGCCCCGGCGCACCAGGGCGCGCACGGCGTGGTCCTCTGCGTCGCGCAAGGGGCCAAGCTCGGCCGGGGAATGGCCCGGCGCGAGATCGATATGGGCGATGAAGTGCATGGCGAACTCCTCCTTGGTGGGAAGCGAGCCGCCGGGTGGCGGCGGCTCGATTGGTTGATCAAAGCTGGGTCATGCCGCCGTCGACCGGCAGCTCGATGCCAACGACGTAGCGGGCGTCGTCGCTCGCGAGGTAGGCGACGGCGGCGGCGATCTCGTGCGGCTGGCCAAGGCGGCCCGCCGGCACCTGCGCGATGAAGCCGGCTTTCGAAGCCTCGACGGCCTCGGCTGGCAAGCCCATGCGGTTGAAGATCGGCGTTTCGATCGGGCCCGGTGCCACGGCGTTGACGCGGATGCCGCGGCCGATCAGTTCAGCCGACAGCGTGCGGGCCAGATTGCGCAGCGCGGCCTTTGTCGCCGAATAGACGCTGGCGCCCGGCAGGCCCATTTCGCCGGCGCCGGACGTGGTGAAGATCACCGAGGCGCCATTCGCCAGGAGCGGCAGGGCCTTCTGTACGGTGAAGTAGGCGCCGCGCACGTTGATGTTGAAGACGCGATCGAAGTGTTCCGGCGTGGCCTGATCGACGCCCGCGAATTCGGCGACGCCGGCATTGATGTAGAGCGCATCGATGCGGCCGAACTTGCTCTTCACGACGTCGAACAGCCGATCGAGATCGTCGGCTTTCGTCACGTCGCCCTGCACGCCGACGGCGTTGGCGCCGAGGGTTTCAACAGCGCGGCTCAGCGTAGCGCCATCGCGCCCGAACAGAACGACCTTGGCGCCGTCTTCGACGAAGCGCTGCGCGGTGGCGAGGCCGATACCCGAGTTGCCGCCCGTGATGACGGCGATCTTGCCTGTGAGCTTGGTGGTCATGTGCGTGATCCTTGGTTTGCTGCTCCGGCGCTCATCGCCGGCGACAAGGAAACCATGACCCTCGATGGCTCATTTTAGAAATGGATGATTTATATAGTAACTATTCACAATGATGATATGTAAGGCTACATGGCGCCATGATGGCCGCCGTCGGCTGCCGGTGGATGGGCCCTGTTATTGAAATGGATAGACCGCCTATGTGATATTCGCCGTGTGAACCTCCGAAGTCTCGACCTCAACCTCCTGCTCGTCTTCGATGCCGTGATGGCGGAGCGCAATGTGACGCGCGCGGCGGAGCGGGTGGGGCTGTCCCAGCCCGCGTTGTCGAATGCCCTGACGCGCCTGCGCGGGCACCTGAAGGACGAACTCTTTGTTCGTAGCCCCGATGGCATGCGGCCGACACCGCGCGCGCTGGAACTGTCCGCACCGATCCATGACGCGCTGGCGAGCCTCGAGCAGGCGCTGGACCCCGTGCGGTTTGATCCGGCCGCGAGCACCCGGACATTCAAGATCGCGACCAACGATTACGTCGCGTCGGTCTTGATGCCGCGAGTCATGGCGCGGCTGCAAGAAGTCGCGCCTGGCGTCGACGTGCGCATAGTCCCGCTTGGCGGGCGGATGTACGAGCTGCTTGATGCGCAAGAGGTCGACTTCGGCTGCACGAGCGTCGGCGACCTCCCCGAGCGGTTTGAAGCCCGCGAGATTGTCGAGGACATCTATGTCGTATTGATGCGCCACGATCATCCGTTGGCAGAGGGGCGTATGACGCTGCAGGCTTTCGCCAGAGCCAACCACATGCTCGTCACGCCGCGCGGCGATCCGCGGGGCTTCATCGATCAAGCGCTTGCGGCGAAGGGATTGACGCGGCGCCTTGGTCTTGCCGTTAACCAGTTCGCAGCCGCGCCCGCCATCATCGCGGCCACCGACATGATCGTGACCTTGCCGAAACAAGCCGCTGATCTGTTCGGCCCGGCCTTCGGCCTTGTTCAGCGCGCGTGCCCGCTGCCCGCACCACGCGATATGACCTTGGTAAGCCTTGTCTGGAACCGCCGCCTCGGCAAGCATCCGGCACTTCAATGGTTTGCCGAGATGATGGCCGACGTTGTGCGATCAAAGAGCGGGACGCGGACGAAAGCTCCGGCGCGCCCAGTCTAATGGGTGCCGGACGAGGGAAACGACCATGGAACGGCGTAACTACAGGCATATCGAAGTCCGGCGGGTGGCCGGCGCGCTGGGCGCGGAGCTGCGCGGCGTCGACCTGGCGCGGGATCTGGCCGACGACGTGGTGGGCGAGATCCGCCAGGCCTGGCTCGACCATCTCGTGGTCTTCTTTCGCGACCAGAAGATCACGCCGGCGCAACAGCTCGCCTTCGCGCGCCGGCTGGGCGAGCCCATGGCCTACCCGCAGCTCAAGGGCCTCGACGACTATCCGATGATCACGCCCGTGGTGAAGCTCGAGAACGAGCGCAATAATTTCGGCGGCGTCTGGCACTCCGACACGACGTATCTGCAGGTCCCGCCGATGGCCAGCATGCTCTACGCCATCGAGCTGCCGCCGGTCGGCGGCGACACCGAGTTCGCCAACCAGTACATGGCCTACGAGACGCTCTCGCCGGGCATGCGCGCGATGCTCGACGGCCTGATCGGCGTCAGCTCCTCGATGAAGGCCGAAGCCTCGAAGACGCGCGAGGATCGGCTGAGAGCGGCGGGCCAGGAGGTCAAGGCGTTGGAGGCCGAGCATCCGATCGTGCGCACACATCCCGAGACCGCGCGCAAGGCGCTCTATCTCAACATCGGCCACACCGCGCGCATCAAGGGTTGGACCGAGAAGGAGAGCGCCGGCCTGCTGGCGTTCCTGTTCGAGCATCAGATTCGGCCTGAATTCACGTGCCGCTTCCGCTGGCAGCCAGGCTCGCTGGCGTTCTGGGACAATCGCTCAGCCATGCACAACGCCATCAACGACTACCACGGCCACCGCCGCATCCTGCACCGCATCACGCTGGCCGGCGACAAGCCGACGTAGAGCCCGCATCGCTTTGCCACGGAGTCACGCATGCTGCTGAACGCTCTTTTCCCGACCCGCGACATCGGTACCGACCCGGCGAAAATCCGCGACTGGGCGCAAGCCGCGGAAGCGCTGGGCTTCCACTGCATCGAGGTGGCGGACCATGTCTTCGGCGCGGCGCCGCGGGGCGACTGGAAGCCGGTCTACAGCGAGAAGGATCCGTTCCACGAGACCTTCACCACGCTGGCCTTCATCGCGGCCGTCACCAAGACGATCAAGCTGTGCAGCGGCGTGCTCATCCTTCCCCAACGGCAGACCGGCGTGGTCGCCAAGCAGGCCGCCGAGGTCGACATCCTGAGCGGCGGACGGCTGCGGCTCGGCGTCGGCGTGGGATGGAACCACGTCGAATACGAAGCCCTGGGCATGGACTGGAAAACGCGGGGTGCCCGCCAGGCCGAGCAGATCCAGGTGATGCGCAAGCTGTGGACCGAGGATCTGGTGAGCTTCGAGGGCCGCTTCCACAGACTGGAGGCCGTGAACCTGTTGCCGGTGCCGGTGCAGCGGCCGATCCCGATCTGGTTCGGCGGCTCGTCCGACGCGGTGATCAAACGCGCCGCGCGCATCGGCGACGGCTACATGCCGATCATGACGCCCGAGGTGGCCGAGCCGAAGATCGCCCAGTTGCGCGCGCACCTGAAAGCCTTCGGACGCGATTCCGCCAGCTTCGGGCTTGAGGGTTGGCTGCGCTTCGATGACGCGGACCCCGAGGCCTGGGCGAGGTCGGCGCTGGGGTGGAAGAAGCTCGGCGCGCAGATGGTCATGCTGTATCCGATGTACCGCATGGCGAGGCTCGACGATCAGATCGAGACTCTGCGCCGCTTCAAGGACGTGGCGGGAAACATCTGACGCACGGGCGGGACGCCGGCGCTCCAGCGGCGCACATGATGCGTCGCTGGAGCAAGGCGGCCCGAATAGCTTGAAGATGGCCGCTCCCGGCAGGCCGTTCACTCGGCGGATTCGTGCTGGTCGAAGGAACCGAAGAAGTCCAACGCGAGCAGGGGGTTGAAGGGCACGGCGAGGCCCATGCACGCCGCGCTGGCGAGGGTCTTGGCGACGTCGATCACCGTGGCGGCGCCCAGGCCATTGGACGAGCCCTTGAGGACGTCCTTGGCGCCGCTGGCCGAACCCTTCTCGAGCTTGAGCAGGAACTCGCGCGGATCGAGCAGGTCGTCGCGGCGGCCATAGGCCGGCAGATAGCCGGCGGCGCGGATCGCTTGAGCTTCGGCCTCGGTGTACTGGTTGGGCTTCTTGTCCTTGGGCTTCTTGCTGTTCGGTATGCTCAACGATCCCTTGCGATCGCCGCGGTACAGCTCGAAGTGCAGCATGCACTTCTCGCCGGCCTGCTGGGTGTAGCCGAGTTCCTCGCCGGCGCTGACGGAGACGCCGACCTTCAGGCTCTCCGGGATGCCGTTGATCTCGGTGTAGCGCGCGACGAAGCCGGAATCGTGCTTGATCGCGATGGCCCAGAGCGGCGTGCCGCGGATGAACGGCTTGTTGCCGCGCTCGACGACCTTGCCGCCCTCGATCGCGACCACCGGCACGCCATGGGCGGTGCCGATATCGCATCCGGCGTGCAGTCGACCTTTGCGATCGGCGCCGAAGCCTGCGCTGGAGCCCGCGTGGCGCCACTTCGTCCGGTATTCGTAGCCGGCGGCGATGGGGAAGAACATGGGAGCCTCCGTTGCTGACGGGGATCACCATGCGCCCGGATGGTATCGACGACGTTTCGCCAGCCGGGAACTTGGTATCGTCTGTATCGCGGCTGGCTGGCAGAATGGGATGGCAGCGAGGGAGTGGGCGGCCATGCACGATCTGGTGATTCGCGACGCGACCATCTTCGACGGGACGGGCTCCGCGCCGGTCCAGGGCGATCTCGCCGTCACGGGCGGCAAGGTGGCGGCTGTCGGCGGCAAGCTCGGCGCCGCGAAAGAGACGCTCGATGCCGCCGGCCTGGCGCTCGCGCCCGGCATCATCGACGGCCACACCCACTACGACGCGCAGATCACCTGGGATCCCTTCGTCGATCCCTCGCCGTCGCTGGGCGTGACCTCTGTTGTGATCGGCAATTGCGGCTTCACTATCGCGCCCTGCAAGCCGGCCGACCGCGACCTCACCATGCGCCACCTCACGCATGTCGAGGGCATGTCGCTCGACGCGCTGCGCGCCGGCATACGCTGGGACTTCGAGAGCTTCCCGCAATACATGGACATGCTGGTGAAGAACGGCGTCGGCCCCAACGTCGCGGCCTTCGCCGGCCATTCGGCGATCCGCACCTTCGTGCTGGGCGAGGACGCCACGCAGCGCGTCGCCACCGAGGCCGAGATCGCCAGGATGGCCGACCTCGTCCGCGAGGCGATGAAGGCGGGCGCCGTCGGTTTCGCCTCCAGCACGGCCGAGGCGCATAACGGCGAGGGCGGCTTGCCGATGCCCTCCCGCCTGGCCGACGATCGCGAGCTGCGCACCTTGGTGAAGGCGATGGGCGAGGGCGGCAAGGGCGTCTACATGCTCACGCGCGGCCGCACGACCTCGATCCCCTATCTGGAGGAGATCGCGGCGGAGTCCGGCCGGCCGGTGGTGATCGCAGCCCTGTTCCACTCCAACACCAATCCCGAGGGCGCTTTCAAGACCCTGGAGCAGGTCAACGCGGCGCGCGCCCGTGGCCGCAAGCTCACGGCGCAGACCTCGCCGTGCCCGCTCAGCATGGATTTCACCTTCCGCAGCCCCTACGTGTTCGAGAGCCTGCAGGCGTGGAAGCCGGCGATGGAAGCGCATGGCGAGGAGGCGCTGAAGCGCATCTACGCCGATGCGAACTGGCGCCAATCGGTGAAGGACGAGCTGGCGGCGGCGCGCGGCCTGCGCCTGTTCAACAGCGAATGGAACAAGCTGTTCGTGGTCGAGGTCGGCCGGCCGGAGAACCGCGCCAAGGAGGGCGCCGATCTGGCATCGCTGGCGAAGGCGGCGGGCCAGGACCCGTTCGACTACATCCTCGACTTCGCACTGCAGGAGAATCTCGACACATCCTTCGTGGCGCAGCTCCTGCACAACGACGAGAAGGCGGTCGGCCGCATCCTCGCCGATCCCGCGACGCACATCTCCTTGAGCGACGCCGGCGCGCATCTGACCTTCTTCTGCGACGCCGGCTTCGGCCTGCATCTGATGGGGCACTGGAGCCGCGACAAGGGCGTGATGAGCCTGGAACAGGCGGTGCATCGCCTGACCGGCCAGCCGGCCCATCTGTTCGGCATCCAGGACCGCGGCTTCCTGCGCGAAGGCCAGGCCGCCGACCTGCTGCTGTTCGATCCCAAGACCGTGGGCCGCGGCCCGAAGAAGCGCGTCTACGACCTGCCGTCAGGCGCCGCGCGACTCACGGCCGGCGGTCAGGGCGTGCACGGCGTCTGGGTCAACGGCACGCGGGTGGCCGATGCCAAGGGTCTGTGCGTCGATCGCACCGCCCGTCCCGGCAAGGTGCTGCGCGACTTCGCGGCTTAGCGGATCAAGCCTGAAGCGGACCTCACCCTGTCATTCCGAGCGTAGCGAGGGATCTAGGACAATTGCCTAGATTCCTCGCTACGCTCGGAATGACAGGTGTGTCTGATCGCCTGCGCGCAGCGCTCACGCCGCGCGCGAGCGTTTCCGCCCTGCCGCCTTGACCTTCTCGGCGGTGATGCTGGCGCCGGCGGCGGTCAGGGCGGAGTGCGCGATGAACGTCGAGCGCGTGAGGCCGACCGCCTCCGCCGCGGCGTCAATGCGCTTGAGGACGCGCTCGTTGAGGCTGATCGTGACCGGGATCGCCTTCGCCTTCGTCGTCGGCGCCGCGATGCGCACGAACACCGCCGCCCTGGGGCTGGCCTTGACGACCGTCTCCAAGTCGCTGGCTTCCGGAATGGCCTGCCGGGTGTCGATCATCGCCTCGATCCAGCCCTCCAGGGCCTCCTTGGCGCGCTCCTCGGCCTGGGCCATCGTGCCGCCAAAGGTCAAGCACCCCTCGAGATCGGGAAACATGACCTCGAACTTCCCGCTCTTCGAGTCCCTGGTGATGGCGGCGATATAGCTCCTGTTCATGGTGACCGCCCTCCGTGGCGTATGTCGAGATCGGCTAGAGAAGCCCGGCCTTCTTCAAGGTGGCGCGCAAGGTGCCGGTGGGAACGTCTTTCTCGGGATGGACGATGGACAGGGCGCCGGGCTTGGTCGGATGGGTGAAGATGTGGTGGCTGCCGTTGGTGCGGTTCTTCACCCAGCCAGCCTTCTCCACCGCCTTGATCAACTCCCTGCTGCTCATCCGCTTCATTGTCGTCCTCGGATTTATACGCAGAATTTAGTAATTGAGAGTGCCGATATCAAAGGGAAAATATGTAAAAATTAACAAATTATGTGCATGCGCAAGCAGGCCCACACTACGAGGTGGCCGCTACCCAGCCTCCTCGGCGGGAGGCCGAGGTGTAGGGGAGGTTACAATTCTGGCCAGCGCCGGTGCCAGTCGGTGCTGGCCTCGTAGAGCGCGCCCAGGCGCAGCACCGAGGCTTCGTCGCGGAAGCGGCCGACGAGTTGCAGGCCGATGGGCAGGCCGTCCGAGGCGAAGCCGCAATTCACGCTCATCGCCGGATGGCCGGTGATGTTGAACGGCATGGTGTAGGGGAACAGGCTCTGGCGCAGCTCGCCCACGACCTGGCCGTCGATCTCGATGGGATCGAACAGGTCGTGGTCGACCGGCAGCGCGGTGCGCGAGAGTGTGGGCGTGACAAAGTAGTCGTAGCGCTCGAACCAGCCCTGGATGTGGCGGAACAGCTCGCCCCGGGCGAACATCGCTTTCTGGTAGTCTGCCGCGCTCCAGTCGGCGGCCATCTGCACCTGGCGCACCAGCGAGGGCGTCATGCGATTGCCGTCGCGCGCCACCATGTCGGCGAAGCGCGCGCGCCAGGTGCTGTGGTTGATGATCTGCCAGACCTCGTAATTGGCCGGCGGCATGCCCTTCAGTTCCTCGACGATCGCGCCCAGCGATTCGAGCCGCTGCACGGCGGCGCGGAAGGCCGACTCGACGTCGCGCGCCACCACCTTGTTGCCCAGCCGCGCGGTGAAGAGGATGCGTTTACCCCTGAGATCGCCCTCGGGCCGCGCGGCGGCGATGTAGTCCTGCACCGGCACGCCGATCGACCACGGATCGCTGGGATGCTCGCCGGCCATCGCCTGTAGCATCAGCGCCGTGTCCATCACCGTGCGCGTCATCGGCGTGACATAGGTGTAGTTGCCGAAGGCGTCGGCCGCCTGGCTGTGCGGGATCACGCCGTTGCTCTGCTTCAGCCCGACCATGCCGTTGCACGCCGCCGGAATGCGCGTCGAGCCGCCGCCGTCGGTAGCGATGCCGATCGGCGCCAGGCCGGCGGCGACGGCGACCGCCGCGCCGCCGCTGGAGCCACCCGATGTGCGGCGCTGGTCCCAGGCGTTGTGGCACTTGCCGAACAGCGGCCCGTCGCTCAGCGCCTTGTGGCCGAACTCCGGCGTCGTCGTCTTGCCCACGAGGATGCCGCCGGCCGCCTTCATCCGCGCCGCCGAGACGGCATCGGTCTTCGGCACGTTGTCCTCGTGCAGCAGCGAGCCGAAGGTGGTGCGCACGCCCGCCGTGTTGACGAGATCCTTCACGTGATACGGCACGCCGTGCAGCGGGCCCAGCGCGTTGCCGCGCATCACCGTGTCCTCGGCCCAGCGCGCCTGCGCCAGCGCGTGCTCGTGGCAGACGGTGATGAAGCAGTTGAGCCTGGGCTGCAGCGCGTCGATGCGCGCCAGCACGGCCTGGGTGACCTCGACCGGCGAGACCTGCTTGCGCGCGATCATCGCGCTGAGCGTTTCGGCCGACAGCCGCCAGAGGTCCGTGGTCATGGTCAGGCCGCTCCCGGCGTGTAGAGGAAATGCGTGATCTCCAGGAACCGCGTCAGGCCGATCGATTCGGCCAGACGGATCGAGGCGATGTTGTCGTCGTGCACCTGATAGCGCGGCAGCAGCCCACGCGCAGCCAGCTCGGCCAGCGCCGTGCGCACGATTCGCGCCGCGTAGCCGCGGCCGCGCGACTCGGGCGGCGTGTACAGGCCGCCGATCTCCCAGACCGTGCGGTAGTTCTCGAAGGCGAAGCAGACGGCGTACGGCTGTTCGTCCGGTCCGGTCACGCAGACGAAGGCGCGATTGGATCGGAGCAGGGGTTCCAACCAATCGCGGCCATGCTTCTGCGACCCAAAGTAGGCGAACACCGCCTCGGACGGCGCCGTCACGATGCGCACCGAGTCGTCCCGCGCGAAACCCGTTCCGCCGGTGAACGACAGGACGGCGGTCGTACGCTGTAGACGCGGGAAATCATGCGCGACCGCGTCGCGGTCGGCGTCACTGGTGAGCTTGAACACCACGCCCACCTGACGCGGCACGGACTGGATCAGCTCGCGGGTCAACGCGGCGCCGTCGCTGGAGATCAACGCCGCGTAGCGCGCGGTGGGATAAGTGCGCCGATCATAGGCGCTAGCCGCGACCTCCAGCAGCACCATCGTCGCCGCCGCACCGTGGCGCTCGACGCGATGCACTGTCGTGTGCTCCGGAAACGCCTCCAGATGCTTCAGCAACACGATGTTGCGCAGCGGCTCGCGCTCCAGCGCTTCGACGATGAGGTTCATGTCAGAGTTGGGCGATCGCCAAGCTGGGGGCGCGCCACTCCAGTGGCGCGTCTCGTCGATCGGCCGCCGCGCCACTGGAGTGGCGCGCCCCGACCACGTGGCCATGAGTGTCACCTGTCACAGCAGCCCACGCGCGGCGAGGTTGCGCATCAGGTCGCGCGCGCCGAAGGTCCAGGGCGGGATGGCCTTGCAGAGGTTCACGCGGTTGACCAGCGCGCCCAGCTTGGGCGAGCGGATCGACACGATGTCGCCGATCTCGTGGGTGAAGCCCTTGCCGCCCGAGCCGCGCTGCTGTGTCGGCGCGAACAAGGTGCCGGTGTAGAGCACCACGCCGTCGGGATATTGGTGGTTGGCGCCGATGGTCTGCGCCACCAGCTCGGTGGGATCGCGGCTGATCTGGGTGAGGTCGCTGCGGCCGGTGAGACGGAACTGGTCGGTGCCGGTGATCTCCAGCGACACCTCGGCCTTGCGCACGTCGTCGAGCGAATAGGTCGCGTCGAACAGCCGGATGAACGGGCCGATGGCGGACGACGCGTTGTTGTCCTTGGCCTTGCCCAGCAGGAGCGCGCTGCGGCCCTCGATGTCGCGCAGGTTCACGTCGTTGCCCAGGGTGGCGCCGACGATGCTGCCATCGGGCGTCACCACCAGCACGATTTCCGGCTCGGGGTTGGTCCATTCAGCGTCGTCGCGCAGCCCGACCTCGGCGCCGTAGCCCACCGAGGCCATGGGTGGCGCCTTGGTGAAGATCTCGGCGTGCGGGCCGATGCCGACCTCCAGGTATTGCGACCACATGCCCTTGGCGATCAGCGCCTGCTTGAGCTTCTCTGCGTCGGCCGAGCCCGGCTTGACGCGGGCGATGTCGCCGCCGATGGCCGTGCCGAGATCGGCGCGCACTTGGGCGGCGCGCGACGGATCGCCCTTGGCCTGCTCCTCGATCAGCCGCTCCAGCAGGCTGACGGCGAAGGTCACGCCGGCGGCCTTCACCGCCTGCAGATCGACGGGCGCCAGCAGGGTGGGGAACTCGGGCGAGGGCTGATCGGCCACGGTGTTGGCGACGATCTCCTCCAGCGCGCCGATGCGGTCACCTGTCGCGTGTGCCACTACCTCCGCCGGATTGGCCTGCGCCAGCAGGTCGGCGATGGTCGGCACGGCGCGGGAGATGTCGAACACGCCGCGCGCCCGGATCGCCACCACGCTAGGCCCCGCCGGCCAAGCGCCATGCGCCGGCCGCCACACACGCCCCACCAGCGTGCCCGCGGTGCCGTCGTCGGGCAGGATCGGATGGCCGGCGAGGCTGAGCTTCTGGGTCACGGGCGATTTCTCCAGTTCAGGCACAGGACCATATCACCGCTCTACTCTGGACGGCGCACGGCGGGCGTGGCAATCCAGCCCCGACCTTGCTCAGGAGCTCCCCATGGCCCAGGCCCGCATCAAGGGCGTGCTGTCGCCCGTCGTCACGCCGTTCAAAGCCGATCTCAGCCCCGACACGCGGCGCTTCATCGCCCATTGCAAATGGCTGGTCAGCCAGAATTGCGGCCTGGCGGTGTTCGGCACCAACAGCGAGGCCAATTCGATGGCCGCCGAGGAGCGCATGGAGTTGCTCGACGCGCTGGTGGCATCAGGCGTCGATCCGCAGCGCATGATGCCCGGCACCGGCGCCTGCTCGATCACCGAGACGGTGAAGGTCACAGCGCACGCCACCAAGCACGGCGTGTCAGGCGTGCTGATGTTGCCGCCCTTCTACTACAAGGGCGTGAGCGACGAGGGGCTGTTCCGGCATTTCTCGGAGGTCGTGCAGCGCGTTGGCGATGCGCGGCTGCGCATCTATCTCTATCACATCCCGCCGGTGGCCCAGGTGCCGATCACCCACGCCCTGGTCGAGCGCCTGCTGAAGACCTATCCGCAGCAGATCGCCGGCATGAAGGACAGCTCCGACGACTGGCCGCACACCAAGAGCATGATCGACGCCTTCGCCAAGTCGGGCTTCGATGTGTTCTCGGGCAATGAGAAGCCGCTGGTCGAGAACGTGAAGTCGGGCGGCGCCGGCTGCATCAGCGCCACCGCCAACATCAACCCGGGCGCGATCGCCGAGACCTACAGCAAGGTCGGCACGGCCGAGGGCGATCAGTTGCAGAAGAAGATCAACGCCGTGCGCGGCGTGATGCAGGGCTACGTCATGATCCCGGCGATGAAGCACCTGATCGCCCATTACGGCCAGGATCCGGGCTGGACGGTGGTGCGTCCGCCGCTGGTCGAGGTCACCGCCGAGCAGGGCCGCGAGTCGATCGCCAAGCTCGAAGCCCTGGGCTTCACCATGCCCGGCCTGCGCCAGGCGATGCAGCAGGCGGCGGAGTAGGCCAATTCCCACCGATAACCAAGTGGATGCGACGGAGCTGATCGTCGTTGACCGCTTGGCTGCCTTGTACGCCGCGGCTGTGATGTACGCGGCGACCTTTCTGGTGGGTGCTCTGGTCGCAATTCTTGTGAGCTTCGCCGACCTGCGCGGCGCGGCCCTCGGCTTCCTGCTTGCCCTGTGCGTGACCTCGCTGTGGCCGGCGGCTCTGGCGTACCGGAACGTCATGAAGGGTGTGGTTTTCAATCCGGCCGACCGAACGATCGTCGTGCCTGCATCCCAGCCGGCGAGCACGCCTTTCGACTACCTGTCGTTCGCGAAGTATCGCGAGTTGCTGGAGAGGGAGATCATTCCGCTGTCGGCGATTCGAGCGATCAGAGATCGCGACGTGCCGTGGTACCGGCAGTCCGACATCATCACGACTAGTTGGTACCTGGATATCGAAGGGACCTTCGGTCTGCGTACAATACGCTTTCGTGATCCTGACAAGCGTGCCGAGGCGCAACTTCGTCTAGGCCGGTTGATGACGGAGGCGCAGCCCGTGCCGTCGAGGATTCCCCGTACTGGGAGCGCCGGCGTCCCGCCGGCCGCTTGAAGAAGACGAACCACAGAGCCACAGAGACACAGAGGAAAATGAAGAGAGGGAAAAACGCGCGCGAAGCGCGCAGCTCCTGTCTTCTCGTCTTGGTCTTCCTCGGTGTCTCTGTGCCTCTGTGGTTGGCCTCATGATGCCGGCGAGACGCCTTCGGTCCTGGTCAGAGAAACGCGGCGCGGATGTCGACGCTTGAGCGGGTGCCGAGATCGTCGAAGGTCGCGGCCAGCCAGCGATCGGCGGCCTTGCGGCCGGCCGCGTGCAGGTGGCGCAGGAACTCCGGCTCGACGTTGAACTTGCTGACCGCGCCCAGCGGCAGCATGGCGGCCTCGTCGGCGACGATATGGATCAGCATGCGCTTGAGCCGGTCGATGGCGGGGCCCGTGGCGCCGTCGTCCTCGATCAGCTTCTGGGCGAAGGCGATGGCGCGCATCTCGCCGATCAGCGCGCTGTTGAAGGTGATCTCGTTCAGCCGGTTGTCGATCTCGGCCAGCGACTTGGGTACGCCCGCGCGGGTCAGCGGGTTGATCTGCACCAGCACCACGTCGCGGCTCTGGCATTCGTAGATGAACGGCCAGATCGCCGGATTGCCCATGTAGCCGCCATCCCAATAAGGCTGGCCGTCGATCATCACGGCCTCGAACAGGCTGGGCAGGCAGGCCGAGGCGAGCAGGGCGTCCTGGCTGATCTCGGCGTTGCGGAAGACGCGCGCCTCGCCGGTCTCGACATTGGTCGCGGTGATGAACAGCTTGACCCGCGTGCAGGCGTGCACCGCCTCGACGCGCAATCGGTTGCGCAGCACGGTGGCAAGCGCGTTGAGCCGCAGCGGATTACGCAGCGCCGGCGAGGCCAGACGCTGCGCCATCTCGACGATGGCGGCACCAGGCGAGCGGTCGAGGTTCCAGTTGCCGGCCAGCCGATCCAGCGGCGTGGTGCGCACCAGGGAGAACGGCGCGTAGGTCCCGATCTCCTCCCAGAATTCGGCCAGCGCCTCGCGCGCACCGTCGCGGCCGCCCTCGTGCAGGCCCTGCGCCAGCACCGCCGCGTTCATCGCGCCGGCGCTGGTGCCGCTGATGCCCTCGACCTCCAGCCGCTCATCCTCGAGCAGACGATCGAGCACGCCCCAGGTGAAGGCGCCGTGCGAGCCGCCGCCCTGCAGCGCGAGGTTGATGCGCTTGGTCTCGGTCATGGTCGGCGCCTGCGGGGAGTCGTTATCGCCATGGCGGCCTCCGTCGCTGCGTCTGAGACCTAGCATGGTATGCTCGCCCATGCTCATCAAACGTTCGATCCTGCAGCGTCTCGTTGACAGTTCCGCGACGCTCGCGTTCCGGCGCTGGCGCAAGCCGACGGTGCGTGCCGGCGGCCGGCTGACGACGGAGCTCGGCGTGCTGGCGATCGACGCGGTCGAGCGGGTCGACGACGATGTGCTGACGGAGGAGTCAGCAAGGCAGGCCGGTTTCGACTCGCTGGCCGAGCTGCAGGGCCTGCTGCGCGCCGACGGTGATCTTTATCGCATCCGACTGCGCTACCTCGGGCCCGACCCCCGTATCAGCCTGCGCGACAGCGACCAGCTCGATGCAGTCGATCTGCAGGGTGTTGTCGAGCGGCTGGAGGCGATCGACCGGCACGGGGCCTGGGTGCGGCCGACCTTGGAGCTGATCGAGCGCCATCCCGGCCGGCGCGCGCCCGATCTCGCCGCCGAGCTCGGCCGCGAGGCCAAGCAGTTCAAGGCCAATGTGCGGCGGCTCAAGGCGCTGGGCCTGACCGAGAGCCTGGAGGTCGGCTACCGCCTGTCGCTGCGCGGCGGGGTGGTGCTGGCGGCCCTGAAGCAGCGGCCCTGAAACAACAACGGCCGCCCCTGGGGCGGCCGCTGGAAGGAAACGGGCGGGGCCCGCTCACTTCATCTTCGATTCCTTGAACGCCACGTGCTTGCGCGCGACCGGATCGTACTTCTTCAGTTCCATCTTCTCGGTCTTGGTCTTGGCGTTCTTCTTGGCGACGTAGAAGAAGCCGGTGTCGGCGGTCGACACCATCTTCACCAGCGTGATGTTGGATTTGGCCATGACGGGTCCTCTGGGGGCCGGCTAGGCCCGAAAGCTTTGAAGGGACGGGAAAATAGCGACCAAGGCCGCGATGTCAAGGCGCTCCGGGGCCGCGCGGCGGGCTATTCCGCCGGCTTGGTTTGGGCCTGGGCGCGCTCGTCGGCGCTGCGGCCGCCGAAGCGGCGCTTCGACCAGGTGGTCACGCGGTCGATATAGACCAGCACGACAGGCACCACGACCAGGGTGAGGATGGTCGAGCTGATCAGCCCGCCGATCACCGCATGGGCCATGGGCGAGCGCTGCGCGCCGCCTTCGCCCAGGCCCAGCGCCAGCGGCACCATGCCGAAGATCATGGCGATGGTGGTCATCAGGATCGGCCGCAGCCGGATGGTGCCGGCCTCGATCAGCGCCTCTCTGATGGGCAGACCGCGGCCGCGCGCCTGGTTGGTGAAGTCGACCAGCAGGATGGCGTTCTTGGTCACCAGGCCCATCAGCATGATGAAGCCGATGATGCTGAAGATGTTGAGCGTGGTGCCGGCGATCAGCAGGCCGAGGAAGACGCCGATCAGCGACAGCGGCAGCGACATCATGATGGCGATCGGCTGCAGGAAGGAGCCGAACTGCGAGGCGAGGATCAGGTAGATCAGGATGATCGCCAGCGCCAGCGCCTGGATGGCGTAGTTGCCGCTCTCGGCGATGTCCTTGCTCGAGCCGCCGATGACGAAGCGGTAGCCCGGTGGCAGCTGCATGGTCGCCAGCGTCTTGTTGAGCTCGGTGCCGACGTCGCCCGAGGAGCGGCCCGAGGCGTTGGCGGTGATCTGCACCTCGCGCGACAGGTCGCGACGGTTGATCTGCGAGGCGCCGATGATCGCCTCGATGTCGGCGATCTGGCTGAGCTGCACCATGCGCGGCGAGCCGTCGGCGGCCATCTGCGACGTCGCGAGCCAGATGCGATCGAGGTCGTGCCGGCCGGTGCGGTCGGACGGTGCCAGCCGCACGACGACGTTGTAGTTCTCGTCGTCGGGCGCCTTCCACAGGCTGGTGTCGTCGCCGGCGAAAAGCGGGCGCAAGGTGCTGGCGATCAGCAGGGTGCCGACGCCGAGGTCCGAGGCGACGTCGCGTTTGACGCGCACGTTGAACATCGGCTTGGCGGCTTTCAGGTTGCGGTCGATGTCGACGGCGCCCGGGATCTGCGCCAGCTTGGCCATCACCTCCTGCGAGATGCGGTCGAGCGTCGCGGTGTCGGGCCCCTGCAGCGAGATCTGCAGCTGCTTCTGCGCGCCGCCGCCTGGGCCGCCGGGCACGTTGATCGAGTAGGTGATGCCGGGGATCGCCGCCAACCGGTCGCGGATCGGCTGGGCCATCTGCGTCGGCGAGCGCTTGCGCTGCTTCAGCGGCTTGTAGCGGACGTAGACGAAGCCCTGGTTCTTGCCCGGCGCGCCGCCGGTGTTGATCGTGCCGTAGGTGTAGTCGACCTCGGCGAACTCGCGCAACGCGGCGTCGATCTGGCGCAGCTTGGCGGTGGTGTACTCCAGCGACGAGCCGACCGGCGTCTCGAAGCTCACGGCGTGCTCGCCGAGATCGGCCTCGGGCACGAACTCCACGCCGATGAAGCGCACCAGGCCGAAGCTGCCGAAGAAGCTGACCATGGCGATGATCAAGGTCGTCTTGCGATGATCGACCGCCCAGCCGACGACCCGGCGATAGCCCGCGTTGAGCCTGTCCTGCGCCTTCTCCATCAGGCGCGCGAAGCGGCCGCCGCCGCCATGCGCCTGCGGATCGTACCAGACGCTCGACAGCATGGGATCGAGCGTGAAGGAGACGAACAGCGAGATCAGCACAGCGGCGGCCACGGTGATGCCGAACTGGAAGAAGAAGCGGCCGATGATGCCGCCCATGAAGGCCACCGGCAGGAACACCGCGAGGATGGTGAAGGTGGTGGCCAGCACCGCCAGGCCGATCTCCTCGGTGCCCTTGATCGCCGCCTCGCGGTGCGAGGCGCCTGACGCGAGGTGGCGCGTGATGTTCTCGCGCACGACGATGGCGTCGTCGATCAGGATGCCGATCGACAGGCTGAGCGCCATCAGGGTCAGCACATTGAGCGTGAACCCGAAGGCGGCGAGCGCCATGAAGGCGCCGAGCACCGAGACCGGCAGCGCCAGGCCGGTGATCACCGTGCTGCGCCAGGAATGCAGGAAGAGGAAGACGATCAGGATGGTCAGCACGCCACCCTCGATCAGCGTGCTCTGCACGTTGTCGACGGAGTTGCGGATGCCGCGCGAGGTGTCGCGCACGATGTCGAGCGTCACGTCGGCCGGGATGCCGCCCTTGCGCAGCTCCTCGACCGCGCGGCGCACGCCGTTGGCGACGTCGATGGTGTTGGCGCCCTGCACCTTGACCACGTCGATCGCCATGGCGCGCGCGCCGTTGAGCAGCGCGGTGGTCTCCAGCTCCTGCTCGCCATCGACGATGGTCGCGACCTGGCCGAGATAGACCGGCGCGCCGCCGCGACGCGCGACGATGATGTCGGCGAAACGCTGCGGGTCGGCGACGCGGCCGTCGATCTGGATCACGCGGTCGTTGTTGCCGCGCGTGACGTTGCCGGCCGGGAAGTTCTGGTTCTCGTTGCGGATCGCGGCCTGCACCTCGTTGACGCCGATGCGCAGCGCCTGCATGCGCTCGGGATTGAGGTAGACGTTGATCTGCCGCTTGACGCCGCCGACGATGGTGGCGCGGCCCACCCCGCGCACGTTCTCGATGCGCTTGAGGATGGTGCGATCGGTGATGGTGGTCAGATCGCGCAGGCCGCGCACGTCGGAGCGCACGGCGATCGAGACGATCGGCTGGTCGTCGGGATTGAAGCGCTGGATCAGCGGCTCCTTGACCTCCTCGCGGAAGCCGGCGCGCACCTGCTGCACCTTCTCGCGCACGTCCTGCGCCGCCTGCACGACCGACACCGACAGCTCGAACTCGGCGATCACCAGCGAGCGGCCCTCGAAGGAGCGCGACGTCAGCGTCTTCAGCCCGGCGATCGAATTGACCGCCTCCTCGATCTTGCGCGTGATCTCGCTCTCGACCGTCTCCGGCGCGGCGCCGGGGTAATCGATGCTGACGACGACGATCGGGAACTCGACATTGGGGAACTGGTCGATGCCGAGCTGACGATACGAGAACAGGCCGAGCACCATCAGCGCCACCATCATCATGGTGGCGAAGACCGGATTGTCGACGGCGATGCGCGTCAGCCGCATGGTGACCTCGATTGGGACCGCCGGCGTCTCGCCGGCTCATGAATGCCGGCGGGACGCCGGCGGTCCCAGAAAGCGGTGGTCATGGCGCGGCCTGCACCTTCACCGCCTGGCCGGGCTTCAGGCCGGGCAGGGGGGCGATGACGATCTGGGTGCCGGCGGCGACGCCGGCGATCTCCACGAGGTCGGCGCGTGGCCAGACGCGACCGGGCGTGGCGGCCTGGCGCGCCAGCACGCCGTCGCGCACGATCAGCACGAAGTCGCCGGCCTCGTCCTTGCGCAAAGCCGTGGGCGGCACCGCCAGCGCCTGCGCCGCCTCGGCGACGACGACGCGGCCGGACGTGAACAAGCCACCGCGCAGCGCCTCGTCGCGATCGAGAATCTCGACGAAGACCAGCACCGAGCGCGAGCCGCTCTGCGTCGCCGGGCTGATGCGCGCGATGCGCGCCCGGAAATCGCGCTCGCCGAAACCCTCGACCTGCACGCGCGCCGCCATGTCGACGCGCAGGCGCACGACATCGGCCGCCGGTACCTGCGCCGCGACCTCCATGCGGGATGTATCGAGCAGGGTCATGATCCGGCCGTCGACCGGCAGCGACTCGCCGGGGTTGGCCAGACGCTCGCCGATCACGCCGGCGAAAGGCGCCACAACGACCGCGTCGGCCAGCGCCTTGCGCGCCAGTTCGACCTGGGCCTCGGCGACGGCGATCTGCGCCTTCTTGGCGTCGGCCACGGCGTTGGCCTGATCGAGCGCCGCGCGCGACACGACACGCTGCTGCGCCAGCGCCGTCTTGTTGGCGCGATCCTGCTCGGCCCACTCCGCGTCGGCGCGCGCCGCCTCGAGCGCGGCCACACGCTCGCGCACGCGCGCCTCGAGCTCGATGGTCTCGAACCGGGCCAGCGCCTGGCCCGCCATCACGCGATCGCCCTCGCGCACCAGCACCTCTGCCAGGCGCGCGGAGATGCGGGACTTCACCACGGTCTGGTCGACCGGCTGGGTCGAGCCTGTGAAGCGCAGCGTCTCGCGCAGGCGCTGCGGCTGCAATGTGGCGACCTCGGCCGCCGCCAGCTCGATCGGCCGCGGCGCCGGCGGCATCTTGGCCGCGGTCTGCGAACTGGCGTTGGGCGGCCGCGCGACCATGAACGCGCCGGCGCCGGCTAACAGCACGCCAGCGGCGATCAGGACGATGAGGCGAAGGGTCTTCATGGGCGTAACCCCGCGAGGACAAGATCGAGATGCGCGTCGTGGAACGCGTCCGGGGTAGGGCAGGTGGCGTCGTAGGGCGCCAGCGAGCGATGCCAGATCGCGAACATCGACAGCGGGCTCACCAGCGCGATCACGGTGGCGGGGATGTCGGCGATCGGCCGGAACTCGCCGCGCTCGACGCCGCGCCGCAGCACGGTTTCGAACAGGCGACGGCCGCGATGATCGATCTCCTCGATGAAGTAGCGTGCGACATCGGGGAAGTTGCCGGCCTCGCCGATGACCAGCTTGGTGACGCCGCCGGACGGGCTGTCGTTGAAAGCGCGAACGCGCTCGAACAGGGAGCGCAGCAGCTCGGCGCTGTGGCCCTCGAAGCCGGCGACGTACTGCTCGCCCAGCGTCAGCGGCTCGAGGATCGCCTCGGCGATCACCGCCTTGAAGAGGTCCTCCTTGCTGCGGAAGTACAGATAGGGGAGGCCTTTGCTCACGCCGGCCTCGCGCGCGACATCCTCGAGCTTGGTGGCGGCGAAACCGCGGTCGACGAACAGCTTCAGCGCCGCCTGCACCACCTCGCGCGAGCGGTCCTGGGGGCGTCGGATCCGGTTTGGCGGCGAGATAATGACTGACTGGTCAGTATGCATGGCGTTAACATAAACCCGTTTAGGGCACAGGCAAGGCGCGGTTTGTATCGCTTGCGGACATCGGGCTATCAGGGGTGATGCTCGCCCCGTTCGCCGAGGAATTGGCCCGGCCCGTCCTGTTTCTGGTCCTCGGCACGGCCCTGGTGGCCGGTTTCGTGCGCGGCATGGCGGGGTTTGGCGCAGCCCTGATCCTGACGCCGGTCTTCTCGACATTTTACACACCAGCCGTGGCAATTCCGGTCCTGGGCTTCGCCGACTGGCTGATGAGCATGCCGATGGTGCTGAAATCCTTCCGCCGCTGCGCCTGGCGTGAGGTCCTGCCGTTGGCGCTGGCGGCGGTCGCGACGGTGCCGCTGGGCAGCTACGTGCTGGCGGCGACCAGTCCCGACGTGCTGCGCATCGGGATCTCGATCTTCGTGCTCTTGGCGGTGGCGGCGCTGGCCTCGGGCTGGCGCTATCGCGGCACGCCCTCGATGCCGATCACCCTGGGCGTGGGCGGCTTTGCCGGCGTGATGGGCGGCGCGATCGGCATGAGCGGCCCGCCCGTGGTGCTGTTCTGGCTGGGCGGGCAGGCGGACGCGGCCCAGGCGCGCACCAACACCCTGGCGTTCTTCGGCGTCTCGGCGCTGGCGACCATGGCGATGTACGTGGTCAACAACCTGCTGACCGCGCGGGTCATCGTGTTGGCGATCATCCTGATGCCGATCTACGGGCTGGGCCTGTTCCTCGGCAGCCGCGCCTTCCGCCTCTTGCCCGAGCGCGTCTTCCGCATCATCGCCTTCTCGCTGATCGCGGCGATCTCGGTGGCGACCTTGGTCGCGGCGGTGGTGTAATCACGGCGACGATGACCACGCACCGACTGTTCCCGACCCTGATCTATCGCGCGCCGCTCAAGGCGGGCTCGCTGGCGCGCTTCAACCAGACGCTGCTCGACGAGGCGCATGCCATGGCGCTCGACGACCACGTCGGGCGCCGGTGGTCGGCCAAGCATTACCTCGGCGGCTACACCAGCTACGGCTCGCTGGCGCAACTACATCGCCTCTCCTCGACCTTCGCCGCGCTGGAGCGGGCGATGGCGCCGCATGTGCGGCGCTTCGTGCGCGAGCTGGCCTACGACATGCGGGGACGCGCGCTTGTCATGACCGATTGCTGGGTCAACGTCATGCCGGCGCGCACCGTGCATAGCCTGCATCTGCACCCGCTGTCGTTCATCAGCGGCACCTACTACGTCCAGACGCCGCCGGGCAGCCCGGCGCTGAAGTTCGAGGATCCGCGGCTCTCGAAGATGATGGCGGTGCCGCCGCGTCAGGCGAAAGCGGCCAAGGCGATGCGATCCTTCGTCGAGTTCCCGGCGGAAGCCGGCACGTTGATCCTGTTCGAGAGCTGGCTGCGTCACGAGGTGCCGCCGGGCGAGATCGACGGCGAGCGCGTCTCGATCAGTTTCAACTACGCTTGGCGTGACTTGTCTGCCGACAAGATCGCCATTGCCGGACGCAAGCGCCGGTCATAGAGCGACATCCTCGCTGTCATCCCGAGCGCAGCGAAGGATCTAGGTTGCTCCCTAGATGCTTCGCTGCGCTCGGGATGACAGCGTGATGTGACCGTCGCGAGGCTTGCCGTTGTCGCCTCGCGCCACAGGAGGCCAGGCGATGCCGCTGACGTTCAAGCAAGTCGACGTGTTCACCGCGACGCCGTTCAAGGGCAACCCGGTCGCCGTGATCTTTGGCGCCGACGGTCTCGACACGACGCAGATGCAGCGCATCGCCAACTGGACCAATCTCTCCGAGACCACCTTCCTGCTCAAGCCGACGCAAGCCGGCGCCACGCATCGCGTGCGCATCTTCACGCCGCAATCGGAGCTGGCCTTCGCCGGCCACCCGACGCTGGGAACCGCGCATGCGGCGATCGAGGGCGGCGTGGTGACGCCGAAGAACGGCAAGCTGGTGCAGGAATGCAAGATGGGCCTCGTCGGGCTGACGGTGGCGGGCGAGGGCGCGCAGCGCACCATCACGCTCGACCTGCCGAGCACGGAATCTCGCGTGCTGAACGCCGGGGAGATCGCCGAGATGGAGGCGGTGCTGGGCGCGCCGGTCGAGCATGACCCAGCGCCGCGCGTGATCGATGTCGGGCCGAAATGGATCACCGCGCTGATGAAGGATGCCGCCGCGGTGCGCGCGGTAAAGCCGGATCTCGCGCGCATGCCCGATTTCGAGAAGAAGGTCGGCGGTACCGGCGTGGTTATCTTCGGCCGTCATGCCAACGGCGGCGCGGCGGCCGTCGAGGTCCGCGCCTTCGCGCCGTCCGACGGCGTGCCCGAGGATCCGGTATGCGGCAGCGGTAATGGCTGCGTCGCCGTGTTCATCCGCGATAGCGGGCTGATCGACACCATCGGCCGCAGCTACGCCGCTTCGCAAGGCTTCTGCGTCGGCCGCGACGGACGCATCGCGATCGACATCGCCGCCGACGGCGCGGTGAAGCTCGGCGGTCACTGCGTCACCGTGGTCGACGGCTCGATCGCCGCCTGAAGTTTTTCCTTCTCCCCGCGAAGGCGGGGAGAAGGTGCCCGAAGGGCGGATGAGGGGCATCGCGGAGTCTCGACGACAATGGTCGTCGTCGTTGCGCGCGGAAGCCCCTCATCCGCCTCGCTGACGCTCGGCGCCTTCTCCCCGCCTTCGCGGGGAGAAGGAAAACGAAAAGGCCCCGGTCTCGCGACCGGGGCCTCGACGTATCGTCCGCGAAGGTCGCGGGCGGCTACTTCTTCTTCTCGTCCTCGGCCGCCGGCTCCTCGGCCTCCGCCGGGGCGTCGGCCGGCTTGTCGAACAGCGCCTGGGCCGCGGCCTCGGCCGCCTGCTGGGCCAGCGCCGCTTCCTGCGCCGCGCGGTCGGTCTCGGCCATGATCACGCCGCCCTTGGCCTGGAACTCGGCCTCGTCGGCGGAGCGCGCCACGTTGACGCCGACCTCGACGATGACCTCGGGGTGCAGGTGAACCTGCACCTTGTGCATGCCCAGCGCCTTGATCGGCTTGGGCAGCTCGACCTGCGCGCGCTCGATCTTCACCGACTTGGCGCCGGCGCCGGCAGCCGCCGCGTCGGCGATGTCGCGCGCTGTGACCGAGCCGTAGAGCTGCAGGCTTTCCGACGCCTGGCGGATCAGCACGACCTGGAATCCGGCCATCTGCGCCGCGACCGCCTCGGCCTCCTGCTTGCGCTTGAGGTTGTTGGCCTCGAGCTCCTTGCGACGGCTGTCGAAATACTTCCTGTTGTCCGCGGTGGCGCGCAGCGCCTTCTTCTGCGGCAGCAGGAAATTGCGGGCGAAGCCGGGCTTCACCTTCACGACGTCGCCCATCTGGCCGAGCTTCGGCACGCGCTCCAGAAGGATCACTTCCACGTTTGCCATGGTGTCTTCCTCCCTAGCGCGTGATCACGTAGGGCAGCAGACCGAGGAAGCGGGCGCGCTTGATCGCGTTGGCGAGCTCGCGCTGCTTCTTGGTCGACACCGCCGTGATGCGGCTGGGCACGATCTTGCCGCGCTCGGAGATGAAGCGGCTGAGAAGGCGCACGTCCTTGTAGTCGATCTTCGGCGCGTTGGGGCCGGAGAACGGGCACGACTTGCGCCGGCGCACGAACGGACGACGGGCTCCGCCGCCGCCGCCACCACCACCCATGCTCATAGCGTGTCTCCTTCGCCTTCGCCGGGCCCGCCCTCGCGCGCGAAGCGCGGCCGCTCGCCGCGATCGCCCCGATCACCGCGGTCGCCGAAGCGCTCGCCGCGGCCACGGCGCTCGCCGCCCTCGCTCTTGCGCATCATCGCCGAGGGACCTTCCTCGAGCTCGTCGACGCGCACGGTGATGTAGCGGATGACGTCCTCGTTGATCGACATCGTGCGCTCCAGCTCCTTCACGGCGGCGGGGGGCGCGTCGATGTTCATCAGGGTGTAGTGGCCCTTGCGGTTCTTCTTCATGCGGAAGGACAGCTGGCGCAGGCCCCAGTATTCCTTCTTGGTCACCTGGCCGCCAAGGCCGGTGACCAGATCGGCGAACTGGGTGGTCAGGGTTTCAACCTGGGTCGTCGCGACGTCTTGACGTGCGATGAACACGTTTTCGTACAGAGGCATGGAGCTCCTTACGGCTGTTCATGACCCGGAGTCAGGTGACCGGCCGGGTCTAGCCGAGCAGCGCCCCCACCGGCGCCCTTGGGGTTTTGGTGGGTTGAAGCCGATCGGCAAGGAGCCGCCGGGCTTTGGTCCCGGCGGAAGCGCGGGCTTATACACGATGGCGCCAGCGGCGCAACCCCACCTCGGATGAGCCTCTACCAAATCCTCAAAACTCGTGTATAAAGTCTCTCTTATATTGGTGAATTGATTCTTCGACATTGATTTTGGGGACGCGCCTTCGGGCGCAGCGACTTTCCCGGAAAGGCATTGGGTACGCCATGGCGAGGGGCGGTATTTTTGCGCGCGCGGTGCTAATTTTACTCAGCAGTGTCGTGATCGCGTCCGCGGCGGTGGCTTCGGGATTGACCTCCAGCGACCGGCCGAATGCCGGAGGTGGACCGGGTTCTTTTGGCGGGCCAGCGGGCCTGAGCATCCGCACCATGGACGGCCGTTTCCAGGCGACCACGATCGTCTGGGTCGGCACCAACCGCGAGCTCACGGTGGTCAACCTTTCCGACGTGGTCGAGTCCGGCGCGGAGCGCGATGTCTACGACACGATGCGGATGCTGCTGCAGCGCTGTACCGCGATCAACATGGTGCCATCAGGCAAGGTGAATGGCCCCGGCGGCTGCTGCCCGACGGTGAGCGGGTCGGGCTTGGGCTTCGCTGGCAACGTCAAGACCCAACTGCGCATCGACCAGGCTTTCGAAGGCGGCCGCGTGCGCCAGACCGTGACCATCTACGGCTACAAGGGCACCTTCGACGCCTATAACGCCCGCCTGCTGTTCCAGTAGTAGCGTCGCTCCCGGCGACTGGCTATGACTGCCCGCAACGCGATGCGGGAGAGGAACGCCGGGTATGAGCAGGGCTTTCGTGTTTCCGGGCCAGGGATCCCAGGCCGTCGGCATGGGTGTCGATCTCGCGGCGGCGTTTGCCGTCGCGCGCGAAGTCTTCCAGGAAGTCGACGAGGCGCTGAAGCAGAACCTCTCCAAGTTGATGCGCGAGGGGCCCGAGGGCGACCTCGTGTTGACCGAGAACGCGCAGCCGGCGCTGATGGCGGTGAGCGTCGCCGCCGCGCGCGTGCTGGAGAAGGAGGGCGGCAAGAGCCTGCCTGAGATGGCGGCGTTCGTCGCCGGCCACTCGCTGGGCGAATACTCGGCGCTGGCCGCCGCCGGCGCGCTCAGCCTGGCCGACGCCGCGCGCCTGCTGAAGCGCCGTGGTCTCGCGATGCAGAAGGCGGTGCCGGTCGGCGTCGGCGCCATGGCGGCGCTGCTGGGCATCGAGCTGGAGCCGGCGCTGGAGGCCTGCGAAGAGGCGGCGCAGGGCGAGGTCGTCTCCGTCGCCAACGACAATGGCGGCGGCCAGATCGTGGTGTCCGGCCACAAGACCGCCGTCGAGCGCGCCGTCGAGGCCGCCAAGTCCAAGGGTTGCAAGCGCGGCATGCTGTTGCCGGTGAGCGCGCCTTTCCATTGCCCGCTGATGCGACCGGCGGCCGACGAGATGGCCGAGGCGCTCGAGGGCGTCGCCATCGCGCCGCCGCGCGTGCCCGTGATCACCAACGTCTCCGCCGACGAGACCAGCGATCCGGCGACGATCAAGAAGCTGCTGATCGAGCAGGTCACGGGGCGCGTGCGCTGGCGCGAATGCGTGCTGGCGATGAAGGGCAAGGGCGTCGACACCCTGGTCGAGGTCGGCACCGGCAAGATCCTCACCGGCCTGGTCAAGCGCATCGACCGCGAGATGACCGGCCTGGCGGTGAACGCGCCGGCCGACGTCGAAGCCTTCCTCAAGACCACTTGATGCGCGCGGGCGACCCAATGTGGCGCTTTGTCTCCCTCGCCCCGCCTGCGGGGAGAGGGTCGGGGTGAGGGGCTGCCGCAGGTGACGCGGCATGCCGTGGGTAACTTGCGGCAGCCCCTCACC
>CAYTFW010000032.1:0-38399 GCA_964437145.1 uncultured Rhizobiaceae bacterium
CCGCCGGCATCTTCATGAGCCGGCGGGACGCCGGCGCTCCCAGGAAGACACCCGCGATCCCTCGCTGCGCTCGGGATGACAGTCCACCAATGAAAAGGGGCGCCTCGCGGCGCCCCTGAGTTGGCCGGCTAGATCCCGGCGCTCTCCCGCGAGACGGGAGAGGGAGTTCGCTGCGCTCAGACGCGCTCGATCACCATGGCGATGCCCTGGCCGACGCCGATGCACATGGTGCACAGCGCATAGCGGCCGCCGGTGTCCTCGAGCTGGTTGAGCGCGGTCATGATCAGCCGCGCGCCGCTGGCGCCCAGCGGATGGCCGATGGCGATCGCGCCGCCATTGGGGTTCACGTGGCAGGCATCGTCGGGCAGGCCGAGCTGGCGCATCACCGCCAGGCCTTGCGCGGCGAAGGCCTCGTTGAGCTCGACGACATCCATGTCGGTGATCTTCAGCCCGGCGAGCTGCAGCGCCTTGCGCGACGCCGGCACCGGGCCGATGCCCATGACGCGCGGCGGCACGCCGGCAGACGCGGTGGCGAGAATACGCCCGCGCGGCTTCAGCCCGTTCTCCTTCGCCGCCTTCTCCGAGGCGACGATGATCGCGGCGGCGGCGTCGTTGATGCCCGAGGAATTGCCGGCGGTCACCGAGCCGCCGTCGCGGAACGCGGCCGGCAGCTTGCTCAGGCCTTCCATGGTGGTGTCGAAACGCGGATGCTCGTCGGCGTCGAAGAGCTTCTCGGCCTTGCCCACCTTCACCGTGACCGGGATCAGCTCCTTCTTGAAGAAGCCCTTCTCCGTCGCCTTCTTGCAGCGCTGCTGGCTGCGATAGGCGAAGGCGTCCTGGTCGACGCGGCTGACCTGGTGCTCCTGCGCGACGTTCTCGGCCGTCTGGCCCATGGCGTCGACGCCGTAGCGCTTGGCCATCGCCGGGTTGACGAAGCGCCAGCCCAGCACCGTGTCTTCCATCTTCATGCCGCGGTCGAAGGCCGATTGCGGCTTGCCCAGCACATAGGGTGAGCGGGTCATGCCCTCGACGCCGCCGGCGATCATCACCTGCGCCTCGCCCAGCCGGATCGCGCGCGCCGCCATCCCGGTGGCTTCCATGCCCGAGCCGCACAGCCGGTTCACGGTGGCGCCGGCGACCTCGACCGGCAGCCCGGCGAGCAGGCCGGCCATGCGCGCGACGTTGCGGTTGTCCTCGCCGGCCTGGTTGACGCAGCCATAGATCACGTCGTCGACGGCGCCCCAGTCGACATCCGTGTTGCGTTCCATCAACGCCTTGATCGGCAACGCCGCGAGATCGTCGACGCGCACAGAGGATAATGTCCCGTTGTAACGACCGATGGGGGTGCGAACGGCGTCGCAGATGAAAGCGTCTGTCATAACTCACTCCCGGTGGTCCGGCTCTGTCGGGATATTGTCCGGATATCCCCGCCGGAGTCGAAGACGTTTTGGCGGCGGATTTGCGAGGGCCGCCATGCGCCAGCCATAGTGCGGCGGCAGCCTCGGCCGGCTGGCGCAGGAAGGATCAACCCCATGGCTCTCACCGGTCTCGTCGATCGTGCCCTGGATCGGGTCTCGCGCACCTTCAGGGGTGTCGCGAGCGGCGCGCGCGAGGCGGTGGGCGCGCCGCTGCGGCCCGACCTGCCCGAGGACGATCTGCCCCGGTTGAAGGCGCGCATCGAGGCCTGCCTGTCCGGCCGCGGCGGCGAGACCTCGGCGCGGGCCCGTGCCGCCGAATTGGGCGGCGCCTATCTCGCCCTGTCACAGGAAGGTCGCCGGCGCTTTCTGCTGACCCTGGCGCGCGACTACGCGCTCGATCGCGACGCGCTCGCCGCCACGGTGGCGCGCTGGCAGGCGGCGACGGACGACAGGGCGCGGTCCAAGGCCGAGGCTGACCTACGCGACGCGCTGGAGGCGCCGGCGACGCGGCTGCTGGCGCTGTTCAACGGCCTGCCCGAAGGCGTGAAGTTCATCGTCGATCTGCGCGCCGAGCTCCTGAAGCTGGGCAAGGCCGATCCCACTGTCGCCCGACTGGCCGATGACCTGCGCCGCCTGCTGGCGATCTGGTTCGATGTCGGCTTCCTCGATCTGCGACGCATCGACTGGCGCACACCGGCCGCCCTCTTGGAGAAGCTGATCGCCTACGAGGCGGTGCACGCCATCCATTCCTGGAGCGACCTGAAGAACCGCCTCGACTCCGACCGCCGCTGCTTCGCCTTCTTCCATCCCCGCATGCCCGACGAGCCGCTGATCTTCGTCGAGGTGGCGCTGGTCGACGGCATGGCCGGCGACGTGCATCGCCTGCTCGACGAGAAGGCGCCGACGCGCGATCCCGGCGAGGCGAACACCGCGATCTTCTATTCGATCTCCAACTGCCAGGAGGGCCTGGCCGGCGTCAGCTTCGGCAACTTCCTGATCAAGCGCGTCGCCGCCGAGCTCTCGCGCGACCTGCCCAAGATCAAGAACTTCGCCACGCTCTCGCCGATCCCCGGCTTCCGCTCGTGGCTGCTCAAGACCTTGGAGACCGAAGGCGATCTGACGCTGTCGGCCGAGGAGGCCGATCACCTCGCCTCGGTCTCGCCGCCACCCGCCGACGCGCCCGACCAGCCGCGCGGCGCCGGCGCCATCGCGCGGCTGTTGAACGGCGGCGACTGGACCAAGCAACCGGCGGCCGAGATCGCGCTGAAGCCGGTGCTGATCCGCTTCTGCGCCCGCTATCTGCTAGGTAGCCACGACGGCCGCGCGCTCGATCGCGTGGCCCACTTCCATCTCAGCAACGGCGCGCGTGTCGAGCGCCTCAACTGGCTGGGCGATTCCTCGCCCAACGGCCTGCGCCAGAGCTGCGGCCTGATGGTGAACTACCGCTACCGTCTGGAAGACGTCGACGCCAACCACGAAGCCTACGCCGACGGCACGATCATCGCGTCGGGCGAGGTGAAGAAGCTGGCGAAGGGGTAACCTCTGTCATCCCGAGCGGCGCGAGGGATCTAGGAAAACCCTGGATCCCTCGCGCCGCTCGGGATGACAGAATGCCCAACCTGATCAAACGAAAAGCATGAACATTCGTCCCATCCACAACCGCCGCGACCACGCGAAGGCCCTCGAAGAAATCGAGCGCCTTATGGGCTCGCGAAAGGGCTCGCCGGCGGCCGAGAGGCTCGAGGTCCTCGTCGCCTTGGTCGCCGCCTGGGAAGACCGCCACGATCCGATCGACGCGCCCGACCCGATCGAGGCGATCCGTGCCCACATGATGGATCATGGTTTGGGCCAGGCGGATTTCGCCCGACTGCTGGGTACCCGATCGCTGGCGTCGGACCTCCTGAATCGCCGGCGTGCGTTGTCGCTTGGCGCGATCCGCAAGATCAGCGCCGCCTGGAACATTCCGGCCGATGTGTTGATCCTGCCCTACAAGCTGACCAAGGCGCGCTCCGCGGCTTGAAGCACGTCAGGCTGGCACGCCGATCACCACACGGGTCCAGGTCGTGACGTCGAGCCGCTTCGACAGATTGGCTTTCGCTTCGGGCGCGCCGCTGTCGCCGCCGGTGTGCAGGGTGCGCAGACGCGATTTCTCCCACACCGCCATCGACGGGTAGTTGGTCAGCAGCAACATGCGCCGACGCGGTGGCGCGACCGCAAGATTGCGGAACAGGCCGTAGACCCGCGCGTCATAGGTCGGCTCAAAAGTCGGCCAGACGCCCAGCGACAGATCGCGGAAGCTGGGCCAGTCGTCCTCCGCCAGCTCGAACGTGCGGAAGGCGTAGACGCCAGGACGATCCGGCGGCGTCGATTCGGTTGGCCGCACCGTCGGTTCGAGCAGATCGAGCGTGGTCTCCACAATGTCGGCGCAGCCGGCGAGCACCTTGCCGGCGTCGCGTGTCGCGGCGTTGGCATCGGGCCAGGCCGACATCACCATGCCCTGCGTCGAGGCCAGGCCCAACAAGCCCCACCACACGCCATAGAAGACGCCGCCCGCCTCGCGCACGGCGGCGGCGCCCTCGCTCTTCACCACGCGCGCCACCTCGGGCCAGCGCCGGGGCGCCGCCGTCACGGTGTGCAGCGTGTAGATCACGGCCGGTTCAGATGCTTCAGCGCGTGGCCGGGGCGCGGCCATTCGAAGGACACCAGCTTGCCGGTCATCGACAGCGTGGCGTAGGCGGTGCGCAGATCCTTGCCGCCGAAGCAGACATTGGTGACCATCGGATCGGCGAGCTTGTACTGATCGACGCGGCTGCCGTCGGGCCAGATGTCGGAGACGGCGCCGGTGATCAGGGTGGCGACGCAGATATGGCCGGCGCTGTCGACCGCCAGCGAATCGAACATCTGGTATCCGCCCAGCCCCGCGACCACGCGGCCCTTCTCACCGCGATAAGGGCCGTTGGCCGATTCGATCTCGCCCGGGCCGGAGAGCTTGAACGACCAGCAGCGCGCCGTCGGCGTTTCGACGACGTAGAGCGTCTTGTCGTCGGGCGACAGGCCGCAGCCATTGGGGCGTTCGAGCGGAAAGATCTTCTGCTCGATCTTCGAGCCGTCGGCCTTGGCGTAGTAGACGGCGCCGCGATCGTTGTCGTACTCGCGCGTCTTGCCGAGATCGGTGAACCAGAAGCCGCCCGAGCTGTCGAAGACGAGGTCGTTGGGGCCGTTGAGCCGACGGCCATCGCAGGACGCGTAGAGCGTCTCGAACTTGCCGGTCTCCGGATCGACCACCTGGATCGAGCCGCCCTTGTAGTCGGCGGGCTGCGTGCCGGGGAACAGGCGGCCATCGGGGCGCTCGATCCAGTTGAAGCCGCCGTTGTTGGTCACATAGATCTTGCCGTTGGGCCCCATCGCCGCGCCGTTGGGACCGCCGCCGAGATTGGCGACGACATGGTTCTTGCCATCCGGCGTGATGCGCGTGAGCGTCTGGCGCGCGATCTCGACCAGGATCACCGATCCATCCGCCATCGCGATCGGCCCCTCGGGGAACTTCAGGCCCGAGGCGAGCTCCTTGAACTTCGGCTCGATGGTGTTGGTCTGCATGGCGTTGTCTCTCCCCTCAACTAGTCTGCGATCGTCAGCCCATCTCCCATGGATCGACCAGACGGACATCATAGGCAGCAAAGTCGCGCGTGTTCCGCGTCGCCAATGCCAAGTCGTGCACGACCGCCATCGCCGCAATCATCACGTCGACCAAGTCGGGCGTGCGGCCTTCGCGGACGGCTCGCGCCCAGAGTCGGCCGCCGACATCGGCGACCGACTCATCGATGGCGAGGACGCGGCCGGCGAATCGCGATGGCAGATCGACATCGATCCAGCGCGCAAGAGCCTCGCGCCGACGACCGGCTGGCAGGCGCTCAACGCCGTAGCGGAGTTCCATCATAGAAACCGCGGGGATGTACGCTGCGTCGAACGACAGCCCGTCCAGCCAGGCCGCGACGCCTTCGTGCGGGGTTGCCTTGGCAGTTTCGGAAATCACGTTCGTATCGAGCAGAAACCTCATGCACGACGCTTCCGAGCCGCCCCACTGCCTCGAGCATCAGGCCCAAACGGGTCGCGCAGAGCAGCACGAGGGCGGTCGATGACCAGCCCCGATCTCCAAAGGGGTGATCGGCGCAGAAAGGCACCGACCGTCTCTTCTGATCCAACGGAGGACACAGCAGGACTTTTCACGCTCTTCGCACGTCCCGTACTCAGCTCGTCTTCGGCAATAACTATCACCGCCCTACGCCCATGGCGCGTGACACGCTGCGGACCGACGCTCAGCGCGCGCTCCATAACCTCGCTGAAGCGAGCCTTGGCCTCAGTGGCTCCCCACTCTGAACTTCCTGTGCGGCGCGCCATGACACGCTCCAACCAGTCTGACCATATTGACTATAATATGGGATCTACACCCCAGTGCGCAATCTCAGCGGCCGGCGAATTTCGGCGCGCGCTTTTCGCGGAAGGCGGTGACGCCTTCGATGTGGTCCTCGCTCGCCGCGCAGCGGCGTTGCAGGTCGCGTTCGGCGTCGAGCTGCTGGTCGAGCGAGTTGGCCGCAGACTGCTCGTAGGCGCGCTTGATCGCGGCGTAGGTGTTGGTCGGGCCGGCGGCGAGCTTCGCCGCCAGCTTGCGCGCCTCGTCCATCAGCGCCGCGTCGTCGTAGACCTTCCACACCATGCCCATGCGCTCGGCGTCCTCGGCCATCACGGGTTCGCCCAGCATGGCCAGCGCCTTGGCTTTGCCTTCGCCCACGAGGCGCGGCAGGAACCACGTGCAGCCCATATCGGGCACCAGCGCGATGCGCACGAAGGCCTGGTCGAAGCGCGCCGAGCGCGCCGCCAGGATGATGTCGCAGGCCATCGCCAGGCCGGCGCCACCGCCGGCGGCGACACCGTTGATCGCGCCGATCACCGGCTTCTGCAGGCGACGCACGGTGCGGATCAGCGGGTTGAACAGGCGGTCCATGCCCGGTCCCGGATCGGGCCGTTTCGTCGCGCCGCCGGCCAGCACGCCGTCCTTGCTGGGCGCGATGTCGGCGCCGGCGCAGAAGCCGCGGCCCGCGCCGGTCAGGATCACCGCGCGCGCGTCGGGGTCGGCACCGGTCGCGCCCAGGGCGGCGATCAGCTCCTCGACCAGCTTGGGATTGAGCGCGTTGAGCCGCTCCGGGCGGTTCAGGGTGATGGTGGCGACGCCGTCGGCGAGCGCATAGGTCAGGGTTTCGTAGGCCATGAAATTCTCCTCCGCGCGGCGGAGAGTGGCATGGCGGGCGTCGACGGAGAAACCACCGGTTCCGCGCTGCGACCGCGAAGCCCCTTGCGCCGGGCGCCGGATTTGGTTAATTCGGTACTGCGATACCGAATTAGATGGCCATGATGACCATGTCGAACATCCTGATCCTGATCGGCACCGAATCGGGCAACGCGCAGATGGTGGCGGACGCGATCGAGCCCGAGCTCGCCGGCGCCGGCCATGAGGTGCGCATCACCGACAAGGCGGCGAGCGCCGCCGACTTCGCCGGGCACGACACGCTGCTCTTCGTCTGCGCCACGCATGGCTCGGGCGACATCCCCAGCAACATGTTCCCGCTGCACGAGGCGTTGGGCCGCGACAAGCCGGACCTGTCGTCGCTGCGCTACGGCGTCATCGCGCTGGGCGACATGACCTACCAGGACACGTTCTGCGGCGGCGGCAAGCAGATGGACAAGCGCCTGGGCGAGCTGGGCGCACAGCGCATCGGCGAACGGCTCGAGGTCGACGCCTCGACCCAGCCGCTGCCCGATGAGGACGCGGTCACCTGGGTGAAGGATTGGGTGAAGCTGGTATAATCCGATCAGTGTCATCCCCGGCACTCAGTGTCATCCCCGGCACAGTGAGAGAACTTGAGATTTCTCGCGGCGCCCGGACGGGCTTCTGCCATCCAGACTTGAAGGACAAGCTGCGGTGAAACCGATGCTCTCGCTCGGCGCCCTGCTCGCCATGCTGTCGTCCGGCGCCGCCTTCGCCCAGGGCGCCAAGAACTTCGCCGCGCACGACGACTGCCCGGGGCCGTTCAAGACAGCGGCGGTCGAGCGGTTGTTCGAGCTGGTGTCGGTCTCGGGCTTCTTCACCACGAGTGGCGACAGTATGATTTGCGAGTGGCACTTGGCGGTGCGCGGCGCGCCCGAAGACGAGATTGCCTTCCGCGTCGGGACGGTGGTTTTCCTCGGGCCGGAGCGGGTCGCCGGAGCCTGGGAAGAGACGCCTGCGGGAACCGAGATCACCAACGTGCGGGGGCGCGCGAAGTATTACCTGAACGGGTTTCCCGCCTACCAGACCATCAACTTCGTCGGCGTGCCCAACGACAAGGTGCTGCTCATGAGTGGCGCCAACGAGATTTCTCGCCGCCTAAGCGGCATCGACGTCGCCCGACTGATCGAATACGCGCGCATCTGGAACAACGCGTACTAGTCCGTCAGCGCCGACAGCGCGACATGGCCCTTTGTGGGTACGCGCCCTACTCAAACCACTTCGTGAAATCGCCGACCGGCGCGCGCTCTGCGATCAGGTTGTTGGGCGGCTCGTTCTCGTCGGCGTAGCCCATCGCCAGGCCGCACAGCACGATTTGGTCGTCGGGAATGCCGAGCTCGCGGCGCACCACCGCCTGGTAGCGGCCGAAAGCGGCCTGCGGGCAGGTGTGCAGGCCCTTCTCGCGCGCCAGCAGCATGAGCTGGTCGAGGAAGATGCCGCAGTCGAGCCACTGGCCGTCGCCCATGTCGCGCTCGATGCACAGGATCATGCCCACAGGCGCGTCGAAGAAATCGTAGTTCTTGCGGAACTGCTTCTCCATGCCCGCGGTGTCGCCGCGCTGCACATTGAGCAGGGTGTAGAGCTGCTTGCCCACGGTCTTGCGTCGTGCGTCGTAGACCGGGCGGAAGACCTTGGGATAGACGTCGTATTCGCGCGTATCGGGCTCCTGCGCGTCGATCGCCTTCTGGATCGCCGCTGACAGACGCTTGCGCGCCGCGCCTGAGGTCACGTACAGCTTCCAGGGCTGCAGATTGCCGTTGGACGCCGCGCGGTTGGCGGTCTCGATGATCCATTCGACCGACGCGCGCGGCACCGCGTCAGGCTTGAACACGCGCATCGACCGGCGCGAGAGAACCGCTTCGGAAACCTTCATCACGACACTCCATTCTTCCCGTGCGACCATACACAGTGGCGCTTGCGCTTCGCCACAACGCTTGGAATCCTGAGCCATGAACGCGACGCCCGCGCAGGGCCGCCTGACGGCGGTGCTGGGCCCCACCAATACCGGCAAGACCCACCTCGCCATGGAACGCCTGCTCGGCCACGAGTCGGGCATGATCGGCTTTCCGCTGCGTCTGCTGGCGCGCGAGAACTACGACCGCGCGGTCAAGCGCGTCGGTGCCGGCAAGGTGGCGCTGATCACCGGCGAGGAGAAGATCCAGCCGCCCAATGCCCGCTACTTCATCAGCACCGTCGAATCGATGCCGGTCGAGCGGCCGGTGCAGTTCCTCGCCATCGACGAGATCCAGATGGCCGCCGATCCCGACCGCGGCCACATCTTCACCGACCGTCTGCTGCATGCGCGCGGCCTGTCGGAGACCATGGTGCTGGGCTCCGACACCATGCGCCCGCTGCTGCAGCGGCTGATCCCCTCGGTCGAGACCATCGCACGGCCGCGTTTCTCGAAACTGTCATACGCCGGCACCAAGAAGCTCAGCCGCATCCCGCGCCGCTCCGCCGTCGTCGGCTTCTCGATCAGCGAGGTCTACGCCATCGCCGAGACGGTGCGCCGCCAGCGCGGTGGCACCGCTGTGGTGATGGGTGCGTTGAGCCCACGCACGCGCAACGCCCAGGTCGGCATGTTCGAGGCCGGCGAGGTCGACTATCTGGTCGCCACCGACGCCATCGGCATGGGCCTGAATCTGGATGTCGGCCATGTCTGGTTCGCGGGGCTGCGCAAGTTCGACGGCCGCAATCTGCGGGTGCTGCGCACCGACGAGCTGGCGCAGATCGCCGGCCGCGCCGGCCGCCATATGAGCGATGGCGGCTTCGGCACCACCGCCGAGGTCGGCCCGCTCGACGGCGAGCTCGTCGAGGCGATCGAGAATCATCGTTTCGACCCGGTGCGTGTCATCAACTGGCGCAACAGCGATCTCGATTTCCGCTCGCTTCCGGCGCTGCTGTCGTCGCTCAACGCGCGGCCGACGCATGTCGTGCTGCAGCAGGCACGCGAGGGCGAGGACCACATCGCCTTGCAGAACCTCGCCGACCGGCGCGATATCGCCGAGGCGGCGCGTTCGACGCAGCGCGTGCGTCTGCTGTGGGAGGTCTGCCAGATCCCCGACTTCCGCAAGACGATGAGCGAGGAGCACGCCACCTTGCTGGCGCAGGTCTTCAGCCACCTGACGTCGCCCGGCGAGCGTTTGCCGGAGGACTGGGTCGAGAGCCATGTGAAGCGGCTGGAGCGCTACGATGGCGACATCGACACCTTGATGGCGCGCATCGCCCATACGCGCACGTGGACCTATATTTCGCACCGCGCCGGCTGGCTCGACCGCGCGCAGCATTGGCAGGAGCGCGCGGCGGCGGTCGAGGAAAGATTGTCCGACGCGCTGCACCAGCGGCTCACACAACGCTTTGTCGACCGGCGCACCGCTTTGCTGGTAAAGAGGCTGAATGTGTCGGAGGAGTTTATGACGGGGGTGTCGGAAAACGGCGAGGTGACGGTCGAGGGCGAATCGCTCGGCCGCCTCGAGGGATTCCGGTTCGCTCCCGAGGCCGCGAAGGACGAAGCCGAACGCAACGCCGTGCTGACCACGGCGATGCGCGCGCTGCGCGACGTGATCCCGACGCGCGTCGAGAAGTTCTCGGCGGCGCCCGATCAGGAGATCTCGATCGATCAGCAGTTGCGCCTCGTCTGGGGCGGTGGCGCCGTAGCGCGCCTGATGGCCGGCGCCGATCCGCTGTCGCCCAAGGTCGAGCCGGTCGCCAGCGATCTGCTCGACGGCCCGCAGCGCGAGGCGGTGCGGCTGCGCTGCGCCAGCTGGATCGAGGCGCGCATCCGCGCCACCCTGCCCGACCTGATGGCGGCGCGCGACGCGGAGCTCTCCGGTCCGGCGCGCGGCCTGGTCTTCCAGCTCAGCGAGAAGCTCGGCGCCATGGCGCGCGAGCCGGCCGAGGAGCAGATCGCGGCGGTGAGCGAGGAGGACCGCAAGGCGCTGGCGCGCGTCGGCGTGCGGGTCGGCGTCTACACCGTCTACATCCCGACCATGCTGAAGCCGGCGGCGATCCGCATGCGCGGCCTGTTGTGGGCGATCGCCAACGGCCACGAGGCGACGCCGTCGCTGCCCGGCGAGGGGCGCACCTCGATCGTCATGACGCCCGAGATGGATCGCGGCTTCCTCGCCGCCGTCGGCTACATGCCGCTGGGCGGGCGCGCGATCCGCGCCGACATCGTCGAGCGCCTGGCCTGGGCGGCGCGCCAGGCGGTGCGCGCGTCGCGCGAGGGCCCGCGCAAGGAGCGCGAGCCGCAGCAGGGCAAGCAGCAGCAGAAGCAACGCGGCAAGCGCGACGGCGCTGGTGACGCCGCGGTGGTTACCGAGTGGATGATCGCCGCCGCGGCGTTGGGCGAGGATCCCGGCATGGCCGCACCCGCGCCGCTGGCCGCCGCCGAACCGGAACCCGCGCCCACGCCGGAGCCGGTCGATGATGGCTCGGCGCTGGCCTCGCGCGAGACCGACGGCTCGATCCCGGTGCCGCTGGCGTGGTCGTCGACCGAGCGCCGCTGGATCGAGCACGACGAGAACGCCAAGCCCAAGGCACCGGTCCTGCAGCCCGGCCATTTCCGCGCCAGCGCCGAGATGCTGTCGCTGGTCGGCTGCACCGAGAAGGAGATGACCGAGATCCTGCGCGACCTCGGCTATCGCGTGCACCAGCCCTCGGAGCAGACCGGCCCGCAGCCGAGCTTCTCGATGAAGCCGCGCTTCGTGCGCGAGCGCGAGGAGCGGCGCGGTCCCGACAACCGCGAGGGCCGCCCGCACCATCGCCGCCGCGAGCGCGAGCCGCGACCGCAGGACGGCGCCCCACGCGGCGAGCGACCGCCACGCGCCGAAGGCGAGCGGCGTGACAATCGTCCGCCGCGACGCGAGCGCGACGCCGAAGCGCCGCGCGCCGAACAGCCGCGCCGCGAAGCGCCGAGACAAGACGGCCCGCGACGCGACGGTCCGCGTCGCGATGGGCCGCGCCGCGAGGGTGGCCGCGATCGCCGCGATCCTGGTGGTCCGGAGTTCCGCCTGGTCGCCACCACCGAGAAGAAGAGCGACACGCCCGAGTCCGACTCGCCCTTCGCCAAGCTGCTCGAGCTGAAGCTCGGCAAGAAGTAGCGCCGGCGCGATGCGGCTCGACAAGTGGCTGTGGCAGGCGCGGTTCTACCGCAGCCGGGCCTTGGCCACGCGCGCCGTCGAGACCACGCCGCTGCGCATCGATGGCCGGCCGACCGACAAGCCGCACGCCACGGTGGCGCCGGGCATGGTGCTGACCTTCGCGCACGGCGGCGGCGTGAAGGTCATCCGCGTGCTCGCGCTCGGACAGCGGCGCGGCCCCGCCAGCGAGGCGCGCACGCTCTACGAGGAGGTCGGTAGCGCGACGCTACCAACACCGAGCGAGGACGATCAGGACAATTCCTGATCCCACCACGCCTTGCGCCGACGCGGTCCAGAGGCTAGGTAAGCCAGCGCCGCCGATGCCCTCGAGGACGGCTTTTTTGCGACACCCGCGCAGTTCAGGAGCGCCCGATGGCCTACGTGGTCACCGAAGCCTGCATCAAGTGCAAATACATGGATTGCGTCGAGGTCTGTCCGGTGGACTGCTTCTACGAGGGCGAGAACATGCTGGTGATCAGCCCGGAGGAGTGCATCGACTGCGGGGTGTGCGAGCCAGAGTGCCCTGTTGATGCCATAAAGCCCGATACCGACGGCGATCTGGAGCGCTGGCTGGAGCTGAACCGGGAGTACGCCGTCAAGTGGCCGAACATCACCCGCAAGGCGCCGTCGCCCGAAGATGCCGATGATTTCAAGGACATAGCCGGCAAGTTCGACAAGTTCTTCAGCCCCGAGCCGGCCAAGCGATAGCAAGCCCTCACTTTTTAAGTCTGCTCTGCGTCCAGCGCATAACGGCGCGCACGGGCTGCGTTGCTTTTCTGCAACATTGCCCGCGACACCCTATCGATCTTGTGGTAAAACCTTTCCCGCTGATGGTGGTCCTTGTCGGACCCCGCCGCCCGGTCGCCAGACCGGTTTTTGCCCACTCCCGGTGCCCTGGACGCCGCGTTTCGCGGATGGGGACGTTTTGCCTCTGACGAGGACCCGGGACACGGCCGAAACCGGACCGCCGCCCGGGACCGCGTGAAAAGGGGACGCGGGGCGGGTGACTCGGTTGGGGCCATTCTGACGCGTACGGATTCGTACGAGGAACCGGAAGATGCCGACCAAGAGCAGCAAGAAGGCGGCGGCCAAGCCAAAGGCCGGCGCCAACAAGAAAGTCGCCCCCAAGGCGGCGAGGGTGGAACGCCGGGCCAAACCGGCCGCCAGGACAATTGTCAAACTCGTCGCGTCGAAACCCCAGCCCCGGAAGCTCGCGCCCCCCAAGCCCGTGCCCGAGAGGCCAGTGGCTGAAAAGCCCCGGGCCGAGAAGCCCAAGACGATCGAGGCCGCCAAGCCGAAGCTCGTCGAGGCGCCCAAGGTCGTCGACGCCAAGCCGAAGATCGAGGCCAAGCCAAAAATGGTTGAGTTCGTGTTCGAAAAGGGCGACTTCGTCGTCTACCCGACGCATGGCGTCGGTCGCGTGGTCGATATCGAGGCCAAGCTGATCGCCGGCCAGACGCTGGATCTGTTCGTGATCTCCTTCGAGCAGGACCGCATGACCTTGCGCGTCCCCGTCGCCAAGGCCCGCACGTCGGGCCTGCGCAAGCTCAGCTCGCGCAAGATCATGGACACCGCCCTGGTGACCTTGAAGGGCCGCAGCCGCGTCAGCCGCGCGATGTGGAACCGCCGCGCCCAGGAGTACGAGGCCAAGATCAACTCCGGCGACCCGGTGTCGATCGCCGAGGTCGTGCGCGACTTGCACCGCAACGCCGGCCAGCCCGACCAGTCCTACAGCGAGCGCCAGATCTACGAGGCGGCGCTCGACCGGCTGGCGCGCGAGCTGGCGGCCGTCGAGCGCATCGACAAGGACGCCGCCACCCTGAAGCTGCAAAGCGTGCTGAAGCAGGCCGCCTGACCGGCGCCGCCCAGCGAGACTAGCCCGAGGGGCGGCCGGCGGATTCCCGTCGCGCCGCCCCTCCCGCGTTTGGCCCGCCCCCAGACATGGTCGCCACCGACACGATCGCGCGATTGAGATCAGGCCGACGGATCTGGGCGATCGCCTCGGTCCACGGCGCGGCGTCGCGGCTGGCCGCCCTGGCGCAGCGCATCGTGCCCAAGCTGCGGCCGCGCGACGCCATCGTCTTCATGGGCAACCTGATCGGCGGCCCGCCCGGCGGCGAGCCGCCGGACATCGTCACCACCCTCGACATCGCGCTCAGGCTGCGCCGCACCGTGCTCAGCAAGCCGGGCGCGCACGCCTGCGACGTCGTCTTCCTGCGCGGCGCGCAGGAGGAGATGTGGAGCAAGCTCGACCAGCTGCACTTCGCGGTCAACGCGCGCGACGTGCTGCGCTGGATGCTGCATCACGGCGTCGGCGCCACCATCGAGGCCTATGCCGGTCCCGACGCGATCGCCGAAGGGCTGCGCGCCGTCGGCGCCGGGCCGATGATGACGGCGCGCTGGACCGCCGCGCTGCGCGCCGCCGTGCGCGCGCATGCCGGTCACGAGGCGCTCTACACCGCGGTGAAGCGCGCGGCGCTCTCCGAGGACGGCCGTCTGCTGTTCGTCAACCACGGCGTCGATCCGACCAAGCCGCTCGAGCGGCAGGGCGACTCGTTCTGGTGGGGCGCGGCGCAACCCTTCGAGCGCATCGCCGAACCGTTCGGGGGCGTGCAGCGCGCGGTGCGCGGCTTCGATCGCGCCCATCCGGGAGTCGCGAGCGGCGCGGTGGGCATGACCGTCGATGGTGGCTGTGGCTTCGGCGGTCCGCTGCTGGCGGTGCTGCTCGATCGCGATGGTCAAGAGCTTGAGCGACTGTCGGCTTAAAGGCGTCGGTAAATCCTGCTAGCATTTGCGTTGCACTCGATCCGGAGTGAAGGATGCCCCGCTCCATCGTCATGACAGAATGGTCGCCTACCGACGGCCCCAATCACAGCAGTCGCGACCAGTTTCTTTGGCAACAGATGCTGCTGTCATTGCTCTATGACGAAGTTCTGGCAAAGGACGAAACCGTGCTCTGTAGCACTCGGATGGCGAGGTGGTTCGCAGATGGTGAGAGCTTTCGCCTATTCGAGGAACTCCTCGATTGCGGCGGACTCGTCGTCCTAAAGCGTCCGCTAGAAACCTATCCGGAGGCCCTAAGAGAGCGAGCGGTGCGCGAGCCTGTATCCGCGCGAAGCGAGCACTTAGAGAATTTCAGTGTTCACAATAGCGGAGCTTCTATTCGCTTCAGTGATAAGCAACGCCACTTTCATACCGCGTTAGAACACGCTCTGCAGACCCGTCGGCACGCACACAGAGATGCTGGATCTCGAAAGATTTCAGATGCCAACCTAATGGCCGAGTTTGCGTCCCTATTTCGAACCGTCCTCACTGAGCGGCGCTACAGCTCTTGGCTAAAGCAGAAATTTGGTCATATCGATCAGTCTGTGGTGCAGCAGTTCGTCGATTTCATCGATGCGCCGGAGAGGGCCGTCGAGCACCTGCAGAAAGCCAGACCTGGACAGAGTCCAAAGTACACTCTGAGGCGAGGCGGCTTGGAATTTACAACGCCGCTCGCAGTACAGCTGGCTGCGACGTATCACCAAAAAACCGCTCGCGATCTTCGAGATCTCATGATGACGGTATTTGCGCGTCCATATTGCGAGCAGGAGGGAGCGGACGGCTGGTACGGACGCCAAGTGCAAGCGTTACCACTTGAGTCAGAAATTGAGGAGGCAGAAGCGGCTGACAGGCTCCATGTTGTTCGTGTCGAAACGATTCCGCTTACACTGCCAAAGCCAGAAGCCCACTTTGCTGATTTGATCAACAGGGTTCGGAGCATGCCTAGCGGGCGAGCGTTGCGGCGGGAGATGGGCCGTCTCGGACCCGAGCTAACCTTTGCATCTGCCAGAAAGGCATGGAACGACGTCGCAGCGGATCTAGCTGGCATGCTGTCGTCTCCAAGAGCTGTGAAGCTTCACGTACACGCGGTCGCAGTCGAGACTCCAAAGCAGGTCGCCTATGGCGTGCTCGTCGGGACGGCCTTGGCATATGCTTTTCACGGGCCATCAGGCCCGCTTCCGTTCGCAGAGGCTGCACTCGGCGGCATAAGCGCGCCTCTCTTGGACCGTTTGGTAGGGTCCGCTACGCGCTCTTACCGGCGAGATAGGCAACGTCTCGCCCTGACAGAATCGCTTCGCGGGGCCGTGAGATTTTCCTGCGTTCGACATCCAACAATTTCATCGGCATGACGACTAACGCGCTCCGGATCACAGGCGATTGCCCGAAGCCCATCTGCCTCTATCACCGACACTTTAATCGCCCGCCAGAAGACTGCGAGAGAGCCACCGGCGCGAGATTCGGAACCGATCGCTATCGCTTGCCCAGCCTAGTTTCTATCGAAGCATGTTCCTCATCATGCTAGCGGCCTCTGCTCTTTGTGCGCGCCAGAATGCAGCATCGACCTGTCGCTTCATCTCGAAAATATAGCCTGAAATGATCTTGTGCACCTTCGATGGCACATCTTCCCCTTGCATCAGCACTTGCAGGAAAAAGCCATTGAGGGCGGCCGTCCACTCAGCGATACCGCCGGTACCTGCCGCCGCGATAAGCGCGTTTCCAACAATGTCCTCGGCGTTGTCTGGATTTGACATCACAGTCTGCGCTAGTCCGCCCAAATACTCTTGGACCAGCTCGTTCAAGCGACCATGTCCTATCGCCAAGCAAAGCGCTTCATCCACTGCACTACCTCTCCATATGCGCACCTGCCGACTTGTGATTTTGCTTCGGAGAGCTGTTAGTACGCGCTGCCTTGAAACTGCCGGCAACCCCGCTATTCCTATCAATTGCCCGAGGCCCACTAGCGCCCTCTCTCCATCGTCTTCATCACCGCTGTCCATACGATCCGCAAATCGCTCGATAACCTTATCAAGCGAGCTTTCACCTTCGGCCAAGTCCACCAAATGGGCCTGGTGCTGTTCGTGAGGGAAGGGCTGCAGTACCGCAATGCCCACCCCTTCTTTGCTCACCAAATCCATCAACGTCACCGCGCTGTCTCGTAGCGTCTGAGCAAGTTCAGTCGACGAGGGGTCTGCGGTTGTAGCGACCGCTCGCAGCAAGAGCTGCACCGGGATAACCCCTGTTGAGAACTCGCTACCTGCGTAACGACGTGAACGGCCGCATCGAACCAGATCAACAACCGCCTGCACCCGGACTTCACGGTTGACATGGCCCTCCAACCACTCAATGAACTTCGTTGGCACCTCGCCGTCTCGGACGCACGCCCTGAACACAATCTCAGCATGGGCAACGGCCGCCAGTCGTCGCCAGTACTCTGGGGCCGAAAAGAGCCCGCCTGTACGAGCGAGCTCATTCTCTACGAAGCTCACGATGCTTCCGAACGCGCGGTGGCGGCGCCTATTCGATGCTTGCTCAAGGACGAGGCGCGCCGCGTCTTTCTCCTGCTGCGACAGGTCGGTGCAACTCGACAGCGATGTAACGAGATTCAATGCCGCAATCGGACCCCACCCCGACGCTTCAGCCAGAAGCATCCGACACTGGCCCTGCACCAAGGCTTCAACATCCACACCGATCTGCTGCGCCACGCTAACACCTGCGCCAAACGCGTATCGAGAGCATCGGGATACCATCAGCGCTCTAACCGTTGTCAGATGAGAGCCGCTAACAAACTCCAGAATGTCGCCACCTGCTGCGCCCATGGGGCCAACTAGCTGTTCGTAGTAGCGCGGGTCGTCTGGAATCAGGTCCGCGACCGATGCGCGAGTGCCGATCTTCTCAACTATGCGGTCTGCAACCCTGCTTATTGATCTTTCCCTTCTTTCCAAATACTCACTTCCCAGCGATGGGGAATAGGGACCCTCGGCCGCGAGCTCCGCCCAACGGGAATCAGATGCCAAATGCATACAGAGGTCTTGCCGATCTCGCCGCACAAAGTCGGCGCGCACGTGAGGATCAGCATGGAAGAGGTCAAGCCACGGCAGATCCAGCGCCTCCTCTTCTCTGCCTGGATACTGCATGCTGGCTCGAACACCACTGGCACCGTAGTTAACGATGATCGAGGCGCCCTCCGCCGCTAGTGCGGTTTGGCCTTTTGCTGCAGCTTCCGAGACCGCGCTCGCTAGGTCTGCAACCGAGGTCTTCACATTAGGACCGAAAGCCAACTCCAGGTTCATGATTAGGCCAAGCTTCGCACCGAGCCGATCATTCTCAAGCAAGTGATCCCGTATTTTGGCTGGCAGCGATAGAATCAAACTTGGGATTTCAGTTGCTGGTACTTTCACCGGTCCGTGGAGAAGGCTCTCGCAGAGATATTCTGCGGCCATGCGCTCGATTCCAAGTCTCCCCATCGCGCCATCGCAGCAAACCTCATTAAACCACTGCCTGTAGAAGCGGCCACGATCGTTTGCCGGCCCGGCAAGTGCTAGTGCAGTGAGTCTTGCCGCTACATCTGCAGAAAGATCTGGCCGGCTATCTCCACTCCATTGGCCGTAGTGCGCCCAATCGGATATGTCGCCTGCCAACAGGAAGAACACCCATCGAGCACAGGCTTCAGCCTTTACGACAGGTGTGTCACCCGCTTTCCAAACACGTCGAGTCACGCTGTGAAGGGTGTGCCGATGCCTGGCAAGCACATCAAATTGACGTCCGAGATCAAACACTCCGAATAGCCGCAGCCATTGCAGGTACTGCCGGATAGTCCGGAGATTCGGCGTTTCAATGAGCACTTTCTCCGCGACATGAGCTCGCGACAACTCGAATGCGAGTTCACGATGGTCAATCGCTACCCACCGAACTCCGCAGTTCCTCAGCTTCGCGAGGAGGTCACAGGCGCGCTCGACTTCAAGTGGCTCGCCATCCAGCAACAAGTGAATGAAGTCCAATGTAGAGCACAGTCGGATGTGGCGACCGTCGGCGTCGTCCGCATGCCCTAACTGGAGGATGTTTGGGTCGTCAACACAGAGCGCATCGACCTCGAGCCGCTGACCAACGATAGATGTGAGGCCAAATGCTGACAGACCAGTCTCAAAACCCCTATTTGTTTCCCTCTCGGGCAAGAATCCGACTCGGCCTGCTCGCAACTCCGCCGCCATCCTCTCCCGCAGCTTCGTTAGAAGCTCATCGACTCTTCGTCCGGTGTCCTCTTGACCAATAGCGGACTTCCAAGTTTCACATATTGTTGGGACGATACTCACCTTCTGTCGAACCGCAGCTAACGTGTCCAGCATTCCGAGTGCTCGTGCGGTCTCTATCGCTCCTTGCTCGAATATCCAAAGATCATCCAGAACTCTTCGCGAGGGCCGGATCGACGCGGCATCACTGGAAAGTTCGTCTGTCGCGCCTAGCATCCGAAGCCATTTCTGAGCCTCGCCTTTCGAAACCATTCCCTCAGCCGCCAATCGATCAATGAGCTTAGGTAGCCCCACTACACAGTCACTGTGATCCCGCAAGTCCGCAGGTTCATCTACCGATCCGACGCGATGCAACGGGCGAGCAACCACTAAGCCATTTCTTGCTTTCGCAACCGCTATGGCTAGGGCATCTTCCCGGCCCACATCGCGAACCAACCATTCCGGTGGTGCCATGCCATCCACGGCCAACGGAATGATGTCCCCGTTGTCGAAACGCTTAACAAGATCAATCGCGAGCTCAACTCTAGACGGTTGATGATGTCTGGCGTGTACATGTTCGTGTAGCAGAAATGAGAACAGCTTATTTGGTAGCCAGACCTTCTCGATCTTCGCAAAGACGACATCCCAGATGTCCAACAGAGTAGCTACAAAGCAAGCTGACAGATCGAAGGCGGCTGTCGTTACGCCCTCTAGCGATGCCGGCGCTCGGCCTGCTGGATAGATTGCTATTTCAATCTTCTCGAACCAATTCGATTGACGCTCATTGTGGAGTGCTGGGTGAAGCAGCCACCTGCTAAGGGAGCCGCCATTCACCTCCGCCACCAAGTGTCGCGGAACCTCTCCTCTGCTCAGGCTCTGCTGCAGTTCGCGATGATGCTTGGCGCTCTCCAACAACTTGGGAATCATATCGGCGATCGGCAGGTCTCGAACAGGTCCATCCTTCGAGCTTTGCGCACGAGCCCTATTGATCCACTCGAATGCGGTTGTCTCCTGGCCGATGCGAATGGCCAACGACGCCGCACCAACCAAAACTTCCGGTCTTCCCTTTGACCGAGCTGCGATGAGTTCGAGTAGCTCCATCCGTCGAGGATGCTGTATGTGCGCAGCAATAGTCGCAATCAGCATGTCTTGGCTATCGGATTCCTCGGACATATGGGCCAAGGCGTCTTCGACGGTCGCGGACAGCAAGTGCCACTGCCCCTCCGCGATGTGCACTAAAGCCCGCTCGTGGATGCACCCAACCGCGCCGACTAGTTGCTGGAGGTGCACAAGCTGCGCCGATGCTTGATCTACCTTACCTAACCCGAGATACGCTTCCAGTAGACCTCGTGCCAACTTATCTTCCCGTTGAAAAGCTTGAACGTGACTTTCCGCCAGTCTCGATATCGAAGCGTAGTCGTTTGCTGAGAGGCAAATTTGTACCAAACTAACGAGTGCGCCTTGATCCGATGGAAAGCGCTTTAACCGCTCTTCGAGCAGCGGCCTGAGACGAACATGGTCACGTCGCTGCAAAAGAATCGATATGGCATTCTGTAGATCTACGTCAGCACTAGTCTTGCTGAACTGCGCTGTAACCTGCTCTGCAATGTCAGTACCTTTCTGATGAGCGATAAGAAGACGATATCGCGCGGCGTCCTCGCCCAGCTCCAGCTCGTTCTCTGAGATCAGCCGCTCCGCTAGGGGGAAGTCCTTGGCTTCAACCAGGTATTCACACAGTCGAGCAGCCCAAACACCTCGAGTCATGCCGCCGGAAGTCAGATGGTGAAAGTTCTTCTCCAAGACATCTGCTGCGCCACGCCAATCTCGACCGAGGACTGCAATCTGAATCCGCAGATCGGCAATCGTCGCCGGGCTTGCTCCGCTGCCCTCGGCGCGGGCAAGAGCTTTGGTTAGGCCCTCCAGACCGACTTGAATGCCGAATTCTTCAGCTACGGAGGAAAAGGCGGAAGCCAGATCTGGCGACGCCATGGATTCGCGAAGATTCTTCTCACCAGCTTCGCGGTGAGCCCCTATCAATAGCTGAAGCCAACAGCCGATTGCGGCCATGCTAGCCCGCTCGCGGGGCGTTGTGATTTGCTCGACAACATCAAAGAATCGACGCCACAGCTCGTAAGCACGACGGAAGTCGGCTTCTTGATCCGCCCCTCGAATAATGGCACTGGAGAAGCTGATCGGCCCTCGACTAATCAGTCGGCCTCGTAGGTTGGCGGGTAGATGTCGAGATATCACGAGATAGGCCTCTATGAGATCTATCACCGGCGCAATATCGCGGGCGGCCCCTGGTATGTTCGGGAGCAGTCGTTCCGCATCGTTAGTGTCGTTCCCAGCAAGTCTTAAGAGAACCATTGCCCAGCCATTTGGCGTGAAAAGCCTGTCCGTTGCTGGTAAGTTCGCAAATAGCCACTTCTTTGCTTCGTCGCGTGCAAGCTCCCACCTTATGTCGAACCAGACGGTGCGCGCGGTCGGGTCATCCTCATCAACGAGACGACCCAGGCTATCGCTGGTATGTTTTGTCTCGTATTCAAGAACGTATTCAATGATGCGAGCCTGCTGTGGCATGCCGATGCGACGAAGTTGGTCGGCGCAAGTTCGGGCTAGATCTTTGTCAGACTTAGTGAAATGCAGCGCACTTCGTAACAGGAGCTCAGCGCGAGTATCATCCGTGATCTCTGAGTATTGCCCCCCAGGTTCAATCGCTTTCAGGAGATTTCGATAATCATCATCGTGACTGCCCCTGACGACAATCGTTCGGAGACGAACACGTCGAAGCTGAGTCAGTGCGGTTTTTCCAGTTTCACGACGAACTAGACCAATGTGTTCAGCTACTACATTTGACTGAATCATTCCTGCATTAAGCTTTGATACTGAAGCTTCAAGAACCGCAACTATCGCCTTACCGCTCGGCCCAAGATCTACCCTGACTCCCGCTACTGCGAGATCGACTACAAGGCTGACTGCGCTTGAGGCCGAGCGAATGTCTCCGGAAGAGTCAGTAAACGACCTACACAAATCATCGTATTGCCGGGTGTGCCGGGCAGCTCCCGGAGCGGTCAGTTCCGCAGCTACGCACTCGCAGAATGCGTCAACGTTCTTTGGGTTAGATAGCCACTCTTGAGCGGTCTGCCCGCTCAACCACTCTGGTCTCGCAAGCTGAGCGCCAGCGAGGGCGTCGAGCCTAGAGGCTATGCCAGGTTGCGGTGCCTTTCCTGTCAGATGGGCGAGTGTCGCCAGTAGCTGCTCGCGGACAAAGCTCCGATCTACTTGAAGGGCCCCTGCTAGAACTTCTCGCTCGGCACGAATGCGCGCGGTCCACTTCACGAGAGCCACGATCCCGCTGAAGAGAGAGCTGGCAAGATCGGCTAACTTTCCGAACTCGAACGGTGAGGTCAAGGATGCTCCGGAACACACGCGCTCAATCGACAACCAAGGCGTTCTTTACCAACGATGTGCAAACAATCTCAACGTCTACTTCTCATTCTTTCCTCGAAAGAACTATAGAAGGAACTACGGCCGATTGAGAATAGAATTCATGAGCTGCGGTTTCCAGCATTTGGCCCACAGCTGGCCTTGTCGATTAATCTCGAAGGCCGCGAGATCGAGCGACCGCTGACCTAGCTGCGGTTGGCCGCGATACATGCGCGAAATTCGTTCTAACGGGCAAATCGATAGAGTGACGCTGAAGACCTATATGAGCGTTAGCACCGGGCGACATGGCGCGTTACAGTCAAGATGTCGACAGCGAACCCACGGAAGGTCTCCCCAACCATGCGTGCGCACACGGCGACACCAGCGCCCTCGCGGACAGTGCTCAAGCCCCTCTACATCGCCGCCAAACAGGCGTAGAATTCCCGCTTAGTGGATCGCGGCGCGTACGTGATCCGTGTCGCCGCGACCCTCGAACTCGCTGTTCGAGAGGAGGCAGACATGCCCATGCAGAACCAGATTCGCAATCCCGCCGAGTGGGTTTGGGATCAGCTCAAGCACACCGGCCACGCGATGGAGACGACGGCCCACTCGGTCGAAGGCGCCTGGGAAGGCCGCGACGCCGTCGCGCCGGTGGTGCGGCGCATCCACGCCGCCGACATCGGCGACGCGCTCGCCAGGGGCGTCAAGGATTTCGCCGCCTGCCGCACCGACGTCATCGTGCTGTGCCTGATCTATCCCGTCGCCGGCCTCTTCATATCGCGCATGGCCGCCGAGCACGGCTGGGTGGCGCTGATCTTCCCGCTGGTCTCGGGTTTCGCCCTCGTCGGCCCGCTGTTCGGTCTCGGCCTCTACGAGATGAGCCGGCGGCGCGAGAAGGGCATCGCCACCGGTTGGGCGGACGCCTTGGCCGTGGTGCGCGCGCCGGCGATCGGCTCGATCGTGGTGCTGGGCGCGCTGCTGTTCGCGCTGCTCTGCCTGTGGCTGTTCGCGGCCAACTTCATCTACGTCCTGACCCTGGGTCCGGAGCCGCCGGTCTCGGCCGCCGCCTTCATCCACGACGTGCTGACGACTCCGGCGGGCTGGACGATGATCGGCGTCGGCTGCGGCGTCGGTTTCCTCTTCGCCCTCGTGGCGATGGTGATCAGCGTCGTCTCCTTCCCGCTGCTGCTCGATCGCAACGTCGGCGTCGGCACCGCCATCGCCATCTCGGTTCGCGCCGTGCTGACCAATCCCGGACCCATGGCGATGTGGGGCCTGATCGTCGCGGGCTCCCTGGTGATCGGCGCCATCCCGCTGCTGGTCGGCCTCGCCATCGTGCTGCCCGTGCTCGGGCACGCGACTTGGCATCTCTACCGCAAGGTGGTGGGCTAAGAGCGACGCGCGATTGAATAAGCGCACCTGTCATCCCGAGCGCAGCGAGGGATCCAGGAAAGCTGCCTAGATCCCTCGCTGCGCTCGGGATGACAGGCGCGCTTGAGTCGTCCTGAGAACCGACCGGAGCGAAGCGCGCACGCTCCGCTCCGGCCGCGTCATCGCCGTCGCGCCCGATCAGGCGTAGACCTTGGCGAGCTCGCCATGCGCCCACTTGGCGGCGTCCTCGGCCGACATGCCCTGGATCGCCTTGGCGTACATGTCGACGATGATGTACTTGCTCACGACCTCGGCGGCCCGCCGGTCGGGCGGCCCGGCATGGCCCACGAGCCGGCCCTTGTTGGGCAGGTCGTGGAACGGCTTCAGCACCGGATCGACGTCCCACACCGGATGCTTCTCCCACATCTTCGTGGCGCCGCAGCTATAGCCCTGCTGCGAGGTGAACCACGGGTCGAAGCCCTCCTTGGAGTGCGCCCAGCGCAGGAACTCCTTGGCCGCCGGCAGGTTCTTCGAATAGCCCATCAGCAGGTCGGTGAAGAGGCCCGGCAGGACGTACTGGCCCGCGGGGCCCCTGGGGATCGCGGCGTGCCGCGTGTCCTGGAACATCGGCGTGCCCTTCTCCGTCTTGTAGGTGTCGGGCTTACGCTTGGCCTCGATGTAGATCGAGGCGCCGTTGTTGGTGGCGCTGATGGTCTGCGACAGGTAGGCGCGGTTGTTGTTGGTGTCGTCCCAGGCCAGCCCGCCTTCGTCCATGGTCTCCTTCCACAGCGCGACCGCGTACTTGATCGACTCGACGGTCTCCTTGCTGTTGAGCGCGACGGTCTTGCCGTCGGCCTCGACCTCCTTGCCGCCCCACGACCACAAATAGGGATACCACCAGCCCGGCGCGTCGCCGAAGGTGTGGCCCGCGGTCTGGCCGATCGGCCGGCCCCTGGCCTTGAGCTTGCGGCCGGCGTCGCGGAAGGCGTCCCAGGTCTCGGGGAAGGTCGTGTGCCCGACCTCGTCGAACCAGGATTTGCGATAGGCGATCAGCCCGCCGCCGCTGGTCCACGGCACGCCGATCCACTTGTTGCCGACCATGGCGACCTGCTTGGAGACGGGATAGTAGCCGCCCTGGGCCTGGCCGATCTCCTCGGCCACATCGCCGGCGTCGGCCAGGCTCTGGGCGTAGAGCTGCGGCCAGTTGCCGAAGGCCATGATGACGTCGGCGCCGGTGCCGGACTGGATCGCCGAGGTGATGCGCGCCTGCAGGTCGTTGGCGTTCACCGTCTCGACCTTGAGGTTGATGCCGGTCGCCTTCTTGCAGGCCTGGGTGAACGGCCCCTTGAGCAGGGCGTCGGAGGCCGGCACGAAATCGGCCCAGCGCAGCCAGTGCACGGATTTCTCCTGCGCCAGCGCGGGGCCGCGCCCGCTGGCCAGGATGGCGGCCATGCCGCCGCCTGCGGAAAGCTTCAGGACGCTACGCCGCGCGATGCGAGCCATGATTTCCTCCCGTTGGTGGAAAGAGTCGGGAACGAGGCTTCGATAGGCGTCGATGGATGTGCGGAACTACGCGCCAAAAGGGCGTACGAACTAAGCGTCGACTACGCCGATATCGCCCGGACAAATCCTCGGGCGATCCCGAACGCTAACACCTCGCCGGGCTTGGGAGAAGCCACGGGCTGGTCTTTGATTTTCTTCGGGCCGCGCCGCTCCAGCGGCGCTCAAGAAGCGTCGCTGGAGCGACGCGGCCCGAACACTTGAGGGCACCGCGTCAGGCTTGCGTTATTGCGTTGTTTCCGAAAACGCGTCCACAGCTTCACCAATGGCCGTCTCAACTACGCAGCCATATAATGCAATGACGCAAGCCGGACACCGCTATCATAGCGGCAGGTCGACGGACAGGGTGGGCACCATGCAGACCGCGCTGCTGATGGACCTTCATCTCATCCTGCGCGAGGGCGCCAGGGTGCTGTTCGGCTTGCGCTGCAACACCGGCTTCGCCGACGGCCTGTACCACCTGCCGGCCGGCCGCCTCGAGGACGGCGAGACGATCGTCGCCGGCATCATCCGCGAGGCGAAGGAAGAGCTCGGCATCGAGATCGCCGCCGCCGACCTCGCGCTGGTGCACGCCATGCACCATCGCAGCGGCCGCCTGGCGCTGTTCTTCGAGGCCCGCGCCTGGTCAGGCTCGATCGTCAACGCCGAGCCCGACAAATGCGACCGGCTCGACTGGATGTCGCTCGAGGAGTTGCCGGACAACACCGTCGCTTACGCGCGCGAGGCGCTGCGGCTGATCGGAAACGGCCACACCGCCGGCACCTTCGGTTGGGACTAGCACGCGCGCAGCTTCGGTCGCGCCTGGCGCTGGGCTTTCCAAGTGGCGAACCGTCGGAGTACAGCTCAGACAACGAAATCAGGGATAGGGAACGCCTGACCATGCGCGCGCTGATCTGCGACCAGTGGGGCGGCATCGAGCAGTTGCGGGTCGGCGAGGCACCGATGCCGCGGCCCGGCCCCGGCGAGGTGCTGATCCGCGTGAAGGCGACGGCGGTGAACTACGCCGACGCGATCATGGTGGCCGGTCGCTATCAGACCAAGCCCAAGCTGCCGTTCAGCCCGGGGCTGGAGACCGCCGGCATCGTCGAGGAATGCGCCCCTGATGTGCGCGGGTTGAAGCCCGGCGATCGGGTGATGGCGATCCTCGCCTATGGCGGGCTGGCCGAGTACGCCGTGGCGCCGGCGGCCGAGACCTATGTCATGCCCGAGGGCATGAGCTTCGCCGAGGCCGGCGCCTTCCCCATCGCCTATATCTCCAGCCACGTCGCCATCCGCTGGCAAGGACGGCTGGAGCCGGGCGAGACCATGCTGGTGCTGGGCGCCGCCGGCGGCGTCGGCCTGACCGCGGTCGAGATCGGCAAGGCCATGGGCGCGCGCGTCATCGCCGCCGCCAGCACAGACGAGAAGCTCGCGGTGGCGAAGGCGCACGGCGCCGACGACACGGTGAACTACAGCAGCGAGAAGCTCACCGAGCGCGTGATGGCGCTGACCAACGACAAGGGCTGCGACGTCTGCTTCGATCCCGTGGGCGGTCCGCTGTTCGACGCGGCGCTGTCGTCGCTCGGCTGGGGCGGGCGCATCCTGCTGGTCGGCTTCGTCGGCGGCGTGCCGCAGATCCCGGCCAACCGGCTGCTGGTCAAGCACCGCGCCGCGCTGGGCTCCTCGCTGCGCTATTTCCGCTGGAACGCACCCGACAAGCTGGAGCGCTCCGTCGCCGAGCTGCTGCGCTGGTACGCCGAGGGCAAACTGAAGCCCTGCATCTCGCATCGTCTGCCGCTGGAGCGCGGCGTCGAGGCGATCCGCCTGCTGACCGAGCGCAGGGCGTACGGCAAGATCGTGATCGAGCTGGAGCAAGCATGACCGAGATCCGCCTCAGCCGACCGGCGCCGCACGTCGCGCTGATCACCATCGACAACCAGCCGAAGCTCAACGCCATGACGCGGCCGATGCTGGCCGAGCTGGGCCGGCTGTGGGACGAGCTGGAGCGCGACGACAGCCGCTGCATCGTCGTCACCGGCGCCGGCCCGCGCGCCTTCAGCGTCGGCGCCGATGTCAGCGGCGATCTGTCGGCCGGCCCCGAGATGGCGCGCATGGTCAACCACGCGCTCTTGAAGACCGACGCCTACAGGAAGCCGATCATCGCGGCGGTGAATGGCGACTGCATCGGTGGCGGCGTCGAGCTCTTGCTGGCCACCGACATCCGCGCCGCGGTGCCCAAGGCGCGCTTCGGCCTGCCCGAGGTGAAGTGGTCGATCTATCCCTTCGGCGGCGCCGCCATCAAGCTGGTGCAGCAGATCGGTCACGTGCACGCCATGGACCTGCTGCTGACGGCGCGGCTGATCGATGCCGAGCAGGCGGCCAAGCTCGACCTGATCAACCGTGTGCTGCCGCCCGAGCAGCTGATGGACTGGGCGCTGGAGACGGCCAGCATGATCGCCGCCAACAGCCCCTCGGCGGTGCAGGCGGTGAAGCGCCAGATCAGCGGCACCATCGCCGACCACGCGCTCACGCGCGAAAAGCTCGAGCAGGAGCTGGGCGACGCGGTACGCGCCAGCCCGGAATTCGCCGAAGGCATCGCCGCCTTCCGCGAAAAGCGCCTACCGAGATACTGATGCCGAGCCTGCGTCCGCGCAGCCGCACCTTCGGCGATCTGGTGGACGAGCTGGCGGCGGCGACGCCGCGCGCCGAGGCCGTGGTCAGTGGCGCCGAGCGGCTCGACTTCGCGGCGTTGAAGTCGCGCATCGACGATTTCGCCCGTGCCTTGCTCGGTGTCGGCATCGAACGCGGCGATCGCGTGGCCTTGCTGTGCTCGAACCGCGCCGAATGGGTGGTGGCCGCCGGCGCGGCCGCCAAGCTCGGCGCGCCAGTGGCGGCCATCAGCACCTTCAGCAGCCCGCGCGAACTCGCCTATACGCTGGAGCAATCCGGCGCGCGGGCGCTGATCACGCTGAGCCGCTTCCGCGACCGCGACTTTCTGAAGGCGCTGAACGAGCTCTGTCCGGAGTTATCGCGATGCGCGCCCGGCGCGTTGCAAAGCGCCGCGTTGCCGGAGTTGCGCAGCGTCGTCGCGCTCGATGGCGATCCACCGCCGGGTACGTTCGACGTAGCCGGATTCCTGGCGCGCGGCGCTGACGTCTACGGCAGCGATCTGGCGCGCGCGCAGGACGATGTCACGCCCGACGACATCTGCTTCATCCTCTACACCTCGGGCTCCACCGCCGCGCCCAAGGGCGTGACCCTGGCGCACGGGCCGATGCTGGCCAACGGCTTCGACATCGGCGAACGCCAGCACCTGACAGCCGACGATCGGCTGTGGCTCTCGGTGCCGTTGTTCTGGTCGTTCGGCTCGGTCAACGCCATGCCGGCGATCATGACCCATGGCGGCTGCATGGTGCTGCAGGAGGCGTTCGAGCCCGGCGCGGCGCTGGCGCTGATCGAGCGCGAGCGCTGCAGCGTCTACTACGGCATGGCCAACATGGCGCGCGCCTTGCTGGAGTATCGCGACCATCCCGGCCGTCGGCTCGGTGCGATGCGCACCGGCCTCACCATCGGTCCGCCCGAGGACATCACGCTCACGATCGAGGCGACCGGCGCGACGCAACTCTGCAACATCTACGGCGCCACCGAGACCTACGGCAATTGCGCCGTCACCGACGCGCACGATCCGCTGGAACTGCGGCTCTCGACGCAAGGCCTGCCACTGCCCGGCATGACCATCCGCGCCGTCGATCCGCAGACACGCGCGCCGTTGCCGCAAGGCGAGATCGGCGAGCTCGCGGTGCGCGGCCACACCACGCCCGGTTACTTCCGTGCGCCGGAGCTCGACGCCCAGGCCTTCGATGCCGAGGGCTGGTTCCTCACCGGCGATCTCGGCTCGATCGAGCCCGACGGCCGCGTGCGCTTTCGCGGCCGGCTGAAGGAGATGATCAAGACCGGCGGCGTGAACGTCGCCCCGCTCGAGGTCGAGCACGTGCTGATGCGGCATCCCGACATCGTGCAGGCCTATGTCGTGGGCGTGCCGGACAGACTGAAGGGTGAGATCGTCGCCGCCGCGATCGAGCCGCGCGCCGGCGCGAAGCTCGACGTCGCGACGCTCACCGCCTTCTGCCGCCAGCACCTCGCCAGCTACAAGGTGCCGACCCGCTTCGCCTTCCGCGCCGCGAGCGAATTCCCGCGCACCGCGACCGGCAAGATCCACAAACCCGGCCTGCGCCAGGAACTGGCGTCGGACAAGCCATAGCGCCTTACCTTCCTCCGGAGGGGGAAGGTAAATTCGTGACTCGCGGAGGAAAAAAAGCATGCCCGGCCTGTACTACGACCAGTTCCGCGTCGGTCAGATGTTCAAGCACCCGATCCGCCGCACGATCACCGAGGCCGACAACGTCTGGTTCAGCGCCATGACGCACAATCCCTCCTACCTGCATCTCGACGAGGAGTACTGCCGCACCGAGACCGAGTTCGGCCAGCGGCTGGTCAACAGCTGCTTCACCCTGGCGCTGATGGTGGGCATCTCGGTCGGCGACACGGTGCTGGGCACCGCCGTCGCCAATCTCGGCTGGGACGAGGTGCGCTTCCCCAAGCCGCTGTTCCACGGCGACACGGTGCGGGTCGAATCGGAAGTGCTGGAGATGCGCCCGAGCAAGTCGCGGCCCGACGAGGGCATCGTCGTCTTCGCCCATCGCGCCTTCAACCAGAAAGGCGAGCTGGTCGCCCAGTGCAAACGCTCGTCGCTGATGAAGAAGACGCCGGCGTGAGGCCGCTCAGTCCGCGATCACCGTCTTCACGCGCTGGCCCGGCTGCAACGCCGCGCCTGGCTCCAGCCCGTTGAGCGTGTTGAACCAGTCGAGCGAGGTCTCGCCCAGCGGCATGCGCGCGGCCAGGCGTTGCGGCGTGTCGCCCGGCGCGACGGTGACGATCTTCAGCCGGAACGGCCGCAACTGCGCGCGCTCGCCCTGGCCGAGGCGGCGGAAGGTCTGCGTGGCGCGCACCATCTCCTCGCCGCGATCGGGCTGGCGGAACGCCGCCGCGCTGATCAGGAAGACGCAGACATTGGGCGTGAAGCGGACCGCCACGACGCGGAAATCCTGGTCGTCGCCGGCGCCGCGCGGGCGGCGGCCGATGGCGGCGTCCATGCCGTTGATCGTCGTCGAGCGCGCGTCGACGAGGCTCACGGTGGGCAGCATGCGGCGCATGGTGTCGACCATCGGCGCGGCCTCGGCGTCGGGCCGGCAGGTGAACATCATCTCCGAGTCGTCGGGGCCAAGCGCCACGACCGAGCTCGGGCTGTTGCGCAGGCGATAGCCCGGCGGCACGGTGAAGGCGAAGCCCATCTCGGGATGCAGGAAATCGCGGCCGCGCGCATAGCCCTGGCGCGGCTCGTCGCCGAACAGCAGGCCGTCGATCGCGTCGAGATACCGGTCGCGATTGACCTCGCCGCCGCTCTTCGCCCCGGCCACGAGATCGCGCGCCGCTTGCACACGATCGATGGTGCGCGGATGGGTCGACAGCATGCTGGCGGCGGGATCGGCGCTGTCGGGCGAGCGGCTGGCCAGCCGCGCCTCGAGCACGCTGTGCTCGCGCAGCCGGGACAGGGCGGCGATCGCGGCGTCGACGTCGTAGCCGGCGCGGCCGATCATGGCGATGCCGATGCGGTCGGCCTCGAATTCCTGGTCGCGCGAATAGGCACGCTCGTCGAGCAAGCCCAGCACCGCCACCTCGCGCGCCAGCCGCGGATCGCCGGTCGCCCGCCCCACCGAGATCGCGGCCGCGAGGTTGCGCTGGCGCAGCGCCCGGCGCTGCTCGGCGTGACGCGCCGTGACATGCCCCATCTCGTGGCCGACCACGGCCGCGAGCTGCGCCTCGTTGTCGAGCAGCGCCAGCAGGCCGCGCGTCACAAAGACCCGCCCGCTGGGAAACGCGAAGGCGTTGACGTCGGGGATGTCGAGGACGGCGATGCTCCAGGCGCGCCGCTCGTCGCTGGCCTTGGCCAGGCGATCCAGCACGCCCTGGACATAGGCCGAGGCCGTGTTGGTGGCCGCGACGCCACGGCTCTCGCCCGGCACGGGCCGCCCATTGGGCGCGGCGCAGGCGGCGAGCCCGGCGACAAAGGCCAGCGCCAGGACAAAGCGCGACAGCGCGCGGAGAGGACTAGCCAACGGACCTCTTCCCTTCTCCCCGCGAAGGCGGGGAGAAGGTGCCCGAAGGGCGGATGAGGGGCTTCTCGGTGCCTCGACAGCGACGGCATTGACCGTGGCGCGAGGAAGCCCCTCATCCGCCTCGCTGACGCTCGGCACCTTCTCCCCGCCTTCGCGGGGAGAAGGAAGCAAGCGGGCCAGACACTTACGCAACCACGCCGTCATGCACGACCTCTGTCTGTTGACGCCCGCGCGCCCTGGCGCGAACGCGTTGACGGCCACCGATGATCGCATAATATCGCGACGCGCCGCGGCCGCGAAACCCCGCGCCGGCGACGCGCACGGGAGTGTTATCGCGTAAAGATGCCGCGGTCGGAGAACCCCTTACGGTCGGAACTGTTCCCCGACATCGTGCCCTACGCCTCCGGCATGCTGCCGGTCGATGCGCGTCACACGCTGTACTGGGAGCAGAGCGGCAACCCCGAGGGCGTGCCGGTCGTTTTCCTGCATGGCGGGCCGGGCGCCGGCTCAGCGCCGGTGCATCGCCGCTTCTTCGATCCCGCCTTCTACCGCGTCGTGATCTTCGACCAGCGCGGCTCGGGCCGCTCGCTGCCGCTGGGCGACGTGGTCGACAACACCACACCGCATCTGGTCGACGATCTCGAGGCATTGCGGCGACATCTGGGCATCGCGCAGTGGCTGCTGTTCGGCGGCTCCTGGGGCTCGACCCTGGCTCTAGCGTATGCCTCGCGCCACGCCGAGCGTTGCATCGGCTTCATCCTGCGCGGCATCTTCCTGGGCCGCGACAGCGAGGTGCAGTGGTTCCTGCACGGCATGCGGAACATCTTTCCCGAGGCCTGGCGTGAGTTCGCCGAGCATCTGCCGCCGGGCGAGCGCGACGATCTGCTGGCCGGCTACTACAAGCGCCTGACCGATCCAGACCCGGTACGCCATCGCGCCGCGGCGCGCGCCTGGAGCCGCTACGAGGCGACCTGCTCGACCTTGTACCCGAGCGCGCGCGGCGCGCTGGAGGCCGATGGCGGCGGCTTCGCGCTGGCGCTGGCGCGCATCGAGGCGCACTACTTCGTCAACCGCGTCTTCCTCACCGAGGGATGGCCGTGGCGCGACATCAATCGCTTCCGCCATCTGCCCTGCACCATCGTGCAGGGCCGTTACGACGCGGTCTGCCCGCCGGTCACCGCCGAGGAGCTGGCGCGCGCCTGGCCGGAGGCGCGCTACGTCGTCGTGCCCGACGCCGGCCACTCCGCGCTCGAGCCCGGCATCCGCGCCGCCCTGGTCAACGCCACCGAGAACTACCGCCTCTCGCGCTACAGCAGCGACCTCTTCCTGCCGCGCTTTCCCTGGCAGGCGTGAGGCAGGCGATCAGAAATCCCTCACCGACTGCACGACCATCCTGAGGCTGGCGCGCCGCCACATATCGGCGGAGGTCAGGGCGCCGGCGCCGAAACGATACCTCAGGCGATCACTCCCGGCGCAGGAGCCTGGCCAGCTTGCCGCGGCCGGCCAAGCGCTGCGCGACGACCGCGATCAGCAGGATCAAGACCACGCCGATCAACCAGACGATCGCGACGATCACCTCGCCGACATTGCCAACGCCGCCGAGCGCCCATGACAGGCCCTCGACGATCTCCGGGACCGACGACACCAGATCCGCGTTGGCGGCCGCCCAATCGCTCGCGGTGTCGACGACCGAACCCACGCCCCACGCCAGAAAGCTCCAGACCGCCAGCACCGCGGCGGCGATGAGCCAGATGGCCGCGCGCATCAGGGCCTCCCGGCGGAGGCCAGCGCGCACGCCCGTTTCGGCGAACCGTGTCGGAACGGGCCATAGCGGCCCCGAGTGACGCTTGTCGGCCATGGGCCGACGCATTGATCCGTGATCGACATGGATGCCTTCCAGATTCGGAGCGCCTGGACGCTCGTCAGGTGGAAGGGTCCGACATCACGGCGGCATGCCGTCAGAGGGGCCCGGACCCGGGTCGCTTGATCACATCATGATCCACACGCCGCGCGTCAAGGGCGGACCCGAGCAAAAAGCCCGCGGCGGGGTCCTTGAATCCCGGACGCCGCGCGATCACTTCCCGACTACCCGTCGATCCGGGCCCCTCTGGCAAGCGCGCCGCGGCGCGCCTGCGATGTCGGATCTTGCGACATCATAGACCAGGCCGGATCTGTCACGTGGACCTGTCGCCTCTGTTCCTCGACTGGCTCGGCAAGCCGCTGTGGATGTGGCTGGCTTTCCTGGGCATCGTCACCGCCCTCCTCGCTTTCGATCTCGGCGTGCTGCACCGTGAGCACCGTCGGATCGGTGTGCGCGAGAGCCTGCTCCTGTCGGGCGCTTACCTCGGCATCGGCTTGGTCTTCGGCGTCTGGGTCTGGTGGGGCCTGGGCGCGGAGTCCGGCATGAACTACCTGACCGGCTTCGTCGTCGAGAAGACGCTCGCGCTCGACAATGTCTTCGTCATCGCGCTGATCTTCTCGTTCTTCGCGGTGCCGGACCGCTATCAGCACCGGGTTCTGTTCTGGGGCATTCTCGGCGTGATCGTGCTACGCGCCATCATGATCGGGCTGGGCGCGACGCTCGTGTCGCAATTCGCCTGGGTGCTCTACCTCTTCGCCGTCTTCCTGATCGCGACCGGCGTGAAGATGCTCTGGCTGGGCGACAAGACGCCGAGCCTCGCCGACAATCCGCTGATCGGCTTCATGCGCCGGCGTTTCAATGTGACCGACACGCATCACGGCGAACGCTTTTTCGTGCGCCTGCCCGATCCGCAGAGCGGCGCGAGCCGCTGGTTCGTGACGCCGCTCTTCATGGCGCTTGTCATGGTCGAGATCGCCGACCTGATCTTCGCCGTCGATTCGGTGCCGGCGATCTTCGCGATAACCACCGATCCGTTCATCGTCTACACCTCGAACATCTTCGCCATCCTCGGGCTGCGCGCGCTCTACTTCGCGCTGGCCGCCGTGATCCAGCGCTTCCGGTACCTGAAACCGGCGCTGGCGGTGGTGCTGATCTTCATCGGCTCGAAGATCTTCGTCGCCGATGTGCTGGGGCTGGAGAAGTTTCCGGCATGGGCGTCGCTCGGCGTAACCTTCGCCATCCTCGCCGGCGGGATCGTCTGGAGCCTGATGAAGACCCGGCGCGACACCGCGGTCGGATACTCCGGCGGCGGTGAAGGAAGCTGATCGTCGCGCCTAACGCCTGAGCGCTTTGTAGAGATCGCGCAGGGCGCGGCGCAGCGCGCTGTCGCGCCAGCCGGAGGAGATCGTCTCGCCACGGGCGAAGCGCTCGAGCATGTGGCCGAGCCCGCTTTGCGAGGCCCAGTCCCGCAGGATCTCGACGGCGAAAGCGCGATCGCCGGGCGCGAGCATCTTGCTGTAGCCGGCGATCAGCGAGCGCAGCCGCGCGCGTTTCGCCATCGCGACATACTTCGTGTCGACATCGGGGATCTGTGGCGCGATCTGCGGGATCAAGGTCAGCACGATATAGACGTCGTCGCGCAGCGCCTCGATGCGCCGCTCATAGGCGATGTTGGGCCGGTAGCTGACGCGGTACTCGGCGAGCGGCTCGGCCATGTGCACGAAGTCGCCCAGCGGCGAGAGCCGCAGCCACAGGCCCCAGTCGCCGATCAAGGTCGCTCGCTCGGGAAAGCCGCCGACCTTCTCCCAGGATGGCCGATGGAAGGCGTTGGCCACCGGCGGCACCTTGGGCGCGGCAAGCTGGGTGTAGAAGGTCTCCGGCGGCCTGGTCACCGGGCGCACCGACAGCACCTTCTCCGAGCGGATCTTGCGGCCCTCGCCGTCGATCTGGTCGTAGTCGCCGGTGACCACCACGGTATTGGGCGTGCGCGCCGCGCCATCGCGGATCAGGCGGGAGAAGCGGGGCAGCGCGCGATCGTCGGAGCCCAGCAGCGACACCCACTCGCCGGTCGCCTGCGCGGTGGCGAAATTGTAGTTGCCCATCATGCCCAGGCGCCGCGGCGGATGGACGATGCGGATGCGATCGCGATACGTCTCGATCACCGCCCGCGAATTGTCGGTGCTGTGGTCGTCGCAGACAACGATCTCGGAGCCCGGCAGCTCCTGATTGAGCAGCGATTCGATGGTCTCGCCGATGAACTGGCCGTGGTTGTAGGACGGCACCACAAAGGAGTGGCTGAACGCCATCAGCGGGCGGCCCAGGGCGCGCGAGGCAGGAGACGGGCGGCCGCGGAAACGGTGGCAAGGTTGTTGTCGATCAACACGTTGGATTCGTTCACTGCGCCGTGGTCTCCGTCTTACCGTGTTTCAATCGCACCCGCTATAATTTTTGGGTCAGGTTGCTGATCGCAAGAGCGGGCACGATTGACTCGCGGCGAAGCGGGCCGTCCAATCGACGGCAGGGAGTAACGCGCATGAAGTTCGGCATCTTCTATGAGCACCAGCTGCCCCGGCCGTGGGCCGAGCGCAGCGAGTACCAGCTCTTGCAGGATTCGTTGAGCCAGATCGAGCTCGCCGACCGGCTGGGCTACGACTACGCCTGGGAGGTCGAGCATCACTTCCTCGAGGAGTACTCGCACTCCTCCGCGCCCGAGGTCTTCCTCGGTGCCGCCAGCCAGCGCACCAAGCGCATCCGGCTCGGCCACGGCGTGATCCAGCTCACCACCAACCAGCCGCATCGCGTCGCCGAGAAGGTCGCGACGCTCGATCTGCTGAGCGGTGGGCGTGTCGATCTCGGCATGGGCGAAGCGGCGGGGCCGGCCGAGCTGCATCCCTTCAATATCCGCGTACGGGACAAACGCGAGCGCTGGGAAGAGGCGGTGAAGGCCATCATCCCGATGTTCACCAAGGACAGCTGGGAATTCCACGGCCAGTACTACGACTTCCCGGCGCGCAATGTCATTCCCAAGCCCTACCAGAAGCCGCACCCGCCGCTCTGGGTGGCGTGCTCCAATATCCAGACCATCGGCAAGGCCGGTGAATGGGGCATGGGCGCGCTGGGCTTCACCTTCGTGACACCCGAGGCGGCGCGCGCTTGGGTGCACAAGTACTACAACAACCTGCTGAACAATTCGAAGAAGCTCGCCGACTACCCGAGCAATCCCAACGTGGCGATGGTCTCGGGTTTCATGTGCGCAGCGACGGATGAGGAGGCGCAGGCCAAGGCGGCCGGCTGGACCTTCTTCATCTTCGCGCTCTCCTATTACGGCCGCAAAGGCGTCGACGGGCCGGGCACATCCGATCTCTGGCGGGAGTACCAGAGCTGGAAGGGCGGGCCGGAGGAGAAGAAGGCGCTGGAGTCCGGCCTGATCGGCTCGCCCGAGACCATCCGCAAGAAACTGCGCCAGTTCCAGGCCAGCCGCGTCGATCAGGTGATCCTGCTCAACCAGGCCGGCAAGACCAGCCATCAGGATATCTGCGAGTCGCTGGAGCTGTTCGCCAAGGAAGTCATGCCGGAGTTCCACGCGGCGGAGGCCGAGCACGCGGCGTGGAAAGCCAAGGTGATGGCGCGCGCGATCGTGCTCGAGGATCTCGACGTGCAGAAATACGACATCTACAGCCATCAGAACGAGCACATCGTGCGGCTCACACCGGAGCAGCTGAAGGCCAAGATGGCGGAAAAGGAAGCGGCCACGAAGAAGACGGCGGCGGCGGGCGACGACTGACATGCCGCGTCTGCTCTATGTCGTGGGCTCGCCGCGCGGCGCGACCTCACGCTCCAACACGGTGGCCTCGGCCTATGTCGAGGCGTTCCACGCCCGGCACCCCGGCTTCGCGATCGACACGCTCGACCTGTGGCGCGAAGAGCTGCCGGCCTTCGACGACCAGAAGGTCGCCGCCAAGCTGGCGGTGATGCGGCAGGGCAAGCCGGATGACGCGCAGCGCGCCGCATGGCAGTCGGTGCTCGCCGTCGTCGAGCGCTTCCGCACGGCCGATCGCTACGTCTTCAGCGTGCCGATGTGGAACGGCTCGATCCCCTACCGGCTGAAGCACTATATCGACGTGATCATGCAGCCCGGCCTGCTGTTCAACCTCGATCGCGCCACCGGCTATAGCGGACTCCTGAAGGACAAGCGTGCCACCGTCGTCTACAGCGCCGGCATCTACGCGCCGGGCAAGCCGCCGCAATTCGGCGCCGATTTCCAGGTACCGTATTTCGACTGGTGGCTTCGCGAGGCCGGCATCGCCGACATCGAGACCATCCGCCTGCCGCCGCTGGCCTCGGCGGGCGACGCCACCGAGGCTCTGGCCAGGGCATGCGGCGAGGCGCGAGCCCTCGCGGCGACATAGGGGGATATCTTGATGCGCATCGCGATCATCGCGGCTTCTATCGCCATCATGGCGGCGCCCTTCACCGCGCAGGCGTCCGGCTACTACGTCTACTGCGCCAACAGCAAGATCGAGGTCGACTCGCGCGACTTCACCCAGATGAAATCGGCGCGCGGTTCGGGTATCTGTCAGATGGGTAGCTTCGGCTTCCGCTCCGACGCCGAGTCCTTCGCCAAGAAGAACTTCGGCGGCGTCGGCGGAAAGTGCGCCTGCCGCTGATCAGAGTTCGCCAGGGGGCAAAACATGCGCATCCCACTTCTCGCCGCCGCGCTCGCGCTGGTGTCGTTCACGGCCCAGGCGCAGAGCTACTTCGTCTACTGCGCCAGCGACAAGATCGAGGTCGACTCGCGCAATTTCGAGCAGATGAAATCGGCGCGCGGCACGCCGATCTGCCAGATGGGCTCGTTCAACTACCTGTCCGACGCGCAGAACTTCGCCCAGAAGAACTTCGGCGGCCCCGGCAAGAAGTGCTCATGCGGTTGAGCCACGGCCGCGCCTCCTGTCATCCCGAGCGAAGCGAGGGATCCAGGGCCGGCCTAGATCCCTCGCTTCGCTCGGGATGACAGAGATGCGGCGCAACGCACTCCGCGTCGCCGTCCTCGGCGGTGGCATCGGCGGCCTGTCGGCGCCGCTGGCGTCGTCGCGCG
>CAYTFW010000032.1:38409-41327 GCA_964437145.1 uncultured Rhizobiaceae bacterium
ACGTGCATGTCTACGAGCAGGCGCCGCGCATCACCGAGATCGGCGCCGGCATCCAGATCAGCCCCAACGCCTCGCGCCTGCTGCACCGACTGGGCGTGCGCGCGGCGATGGACAAGATCGGCGTCTTCCCCACGGCCGTGCATCAGCGGCGCTGGGACGACGGCCGCACCTTGCAGCGCGCGCCGCTGGGGCCGGAAGTCGAGGCCACCTTCGGCGCGCCCTACTACCACTTCCACCGCGCCGACCTCGCCAATCTGCTGGCCGACGCGATGCCCCCGGAACGCCTGCACACCAGCCACAAGCTGGTGGGGCTGGAGCCCAAAGGCGAGCGCGTGATCGCGGTCTTCGACAACGCTGAGCGCGTCGAGGCCGACGCGGTGATCGGCGCCGACGGCATCCATAGCCGCGTGCGCACGGCGCTCTTCGGGCCGGAGAAGCCGCGCTTCACCGGCTGCGTCGCCTGGCGCGGGCTGGTGCCGGCCGAGCGCGTGCGTCATCTCGACATCGAGGTCGTGTCGCACAACTGGATGGGCCCGGCGGCGCATGTCGTGCACTACTGGGTCGCCGGCGGCCGATTCATGAACGTGGTCTGCGTCGTCGAACGCGGCGACTGGACCAAGGAGTCGTGGACCGATCGCGGCGAGGTCGCCGACGTGCTGACGCGCTACGAGGGCTGGCATCCCATGGTGCGCGGCCTGATCGAGGCGTTCCCCGAGACCTATATCTGGGCGCTGCACGATCGCGATCAACTGCCACAGTGGAGCGACGGGCGCGTCACGCTCCTGGGCGACGCCTGCCACCCCATGCTGCCGATGATGGCGCAGGGCGCCGCGCAGGCGATCGAGGATGGCGCGGCGCTGGCATCGCTACTCGCCGCGACGCCCGACGACGTGCCGGGTGCGCTCCAGCGCTATGAGGCCGTGCGCAAGCCGCGCGCCAGCCGGCTGCAGGAACTCTCGCGCGCCAACCGCGTGCGCTTCCACCTGCCCGACGGACCGGAGCAGGAAAAGCGCGACGAAGCCATGCGCAACGTCGGCGACCGCTCGCTGGCGAATATCGCATGGCTCTATGAGCACGATTCAGCTGTCGTGACGTAGCGCCCATGCTGTCATCCCGAGCATAGTGAGGGATGATAGAGAAACGGAACCACCATGATCGAAGTGAACGGCCTCGCGCACGTCATCCTCACCGTGAGCCAGTGGGACAAGGCGCGCGCCTTCTATGCCGGGCTGCTGCCGTTCCTTGGCATGCAGAAGGTCTATGACGGCAACAACTTCCTCTATCACGTGGGCGGGCGCACCGCGATCGGCATCCAGCGCTGCGCCGAGGGGCTCGAGGGCGAGCGCTTCAACCAGAACCGCATCGGCCTGCATCACCTCTGCCTGCGCGCGCGCACGCGCGAGGACGTCGACAAGGCGGCCGAGCAGGTGCGCGCGCTGGGCGGCCGCATCGATCGCGGCCCGCTCGAGGGCGACTGGGCGCCGGGCTATTACTACTTCGTCTTCGAGGACCCCGACGGCATAAGGCTGGAGGTGAACTACATCCCCGGCAAAGGCCTGCTGGCCACCGACCCGCCGATGAACCCCAGCCGCGATCCCAACTGGAACCAGAACGTCGAGCCGCCGAAGTTTTAGCGAAGACGCTGGGGGCGCGCCACTCCAGTGGCGCGGCGGACGACCGACAAGACGCGCCACTGGAGTGGCGCGCCCCCGGCGTCTTGACCGACCTACGCCGCCTTCTCGTCCTGCCCGAGCCGCGCCGCCAGGCTCGCCGCCATGAACTCGTCGAGATCGCCATCGAGCACCTTCTGCGGGTCGGTGCGTTCGACGTTGGTGCGCAAGTCCTTCACCAGTTGATACGGCTGCAGCACGTAGCTGCGGATCTGATGGCCCCAGCCGATGTCGGTCTTGGCCGCTTCCTGCGCCAGCTTCTCGGCCTCGCGCTTCTGCAGCTCGACCTCGTAGAGCCGCGCCTTGAGCATCTGCATCGCCTTGGCGCGGTTCTGGTGCTGGCTGCGCTCCTGCTGGCAGGCCACGGCGATGCCGGTGGGCAGATGCGTCAGGCGCACGGCGGAGTCGGTCTTGTTGACGTGCTGTCCGCCCGCTCCCGAGGCCCTATAGGTGTCGACGCGCAGATCCTTGTCGAGGATCTCGATCTCGATCGTGTCGTCGACCTCGGGGTAGACCCAGACCGAGGAGAAGCTGGTGTGGCGACGCGCCTGGCCGTCGAAGGGCGAGATGCGCACCAGGCGATGCACGCCGCTCTCGGTCTTCAGCCAGCCATAGGCGTTGGGGCCGTCGACCTTGATGGTGCAGGACTTGATGCCGGCCTCTTCGCCGGGGCTCTCCTCGAGATAGGTCACCTTGTAGCCGTGCTGCTGCGCCCAGCGCATGTACATGCGGGCCAGCATCTCGGCCCAGTCCTGCGCCTCGGTGCCGCCGGCGCCGGCGTTGACCTCGAGGTAGCAGTTGTTGGCGTCGGCCTCGCCCGACAGCAGCGATTCCAGCCGCATCTTGCCGGCTTCGTCCTGCAGCTTCTTCAGGTTGGCCTCGGCCTCGTCGACCAGCGACTGGTCGCCCTCGGCCTGGGCGAGCTCGATCATCTCGACGTTGGACGCGGTCTCGCCTTCGATGCGGCGCACGTTGGCGATCGCCTTATCGAGCCGGTCACGCTCGCGCATCAGGCTCTGCGCGCGCTTGGCGTCGTTCCAGAAATCGGGCGCTTCGGCGGCGGCGTTCAGCTCCGCCAGACGATCGACGGATGCGTCGAAGTCAAAGATGCCTCCTCAGCAGCCCGACCGACTGCTGAATCTCGGCGACAACCGCCTCGATCTCCGCACGCATGACACAGACTCCTCATCCATCTCTTACCTTCCCCCGGAGGGGGAAGGTGCCCGAAGGGCGGATGGGGGATGTCGA
>CAYTFW010000033.1:0-40350 GCA_964437145.1 uncultured Rhizobiaceae bacterium
GGCCAGCGGAAACAACATGCGCGCGCGCACATATTCGGGAAAGCGCGTGTGATAGGCCGTTGTGAACGGCAGCTTGCGTCGCAGGCACATGCGGCGTGCGGCGAAGCCCAGCGGCCCCTCGGTGGCGATGTGGATGGCGTCGGGCGCGAACCCGCGGATCAGGCGCTCGAGCCGACGGCCGGGCAGCAGCGCCAGGCGGATTTCGGGATAGGTCGGGCACGGGATTGTGGTGAAGCGGTCGGGGCCGAAAACCTCGACGATGTGGCCCATCGCCACGAGCTCGCCGCGCACAGTGTCCAGCGTGCGCACCACGCCGTTGACTTGGGGAAACCAGGCGTCCGAGACGATCGCGATGCGCAAGCGGCCCCCGTCGTCGTTACTCGGCGGCCAGCCGCGGTTCCGGGGTGCGCGCCGGAATGGCGGCGGCCGATCGCGCGGTCCAGCGCAGGATCGACATCCGGCCATCGAAATCCTCGACCAGCGCCGTGCAGCTCTCGACCCAATCGCCGTCGTTGCAGTACGTCACACCGTCGATGGTGCGGATTTGCGCATGGTGAATGTGGCCGCAGACCACGCCATCGACGTGGCGGCGCCTGGCCTCGGCGGCCACGGCCTTCTCGAAGTCGCCGATGTAGCTCACCGCGTTCTTGACCTTGTACTTCAGCCACGCCGACAGCGACCAATAGGGCAGGCGCAGCAGGCGGCGCACGGCGTTCATCATCACATTGAGCCGAAGCGCGAACGCGTACGCCCAGTCGCCGAGGATCGCCAGCCAGCGCGCGTAGCGCACGACCGCGTCGAACTCATCGCCGTGGATAATCAGCAGCCGCTTGCCGTCGGCGGTCTTGTGGATCGCCTCGCGCACGACCTGCACGCCACCGAAGGTCAGGCCGCAATAGTCGCGCGCCGCCTCGTCGTGGTTGCCGGGCACGTAGATCACGCGCGTGCCCTTGCGCGCCTTGCGCAGCACCTTCTGCACGACGTCGTTATGCGTCTGCGGCCAGTACCACCAGCGTTTCAGGCGCCAACCGTCGACAATGTCGCCGACGAGGTAGAGGTGATCGCTGTCGTTGTGCTTGAGGAAATCGAGCAACAGCTCGGCCTGACATCCGCGCGTGCCAAGATGGATATCGGAGAGGTATATGGTGCGCCAGTACTGAACCATGACACGCCATTAGTTGAGTCAGCCTGTGGATACTCCTTCGTCGTGATGCTTTGATGACGCCCATGCGACCACTCCGTTTTGTCGTCATCCGCAATCCGGTAGCGGGGCGTCGCGATCCCTCCTTGGCGCAACAGACGCTCGACGCCCTGTCCGCAGCCGGCCACCAGGTCGATATCCATGACACCGCGGGACGCGGCGACGCCGAGCGGCTGGCACGCGAGGTCGCGGGCGGCCCCGAGCTGCGCATCGTCGCCGCCGGCGGTGACGGCACTATCAACGAGGTGGTGAACGGCCTCATGTTACGAAACGATGACGCGCCGCCGTTGGGTATCCTGCCGCTGGGCACGGCCAATGTGCTGGCGGCTGAGATCGGCCTACGTATCCGGCCTACGGCGATCGCGCGGACGCTGACATCGGCCACGCCAAGCGTTGTGCATGTGGGCCGCTTGAGCGCCGCGTCAGGGACCGTGCGGCATTTCTCCCTCATGGCCGGCGCCGGCTTCGACGCCAAGGTGGTGGCGGGAGTCGACAGCGAATTGAAGCGGCGGTTAGGCAAGGGCGCCTATGTCTGGCGCTCGGCGGTCGAGATGACGCGGGCTGTCGACGCGCTCTACGCCGTCGACATCGACGGCGTGCGCCATGAGGCGGCCTCGGTGATCGTTACTCGCGCACGGCGCTATGGCGGGCCCTACCAGATCGCGCCGAATGCTGATCTGCGCGCACCTGGGCTCAGCGTTTGCCTGTTCGAGCGCAGCGGTCGCTACAACGTGCTGCGCTACGGCGCGGCGCTGGTATGCGACCGCTTACCGCGCACCGCGGGCTATCGCGTCGTGCCCGCTGCATCGGTGCGCATCGTGGCGCTGGTCAATGGACAGGGCCATCGCGAGCCAGTGCAGCTCGACGGCGACGATGCCGCCGACCTGCCAGTCACCGTCGATGTCGCGCCACGTCAGCTACGGCTGTTGATGCCGAGTTAGGGCGTCCTCCTGTGGTATCCGATCCGGAAATTCAGCTCGTTTGGCCACTCGTCAGGGCCGGCCGCATCGATAAATAAGGTCAAGAGTACTGTCTTAGATGGGCTCTAACTTCATGTTTTAGTTTAGTTAACGATAGTTTGACGTTAAAATACCAAGACAAATTACACAAATGTGAACATAAAGCGCGCGTTATTTAAACGTTTGTACAGCGCTAATTTGTCAGAATCCTTACAATTTACATAACGACTTTTTCCCGCCAGGCGGGACATAGATATAGGGAGCCCACAATGTTTCTTCATCTCGCGGCCGCTCCAAGCCTGCGGCGCACGTTCCAGTGGTGGCGTGATTTCGGCCGTGATCGGTCCGCCGGTACGACGACCTTGATGGCCTTCGCGCTGCCGGTGGTCGTCGGCGCGGCGGGCATCGGCGTCGATGTCAGCTCCTGGTACTCGGAGAAGCGCAAGCTGCAGCAGATAGCTGACGCCGCCGCGATGGGCGGCGCCCGGGTGAAGGCGGCCGACCAATCCGACACCGTCGTCACGACCGTCGCCAGCAACGACGCCGCGCGCAATGGCTACGTCGCTGGCGCCACGCAGACCCTCACCGTCAACATGCCGCCGGTTTCGGGCGCCTACACCACCAACGACGGCGCCGTCGAGGTGATCGTCACCAGGCAGCTGAAGACGCTGTTCTCCGCCGCCTTCATGGGCAGCGACGTACGCACGCTGTCGGCGCGCGCGGTGGCGATGGTGAAGGTCGTCCCCGACCCGGAAATCCGGAAATCGGTGTGCATGCTCTCGCTGGTCACGTCGGGTGAGAAGGCGATCTTCATGAACGGCTCGGGCAGCATCATCGGCAAGGACTGCTCGATCGCGGCGCACTCCACGAACAACAAGGCGCTCTATCTCAACGGCAGCGGCTCGATCAAGGGCTACACCGCGCTGTTGAAGGGCGGCTACTACGCCAATGGCAGCGGCGGCTTTACCTTCACGGCGCCGGCCGCGACGTACATGGCCAACGGCGTCGAGGATCCCTACGCCGATCTCGCCACCCCGACGGTGTCGGGCCCCTGCACCCAGACCAACTACGTCGCCAGCAGCAACGCCACGATCCAGCCCGGCCGTTACTGCGGCGGCATCCTCAATTCCGGCTCAGGCACGCTCAAGCTCGCGCCGGGCACCTACTACATCGACGGCGGCAACGTCGAGAACTCGGGCTCGGGCACCATCATCTGCAGCGACTGCACGGGCGACGCCGGCGTCACTTTGGTGTTCACCTCGAGCGGCGCGACCAACCTGATCGGCGGCCTGTTCTCCAACGGCTCGGGCAAGATCGTTCTGCCGGCGCCCGGCCCGACCGCGGGACAGCCCTATACCGGCATCGCGATCTACCAGGATCGCCGCGCCTCGGCCTCGGTGGCGGAATTCGGCCTTCACCTCGGTGGCGGCGGTGGCGACCGGTTGTCGGGCGTCGTCTACATCCCGTCGCGCTCGGTGCACCTCAACGGCAGCGGCACGATCGCCGAGACCGGTAAGGCCTGCATGTCGATCATCGCACGGAAGATCGAGCTCAACGGCTCCGGCACCATCCAGACCAGCGATTGCGGTCTTATGGGCGCCGAGGTGCCGACGCCGAAGACCACCGGCCTCGTGATCGTGGAGTAGACCAGCCATGACCGACATCACCTTCGTCGCCGAGTCCGTCGATCGCGGCGCCGATTCTTCGCCCAAGCACGACACCGCCTTCTATGTTCGCGCGCTCCTCATCGCCTGGGTCCTGGCCGTGGCGGTAATCGGCACCAACCTGCTGTCGGTGTGGATCGCCGAGCTGATGAGCGCCGACCAAATGAGCGACATCCTCGTGCCACTCTCGCGGCGCCTGGCTGTGCTGGCGGTCTTCGCAACGGTGCCGCCATTGCTGGCCTGGGCGCTCTGGCGCGCCGCGCCGCGCCATCCGACCCGCTGACGTCGCGTCGAACACCTAAGCCGTTCGCGCCATCATCTTGAACCCAACGAGGGAGCCAGGCTGAGCCTGGCTCCCTCGCCGCGTTTGGAGCCGCGGACGACCGCGGATGCGGCCGTTTTAGGGTGTCGCCGCGCGCAGGCGCGCCAGGGTCTCGGGCGAGGGATGGCCGTCGGCGATCAGGCCGGCGCGGATCTGGAAGGCGCGGATCGAGGCGCGGGTCTTGGGGCCGATCAGTCCGTCCGCCTCGTCGTTCAGCAGCGAGAGCCTGATCAGCCGGCTTTGCAGGTCGATCGCCGCCTCGCGCGACAGCGGCTGGTCGTCGGCCGGCGGCTCGCGCAGCAGGCCCGGCCCGCCGGCGATTTGCCGCGCCAGCACGCCGACCGAGATGGCGTAGAGCACCGAGCGGTTCCAGATCATCACCGTCTTGAAGTTCGGCAGCATCAGGAAGGCCGGGCCGCGATGACCGGCGGGAATCGCGATCGCCGCACGATCGGCGAAGTCCGGCAGCGGCTGTCCGTCGGCTTGTGTCACGCCCAGCGCCCGCCACTCGCGCGCGCCGCGCTCCTCGTTGAGGTCGACGCGGTCGTACGGGAAGTTCCGCGGCAGCGCGACCTCGATGTGCGAGTCCTGGCCACGCTTCCAGCCGCTCTTGTTGAGGAAGTTGGCGGAGGAGGCGAAAACGTCGGGCAGGCTGCGCCACAGATCGACGCGCCCGTCGCCGTCGCGGTCGACGCCATGGGCCGTGAAGGTCGAGGGCATGAACTGCGTGTTGCCCATCGCGCCGGCCCACGAGCCCTTCATCTGCGCCGCCTGCATGTGCTGCGCGGCAAGGATGCGCAACGCCTGCACGGTCTCGCCGGCGAAGAACTGCGCGCGGCGCGTGCGACAGGCCAGCGTCGCCACGGAGCGCACGACAGAGAAGTCGCCGACGAACGTGCCGTAGCCGCTCTCCAGCCCCCAGAAGGCCACGATGTAGTGCGGCTGCACGCCGTAGTCGCGCTCGACCGCCTGCAGCAAGCCGCGGTGCTGCGCCAGCATCTGGCGCCCCTTGGCGATGCGCTCGGCCGATATCGCGTTGGCGAGGTAGCGTCCCAGCGTCAGGGTGAATTCAGGCTGCCGGCTATCGAGATCGAGCACGCGCTGGTCGGGCGTCAGGCCATTGAGCGCCTGGTCGGCGACGGACGCCGGCACGCCCTCCCGCAACGCCATCGCCCTGATGTTGCCGAGGCAGGCCTGGAAGTCGGCGCCTTGGATCTGCTGGACCACCGAGGGCGGCGAGTTGACGGGCGCCGGCGGCTGGTTCTGCGCCTGCGCAGTGCAGCCGGCGAGGCTCGCGGCCACCAGCAGCGTCAGGATCGGGTCGGGGGCACGCGTGGTTTTCATGATGGGCGCACTGTAGTGGGTAAAGCGCGCTGGGGGAATCCTCGGCGTCCATGCAGGCGGTGCGCCATTCACGAGGGGCGGATGATGATGCATGATCGCCGCCGGGAGGACAGCCCATGGGCGCCTTGACGGCCGACCAGATCGCAACCTACCGCGAGCGCGGTTACATCGTGCTGCCGCGTGTGCTGTCGCACGCCCAGCTCAGCCGGCTGCGCCAGGTGCTGGCCGAAATCCTCGAGCGCGCGCGGGGGCTGTCGGCCAACGACGCGGTCTTTGATCTCGAGGACAGCCACCAGCCCGACCGTCCCCGCGTACGCCGGGTCAAGACGCCGCACAAGCTCGATCCGTTCTTCATGGAGCTGGTACGTTCGCCGACGATCCTGGAGCCGGTGAAGTCGCTACTCGGCCCGTCGATCCGCTTCCAGAACAGCAAGCTCAACCTGAAGAGCGCGGGCTACGGCGCCGCCGTCGAGTGGCACCAGGACTGGGCCTACTACCCCTACAGCAACGACGACGTGCTGGCCGTGGGCGTAACGCTCGACGACATGACGCTCGATAATGGCCCAATGCTGCTGCTGCCGGGCTCGCATCGCGGGCCGGTCTACGATCATCACGCCAACGGCCGCTTCGTCGGCGGCTTCGACCCGCTGAAGGCCGGCCTCGACGTCTCGCCGGCCGAGCCGGTGATCGCGCCGGCCGGCTCGATCAGCCTGCACCACGTGCGGCTGGTGCATGGCTCCGATCTCAACCGCTCCGGCGCCGATCGCCGCTTCCTGCTCTACGAACTGGCGGCGGGCGACGCCTGGCCGCTCGCCGGCGGCTACGCGCACTACGCCGACTGGGACGAGTTCAACGGCCGGCTGATCTGCGGCACGCCCACCAACATGCCGCGCCTGGCCGACGTGCCGGTGCGCATGCCGCTGCCGGCGGCGCTGGACCCCAGCTCGCTCTACCAAGCGCAGAAGGGTTTGGAGCGACGCAGCTTCGACAGCTACGTCGATCCCGGACTCAGTATTCCTCGTCCGAGCTGAAGCCGCCACCGCCGCTGTCATCCCAGCCGCCGGCGTCGCCACCGCTGTCGCTGCCGCTGTCCCAGCCGGCGCTATCGGCGGGCGAGGCTGAGTCGTGACCCTGGTCGCGTTCGACGTCGGTATTCATGGCGGTCTGGTCGCCGGCCCCGGCCTGCGGGTTGCCCCACGGCGAGGCGCCGGCTTGTTGTGCGCCGCCACCCATGAAGCTCTGGCCGCCGGCACCGCGGCCGCCGCCTAGCATCGACGACAGGCCGTGATAGAGCAGCGCGCCGCCGGCGACGCCGGCCGCGACGCCCGCCGCGGTGCGCAGGAAGCTGCCGCCACCGCCAGCCTGCGCCGGCGGCTGCTGGGCGAAGCCCTGCTGCTGTGGGGCGTAGCCCGGCGGTGGCTGCTGGCCACCGGTCTGCGGCACCGAGCCGGGCCGCGCCATCGGCTGCGGCGCCGGCCGGCCGCTACCACCCAGCAGGCCGCCAAGGAAGCTGGTGGGCTTGGCGGTCGTGGCCTGCTTGGCCGCCGCCACCTCGCGCTCGAGCTCGGTGATGCGCGCCTGGGCGCCTTCCAGCGACATGTTCTGGATCAGCGCGGTCTGCACCAGCAGATAGGTCGCGTCGGGCTGCGCCTGCACCGCCTGCCGGATCAGCGCGGCGGCCTCCGGATCCTGGGGCTGCCCGCCGGCCTGCTTCAGGCGGTCGAGCAGCTGGGTGATCATATCCTTTTCCTGCGGCGTCATGAGGAACCTCTCGGCGTGAAAATCGGTCCGCTGGGAACTACGTAGTCAGGTGGGATGCCGTCCGGGGTTTGCCAGCTCGTTCTCGCTATTCCCCCGCGATGGTCATGCCGTCGACCCGCACAGTAGGCGCATTCGTGCTGCTCTTGAACTGGAGATCGCTGGCCGGCGTGATGTGCCGGAACATGTCCTTGAGGTTGCCGGCCACCGTCACGCCGCTCACCGGCCAGGCCAGCTCGCCTTTCTCGACCCAGAAGCCGGACGCGCCGCGGCTGTAGTCGCCGGTGACGCCGTTCACGCCGAAGCCGATCAGGTCGGTGATGTACAGGCCGCGCCTGATGCCGCCGATCAGCGACTTCACCGACTCCTTGCCCTTCTCGAGATAAAGATTGCTGGTCGTCGGCCCACCGCCCCAGGCGCCGTGGCCGGTGGGCTCCATGCCGAGCTGGCGCGCCGAGTTCAGATCGAGCAGCCAGGTTGTGAGCTTGCCGTCCTCGATCAGGTTCATGCGCTTGGTGGGCAGGCCCTCGCCGTCGAAGGGACGCGAGCCCGAGCGCCGCTTGCGGTGCGGATCGTCGACGACCCGCAGGCCCTTCGAAAACACCTGCTTGCCGAGCTTGTCCAGCAGGAACGAGGTCTGGCGCGCGATGCTGCGGCCGTTGATGGCGCTGGCGAGGTGGCCCAGCAGCCCGCCGGAGATGCGCCGATCGTAGATCACCGGGTATCGCCCGCTCTTGATCTTGCGCGGGTTCAAACGCTTGACCGCGCCGCGCCCGGCGTTGCGGCCGAGGGCCTCGGGCCGGTCGAGATCGTCGGTGTAGACCGCCTGCGACCAGTCGTAGTCGCGCTCCATGCCGACGCCTTCGCCGGCCAGCACCGAGACATCGATGCCGTAGCTGCCGTAGCGATAATCGCCAGCGAAGCCGTTGCTGGCGGCCAGCGCCACGCGACCGCGCGACCAGCCGGCATTGGCGCCCTCGGAGTTGGTCACGCCCTTCACCGCGCGCGCCGCGTCCTCGGCGCGATCGCACCAGTCCTGCAAGGTGGCGACGCTGGCCTCCTTGCCGTCGTCGAGGTCGAGCTCGGGCCAGTCGCGCGCGATGCGGTCCTCCGGCGCCAGGCCGCAATAGGGATCCTCGGGCACGACGCGCGCCATCGCCGCGGCCCGTTCGGCCAACGCCTTCAGGCTCGCCGGATCGAAATCGGTCGACGAGACGATGGCCATGCGCTTGCCGATGAAGACGCGCAGCGACAGATCGCGGCTCTCGCTGCGCTCCAGCTTCTCGCGCACACCCAGCCGGATGCCGACCGAGAGCTGCGCGCTCTCGGCGACATAGGCGTCGGCCGCGTCGGCGCCGGAGGCCTTGGCCCAGCGCAGCAGGTCGTTGAGCAGGTTGGTGTCGACCGCCGTCCCCTTGCTACGCGCAGCCGCCTTCTTCGCCGGTGCTTTCTTCTTCGCTGCGACCTTGCGCTTCGCCTTGGCCATGAAATCCTCATACGCTGTTGGCGGCGATCCTAGGGCACGCGCCGGTTGGAGTCTTCCGGGACCATTGGCGGTACCATCAACTGCGCACGCGCTGCACGGCGGCGCGCCAGCCAGTGTAGCGCCGATCACGGCTGGCGACGTCCTCGCCGGGCGCGAAGGCACGGTCCAGTGCCCAGCTTTCGCCGATGGAGTCCAGTGACGGAAAGAGACCGGCCTTGAAACCAGCCAGGAAGGCGGCGCCCAGCGCCGTGGTTTCCGTGACCGTCGGCCGCTCCACCGCTACGCCGACCGTGTCAGCCAGACGCTGCATCAGCGCGTCGTTGACCACCATGCCGCCGTCGACGCGGATCGAGCCGACGGCCGCGCCATCGGCCTTCATCGCCTCGATCAGGTCGCGGGTCTGGTAGCAAACGGAATCCAGCGTCGCGCGCGCGATCTCGGCCGGGCCGGTGTCGCGCGTCAGGCCCAACAGCGCGCCGCGCGCGTCGGCGTCCCAATAGGGCGCGCCCAGGCCGACGAAGGCGGGTACCATGTAGACACCAGAATCGGGCCGCGCGCCGGCCGCCAGCCCTTCGACCTCAGAGGACTTGGCGATCAGCTTCAGCCCGTCGCGCAGCCACTGCACGGCGGCGCCGGCAATGAAGATGCTGCCCTCCAGCGCGTAGGTCGCCTTGCCGTCGATGCGATAGGCGATGGTGGTCAGCAACCGGTTCTTCGAGCGCACCGGCGTCGCGCCAGTGTTGAGCAGCGCGAAGCAGCCTGTGCCGTAGGTGCTCTTGATCATGCCCGGCTTGAGGCAGGCCTGGCCCACAGTCGCGGCCTGCTGGTCGCCGGCCATGCCGAGGATGGGCAGCGACGCGCCGAACAGGTCGGGCGTCGTGGTGCCGAACTCGAAGGCGTTGTCGACGACCTCGGGCAACAGGGCATACGGCACGCCCAGCGCGCGCAGCAGGTCGAGGTCCCAGCGCTGGTGGCGGATGTTGTAGACCATGGTGCGGCTGGCGTTGGTCGCGTCGCTGCGATGCACCTTGCCGCCAGTCAGCCGCCACAGCAGGAAGCTCTCGATCGTCCCGACCGCGAGCTTGCCGGCCTCCGCCGCGTCGCGCGCGCCGGCGACCGAGTCAAGGATCCAAGCGATCTTGGTGGCGGAGAAATACGGGTCGAGCAGAAGGCCGGTGCGCTCGTTGACCTCCTGCTCCAGCTCTGCCTCGCGCAGGCGCGCGCAGATGTCGGCGGTACGGCGGTCCTGCCAGACGATGGCGTTGTGGATCGGCTTGCCCGTGGCGCGGTCCCACACCACCACGGTTTCGCGCTGGTTGGTGATACCGATGCCGGCGACGCCCGAGGCGTCGAGCTTCGCCTTGCCGAGCGCGTCGCGGCAGACCGAGACGGTCGCGCACCAGATCTCCTCGGGGTCGTGCTCGACCCAGCCCGGCGCGGGATAGATCTGCCGCAGCTCCTCCTGGGCCGACGCAACCGGCCGCGCGCGCTCGTCGAAGACGATGGCACGCGTGCTCGTCGTACCCTGGTCGATGGCGAGGATGTGCCGCGCAGCCATGTCAGATCGCCGCCATGCCGCCGTCGATCACCAGTTCCGAGCCCGTGACGAAGCGCGATTCATCCGAGATCAGGTAGAGCACGCCATAGGCGATGTCCTCGGGTCTGCCCAACACACCCATCGGCACCCAGTTGGTCGCCCGCGCGCGGCCCTTCTCGGTGGTCATCATCTCGCCGGCCATCGGCGTGTCGATCACGCCGGGGTGGATCGAGTTGCAGCGGATGTTGTAGCGCTTGCGCGCGCAGTCGATCGCCACGGTCTTGGTGAACTGCCGCACCGCACCCTTCGACGCACCGTAGGACGGCAGCTCGGGCGTGCCGACGAAGGCCGCCAGCGACGACAGGTTGACGATCGAGCCGCCGCCACCCGAGCGCATCGCCGGCACCGCGTGCTTGCAGCCGAGGAAGACGCCCTCGACGTTGACCGACAGCATGCGCCGCCACTCCTCGAGCGTCTCGTTCTCGAAGCGGGCGGGATAGCGGCCCATGATGCCGGCGTTGTTGACCAGCCCGTCGAGACGGCCGTGCTTGTCCATCACGTCGGCGATCACGCGTTGCCAATCCTCTTCCTTCGACGTGTCCTGCTCGATGAACCGCGCCTGGCCGCCGATGCGCTGCACCGTCTCGAGCCCGCCATTGCGGTTGATGTCGGTGACGACCACCGTGGCGCCCTCGCCCGCCAGCACCGTCGCGGTGGCCCGGCCGATGCCCGAGCCGCCGCCGGTCACCAGCACCACCTTGTTCGCTACCCGGCCGGTCATGACTTCCTCCGTTATCGGCGACGCGCGCCACTCTTGCTCGTGTAGCCCGCGCCAAGCGCCGGCGTCCATCCGCGCCTGATCGTCGTGCGAGCGCCGGCAGGGCTCATTCGAACAACGAGAAGAGGCCGCCCACGATGTCAACGGCGACGCCCGCGGCATCGGCAACGTCAACCACGGTTTCCACGACATCGCTGGCGGTCGACGATTGTTCTTTTCTGGCGGAATCGGCGGCGGCCTGTACCGCGGCGGGCTCGACCACGGCGGCCGCCAGTGCCACCGCCGCCGTCGCTGTGAGCGCCGCCGTGCCGACGCCGAGCAAGGTCTTCGGCCCTTTGGCCATCGCCTCGATGTAAGCCAGATACCAGCCGGTCACGATGAGCAGCGCCAGATGCGGATGGCCGGTGTCCATGATGGTCAACGCGCAGGGCCGCGTTTGGATCGGTTCGGTTTCGAGCTGCAGGATCGATATCTGCTCGCCTTCGGCCGGTATCCAATGCCGATGCTTGCCGCTATCCGCGTTCTCCCACGACACCACCTTGCCGCCGGGCAGCGTGAGGTCGGCGCCGCCGAAGGTGCCGACCAAAGCCTCGAGCGCCGCGCCGCCGCCGTCGGGCCTGATCTTGACGGTGCCGCCGAAGAAGCCGGTGTCCTTGGAGAAACGCCAGGACCGTTTGACCGCGCCGTCGGCGCCGAAGAACGACGCCTTCGCCGTCTTCTCGTCGCGCATATCGAGCTCGGCGTGGAGGCCCGCGTCGCTCTGGAGCGCGAAGACGACGCCAGGCTTGGGTGCGCGCACCCAGCGCAGCACGGCCTGCTTGTCGGGGCCGAGGGTCGTGGGACTCGTGGTCATGGAAGGCTCCCGCGCAGGGGTTGCGGGTCGAAGGGCGGCGACGCCGTCATCCTAGCCCGCGTTGCGTCGGCGCGTCCGCATCCACTCGGCGAAGGCCTCGCGCTGGGCCGGGCTCATGTGCAAGCCCTCCTTTGTGCGCCGCCAAAGGACGTCGTCGGGTTCCTGCGCCCATTCGTGGCGCATGAGGTGATCGGCCTCGCGCTCGTAGAGGTCGCCACCGAAATGCCGACCCAGATCGTCGATGGCCTTCGCCTCGCCCAGCACATCGGCGCTGCCGGCGCCGTGACGACGCGCCAGGCGATGCAGAAAGACAGGCGGCATCTTGGGATACGCCTGTTCGAGCCCTGACATGAACAGCTCAAAATCGGCGTAGGGCATCTCGCCGTCGGGCAGCGGCTCGCGATGCGTCCACGCCTCACCCATCGCCGGGTAATAGCTTCGCAGGTCTTCCAGCGCGTGCTCGGCCAACCGCCGATAGGTTGTGATCTTGCCGCCGAAGACGCTCAGCAGCGGTGCCTTGCCGCCGTCGTCCGCGACCTCCAGCACATAGTCGCGCGTCACCTCGGAGGGGTCGTCGCTGCCGTCGTCGAACAACGGGCGCACGCCCGAATAGCTCCAGCTCACGTCGGCGGGCGCGATCTTGCGCGCCATGTAGTGGTTCGACAGGTCGCAGAGATAGGTGACCTCCTCGGGCGAGATCGTCACCGGCCCCGGCTCGGCGCCGTCGAGCGCGATGTCGGTGGTGCCGATCAGCGAGAAGTCGCGTTCGTAGGGAATGACGAAGACGATGCGCTGGTCGCTGTTCTGCAGGATGAAGGCGTGGTCGCCGTCGTGCAGCTTGGGCACGACGATATGGCTGCCCTTGACCAGCTTCACCCGCTTACGCGTAGCGACGCCCTCGACCGAGTCGAGCCAGCTCTTCACCCAGGGGCCGGAAGCGTTGACCAGGCCGCGCGCTCGCAGGCTCTTGCGTTGGCCGGTCGCGACCTCCTCGAGCTCGACCTGCCACAGCCCATCGCCTCGGCGCGCCGAGATGCAGCGATGCCGGGCGTGGATTTCAGCGCCGCGATCGCGCGCGGAGCGCAGATTGCCGATGACCAGGCGCGCGTCGTCGACCCAGCCGTCGGAATAGACGAAGCCCTTGCGGAAACCCGGTTTCAGCCCCGCGCCGTACGGACTGCGCGACAGATCGACCGTCTCGGTCTTCGGCAGCTTCATCCTCAGATTGAGATGGTCGTAGATGAACAGGCCGAGCCGCAGCATCCAGGCCGGCCGCAGATGCGGCTCGTGCGGCAGCACGAAGCGCAGCGGCCAGGCGATATGCGCCATCTTGGCCAGCAGCACCTCGCGTTCCATCAGTGATTCGCGCACCAGACGGAACTCGTAGTGCTCGAGATAGCGCAGGCCGCCATGGATCAGCTTGGAGGAGGCCGAGGAGGTGGCGCTGGCGAAATCGTTCATCTCGCACAGCCCGACCTTCAGGCCCCGGCCGGTCGCGTCGCAGGCGATGCCGGCGCCGTTGATACCGCCGCCGACAATGAAAAGGTCGAGGACCTCAGACATCGATCTCGACGAAGAGCGGCCAGTGGTCGGAGGCCGGCGTCGTGTTGTCGATCCAGGCGCGCTTCACCTTGCCGCGCAGATCGTGGGTGACGAAAGCGTGGTCGATACGCCCTTCGCCCTCGAAGCTCTCGCGGTCCTCGGCGTTGCCGGCGGCGATCCAGGCGTCGCTCAGATGGTCGGCCGTCGCGACACGGCCGAACAGCGGATGCGTCTCGCCGCAGATCGCGGCGTACTCGACGTCGCTGGGCGTGAAGTTGAAATCGCCCATGACAATGGCCGCGGCGGGCACCGGCTGCGCGACCTCGGTGAAGACGAAGCTGTCGGAGGCATGGGCGTCCCACGCGCCGCCACGCCGCGGCGCGTCGAGCACGATGTCGAGCAGCGCTTCGATCTGCGGCAGGCGCTGGGCGTGTGTGATGTGCGAGAGGTGGATACTGTAGACCCGCAGCCGGCCCGTGGGCGTGTCGATCACCGCCTCGACGAAGCCGCGCTGCAGGTCGAACTGCGTGGGCATCGCGGTCTTGGGCAGCAGATGGCCGCGTGCCTCCAGAATCGGCCAACGCGACAGCACGGCGTTGCCGAACGTACGGCGGCGGTTGACGATCCGCCCGTCGGCGCCGACCGAGCTGGCGTCGGCGTCGAAGGGACCGTGGAACCAGGCATAGCGGTTCAGGCGTTCGGCGATCTCGCGCGCCTGATCGGCGTGGGCATTGAGCGCCCAGCCCTGCACGACTTCCTGCAGGCAGACGATATCGGCCTCGGCCACGACGTCGGCGATGCGCGCGACGTCGTAGACATTGTCCGTGCCGAGACCGAAATGGATGTTGTAGGTGGCGAACAGCATGTGCGGTGTGGACCTGGTGATCCTGTCATCCCGAGCGCAGCGAGGGATCTAGGTAGGCCTGGATCCCTCGCTGCGCTCGGGATGACAGAAGGGGTTCTACGCGACCTCGACGCGCGCGCCGTCGCCGTCGTCGAACAGGTGCAGATTGGCGGGATCGACGCTGAACAGGCGGCGCGCGCCGCCGGCGGCGGTGACGTTGCCCGGCAGGCGTACCGTCAGAAGCTCGCGCCCGGCGCCGTAGCGGCCGTGCAGCAGGGTGTCGGCGCCCAGCGGCTCGACCATGTCGACCTGCAGCGGCAGCGTGCCCTTCTCGTCGGTGGTCGGCAGCATGTGTTCGGGCCGCAGGCCCAAGGTCACCGCGGCGCCGGCCGTCGAGGCCGCCTGGCCGGCCAGCTTCAAGGTCAGGCCGTCGCCGATCTCGACCGACCGGCGATCGGCGCCGATCTTGCCCTTGAGGAAGTTCATCGCCGGCGAGCCGATGAAGCCCGCGACATAGGCGGTGGCCGGCTTCTCGTAGACCTGCATCGGCGTGCCGATCTGCTCGGCGCGGCCGGCGTTCATCACGATCAGGCGGTCGGCCAAGGTCATCGCCTCGACCTGGTCGTGGGTGACGTAGACGCTGGTGGTGCCGAGATCGCGCTGCAGATGCTTGATCTCCAGCCGCATCTGCACGCGCAGCTTGGCGTCGAGGTTGGAAAGCGGCTCGTCGAACAGGAACACCGCCGGCTCGCGCACGATGGCGCGGCCCATGGCGACGCGCTGGCGCTGGCCGCCGGAGAGCTGGCGCGGGCGGCGCTGCAGGAGCTGGCCGAGCTCGAGGATCTTGGCCGCCTTCTGCACCCGCTGCTCGATCTCCGCCTTGCTCTTGCCGGCGATGCGCAGGCCGTAGGCCATGTTGTCGTACACGCTCATATGTGGATAGAGCGCGTAGTTCTGGAACACCATGGCGATGTCGCGGTCCTTGGGCTCCAGGTTGTTGACCACGCGCTCGCCGATCGCGACCTCGCCGCCGGTGATGCGCTCCAGCCCGGCGATCATGCGCAGCAGGGTGGACTTGCCGCAGCCCGAAGGGCCGACGATGACGATGAACTCGCCGTCCTTGATCTCCATGTCGATGCCATGGATGACGTCGACCTTGGCGTCGTAGGTCTTCTTGACGCCGCGCAGGCTCACGCCGGCCATCTCATTTCTCCGTATCGACCAGGCCGCGCACGAACTGGCGCTGCATGAAGACCACCACGAGGACCGGCGGCAGCATGGCGAGCATGCCCACCGTCATGATCAGGTTCCACTGCGGCACGCCGTCGATGACGTTGGCCTGGCGCGAGAGCGTCATCACCACCGTGTAGAAATCCTCCTTGGTGGTGATCAGCAGCGGCCACAGATACTGGTTCCAGCCGTAGATGAACTGGATCACGAACAGGGCCGCGACGCTGGTGCGGCTCATCGGCCACAGGATGTCACGGAAGAAGCGCACCGGACCGGCGCCGTCGACACGCGCCGCCTCGGTCAGCTCGTCGGGCACGCTGAGGAAGAATTGGCGGAACAGGAAGGTCGCGGTGGCCGAGGCGATCAGCGGGATGATCAGGCCGCCGTAGCTGTTGAGCATGCCGAAATCGGCCACGACCTTGTAGGTCGGCACGATGCGCACCTCGACCGGCAGCATCAGGGTCATGAAGATCAGCCAGAACGCCGTCATGCGGAAGGGGAAGCGGAAATAGACGATGGCGTAGGCGGCGATGATCGAGATCGCGATCTTGCCGATGCACACGCCCAGCGCCATCACCAGGCTGTTGAACAGCACCTTCCACAATGGCGTGCGCGAGGCCTGGGCGAAGCCCTCGGTCAGCACGATGGTGTAGTTCTCGATCAGGTGCGGCCCGGGCAGCAGCGGGATCGGCGAGCGCAGCATGGTGGCCGTGTCGTGGGTCGAGGCGACGAAGGTCACCCAGACCGGAAAGGCGATCAGCGCCACGCCGAGGATCAGCACCGCGTGGGCGAAGACGGTCAGCCAGGGGCGGTTCTCGATCATCGCGGCCGCCTCAGTAGTGCACGCGCCGCTCGATGAAGCGGAACTGCACGACGGTCAGCACCACGACGATGAGCATGAGAATCACCGACTGCGCCGCCGAGCCGCCGAAATCGCTGCCGCGGAAGCCGTCGTTGTAGACCTTGAACACGAGGATGGTGGTGTCGGCGGCCGGCCCGCCCTTGGTCAGCGCATCGACCACGCCGAAGGTGCCGAAGAAGGCGTAGATGATGTTGACCACCAGCAGGAAGAACCCCGTGGGCGACAGCAGCGGGAACATGATGGTCCAGAAGCGCCGTCCCGGCCCGGCGCCGTCGATCGCCGCCGCCTCGATCAGCGATTTGGGGATCGACTGCAGGCCGGCGAGGAAGAAGATGAAGTTGTAGCTGATCTGGTTCCAGCAGGCGGCGAAGATCACCAGCCACAAAGCCTGGTTACCGTTGAGCTGGTGGTTCCACTCGATGCCCAGGCGATCGAGCCAGTAGGCGAAGATGCCGACGCGCGGGTTGAACAGAAAGCCCCAGAGCACGCCGGCCACCGCCGGCGCCACGGCGTAGGGCCAGACCAGGAAGGTCTTGTAGGCGGTGGCGCCGCGCAGGGTGCGGTCGGCCATGACCGCCAGCAGCAGCGCCAGCGACAGGCCGATCAGGGTCACCATCAGGCTGAAGAACAGCGTGATGCGCGCCGAATGCCAGTAGGCGGCGTCGCTGAACAGACGTTCGAAGTTGGCGAACCAGACGAAGCGCGTGTTGCCGCCGAAGGCGTCCTCGACGATCAGCGACTGCCAGATCGCCTGGCCCGACGGCCACAGGAAGAAGGCGACCGTGATGAAAAGCTGCGGCGCCAGCAGCATGTACGGCAGCAGCTTGTCGTCGAACGTGACGCGCTTGTGCATGGGGATACGGAGCTAGAGAGGCCAGGGCCCCTCTCCGCCAGGGCGGAGAGGGGCCCCGACGGTCACTTGTTGGCGGCTTCGAAGTCGCGCAGCAGCCGGTTGCCGCGCGTGACGGCGTCGTCGAGCGCCTGCTTGGCGTTCTTCTTGCCCGACCACACCGACTCGAGCTCCTCGTCCATGATGTCGCGGATCTGCACCAGGCTGCCGACGCGCAGGCCCTTGGAATTCTCGGTCGCCGGGTTGAGCGTCAACTGCTTCACCGCGACGTCACGGCCCGGGTTGGCCTTGTAGAAGCCGGCCTTCTCGGTGATGTCCGCGGCCGAGCTGGTGATCGGCACGTAGCCGGTCTCCTGGTGCCACTTCGCCTGCACGTCACCGCGCGACAGATAGGTGAAGAGCTTGGCGACGCCGGCGTACTCCTCCTTCGGCTTGCCCTGCAGCACCCACAGCGTGGCGCCACCGATGATCGAGTTCTGCGGTTGCGCGCGCACCTTCGGATCGTACGGCATCATGGCGATGCCGAACTTGGCGTCGCCCATCGCCTTGCTGATCGCCGCGGCCGACGCCGAAGACGCCACGTGCATGGCGCAGTCACCGGCGGTGAACATCGTCGTCGACTGGCCGGTGCGGCCGCCATAGACGAAGACCTTGTCCTTGCCCCAGTCGGCCAGCCGCTGGATATGCGCGACGCGCGCCGGATCGTTGATCTTCAGCTCGATGTCGAGGCCGCCGAAGCCGTTGCCCTTGGTGGCGAACGGGATGTCGTGGAAGGCGCCGTAGTTCTCGATCATGGTCCAGGTCTGCCACTGCGGCGTGAACCCGCACTTGGCGCCGGCCGCGACCAGCTTCTTGCCCATCTCGCCGACCTCGTCCCAGGTCTTGGGCGGCGTGTTGGGGTCGAGGCCGGCCTTCTGGAACAGCTCCTTGTTCCAATAGAAAACCGGCGTCGAGGAATTGAACGGCAGCGACAGCAGCTTGCCGTCGGTGGTCGAGTAGTAGCCGTAGACCGGGCCGATGAAGGACTTGGGATCGAACGGCTCCTTGGCGTCGGCCATCAGCTGGTGCACCGGATAGACCGCGCCCTTGGCGGCCATCATGGTCGCGGTGCCGACCTCGAAGACCTGCACGATGTGCGGATGCGCGTTCTGCCGCGCGCGGAAGGCGGCGATAGCCGCCGTCAAGGTCTCGGTGTACGAGCCTTTGAACACCGGCACGACCTTGTATTCGCTCTGCGACTTGTTGAACGGCTCGATCAGCGCGTTGACCGCCTCACCGAGATTGCCGCCCATGGCATGCCAGAGCTGGATTTCCTTCTGCGCCCAGGCAGGCGAAGCCGCCAGGATCGCGGCGACGGCCGTCGCCACCGTCACATGTTTCGTTCGCATGATGTCTGTCCCTCCGTCCGAGTCGAGACGGGACCCGTAGTGCGTCCCTGTTACCGTGCCGTGTCATACCGGCCTTGCGCAGACCGTAGAGGGATCGCGCGTGGACCGGAAGGGGGTTTTGTCACGAATCCGTCATCGCCGCCGGCAGCCGGCGCGTTTCAACCGCCCAACGCCGCTAGAATCACGTCGGGCGAATCGGTAATGACGCAGTCGACGCCCATGGCGATGAGCGCGCGCGCCCTGTCGGGGTCGTTGATCGTGTAGACGCTCAGCAGATAGCCCGCCGCCTTGATCGCGGCGGCCATGGTTGGGCTCAGTTTCTTGCCGTTGGTGTTGACGCCCACGGCCGCCACCGCCTCGGCCCGCGCGCGCCAGCCATCCTTCAAGTCATCGATCAGGATCGCGCGCGGATACTCCGGTGCCGCCTCACGCGCGGCGGCCAGCGCGGCGTCCTGGAAGCTCGACAGCAGGGGTGTCGGCAGGGACGCCGGCCAGTGCTTGCGCAGCATCTCGACGGCGGCGCGCGCCGTCTCGGCCTCGCGGCCCGAGCAGGGCTTGATCTCCACGTTGGCGCCCAGGCCCTCCTCGGCCAGGCAGGCAATCGCCTCGGCGAAGCTCGGCACGCGCTGGCCAGCGAAGCGCGGCGCCATCCAGGCCCCGGCATCGAGGCTCTGGATTTCGGCCCAGGGTGTGGCCGCCGCCAGGCGATCGAGGCCGGTCGTGCGCTTCAGCGAGTCGTCGTGCATCAGCATGGCCACACCGTCACCCGAGAGCTTGACGTCGAACTCGACCCAGCTCGCGCCACGGCGGCGCGCCTCGCGCAACGAGGCCAGCGTGTTTTCCGGCGCGTAGGTGGCGGCGCCGCGATGGCCGACGACGCGCGGCAGCTGGAGAGGTGGCAGCGACATGCCGGCGACACTAAGGGAACGCCGCGGGCGCCGTCCACATTGCGCTTTGCCTTTGGTGGATGCCCTCCCATAAATGGCGCCGATGACGATCCTCGACCGCTTCCGCCTCGACGGGCAGATCGCACTGGTGACCGGCGCGGCGCGCGGCCTGGGCTGGGAGATGGCGCAAGCGCTGGCCGAAGCCGGGGCGCATGTCGTCCTGCACGGCCGCACCGACGCGGCGGTCCTGTCGCGTGCGGCGGAGCTCACGAGCCGTAGCCTCGTCGCCGATACGGTCGGTTTCGACATGAGCGACGCCACCGCCGTCGAGCACGCGATGGACGCGCTGCTGGCGCGCCAAGGCCGCATCGACATCCTGCTCAGCAATGTCGGCGAGCGCGACCGGCGCTCGGTGCAACGGATCACGCCGGAGGATTTCGACCGCCTCGTGTCGGTCGATCTCGGCGCCGTATATCGCCTGATCAAGCGGGTGGTGCCGGCCATGATCGAGCGTCGCCATGGGCGCATCATCTGCGTCACCTCAATCGTCGACCAACTGGCGTCCAACGTCTCGCCCTCCTACACCGCCGCCAAGGGCGGGCTGGCCGCGCTCACCCGCGCGCTCGCGGCCGAGCTCGGCCGGCACAACGTCACCTGCAACGCGATCGCCCCGGGCTTCTTCGCCACCGAAACCAACGCGGCGATGACCCGGGGCGAGTCCGGCGCCCAGCGCGCGCGGCGCGTGCCGCTCAACCGCTGGGCCGAACCGCACGAGATCGCCGGCGCCGCCTTGCTGCTGGCCTCGCCAGCCGGCGGCTACATCAACGGCCACACCTTGGTGGTCGATGGCGGCATCTCCGCCACGTACGACATTCTGTGATGAGCGATCCCCGTCACGTCGAGACCACGCGGCTGTCGCTGCGCCCGGTCGACGAGGGCGATCTGGGCGAGCTCTCGACCTTGATGGCCGATCCCGAGGTCGGCGGTCTGCTGCAGCACGGCGCGCTCGACGCCGAGGCGACGCGGCGCCTGCTCGAGGGCTATCGCGCGATCTGGCGCGACAAGGGCTACGGCATGTTCGCGCTGCGCCGCCGCGACGACGGCCGCTTCGTCGGCATTTCCGGCCTGTGGGACCATCACGACGGCATCGGCGTCGCCAGCCGGGTGGCCATCGCGCGCTGGGCCAAGGGCGAGGGCTACGCGCCCGAGGCCGGCCTGGCCGTACTGCGCTTCGCGTTCGAGACCCTGGGCCTCGATACCGTCTGGGCGGTGACCCGCGAGAGCAATCCCGACGCGCAGCGCGCGCTGGCAAAGATGGGCTGGACCCTGAAACTGCGCTACGAAAGCGATGGCAAGGCCCTGCTGCGGTTCAACATGACCCGCGAACAATGGACGGTGTGAGGAAAAGCGACATGAGAATCAGCTCCTGCCTCTTGGGCCTCGCCATCGCGATCGTGGGAACGCCGGCGCTAGCGGCCGGCGGCGCGCCGCATGTCGAGGGCGCCAAGCTGGGGCTGATCTGGGTGTTGCCCTTCGCCGGCATGCTGCTGTCGATCGCGCTGCTGCCGTTGTTCGCGGCGAGCTTCTGGCACCATCACTACGGCAAGGTGTCGGCCGCCTGGGCACTGGCTTTTGTCGTGCCCTTCGCCGCCATCCATGGCCTGCCGACGGCACTCTACGAGGTCAAGCACACGCTGGTGCTCGAGTACGTGCCGTTCATCATCCTGCTGCTGGCGTTGTTCACCGTCACCGGCGGCATCCGCATCGTCGGCAATCTGCACGGCTCGCCGTCGATGAACACCGCCCTGCTGGCGATCGGCACGGTGCTGGCCGGCTGGATGGGCACGACCGGCGCCTCCATGCTGCTGATCCGCCCGCTGATCCGCGCCAACGACGATCGTCGGCACAAGGTGCACGTCTTCGTGTTCTTCATCTTCCTGGTCTCGAACATCGGCGGCGCGCTGACGCCGCTGGGCGATCCGCCGCTGTTCCTGGGCTTTCTCAAGGGCGTGAGCTTCTTCTGGCCGACCACGCATCTGTTCAGCGAGATGCTGCTGTGCTGCATCGTGCTGCTGGGCGCCTTCTATGCGCTCGACAGCTACTGGTACCGCAAGGAGGGCCATCTCAAGACGGACCCGACCCCCGACTCGCCGATCCGCCTGCAAGGCGGCGCCAATATCGTGCTGATGCTGGCCATCGTCGGCGTCGTCCTGTTGAGCGGCACCTGGAAGCCGGGCGTCACCTGGACGATCTACCACGTCGAGATCGAGCTGCAGAACGTCGTGCGCGATGTGGCTTTGCTGGCCATCACCGTCGCCTCGATGAAGCTGACGTCGAAGGCGACGCGCGACGGCAACGGCTTCAGCTGGGGGCCGATCCTGGAGGTCGCCAAGCTGTTCGCCGGCATCTTCCTCACCATCATTCCCGCCATCGCCATCCTCAAGGCCGGCCGCGACGGCGCGCTGGCGCCGCTGGTCGCGCTGGTGACACGGGCCGATGGCACGCCGATCGACGCCTGGTATTTCTGGCTGAGCGGCATCCTATCGAGCTTCCTCGACAACGCGCCGACCTATCTCGTGTTCTTCAATCTGGCCGGCGGCGACGCGGCCCAGCTCATGGGGCCGCTGGCCTCGACCCTGGCGGCGATCTCCTGCGGCGCGGTGTTCATGGGCGCCAACACCTATATCGGCAACGCGCCCAACTTCATGGTCAAGGCGGTGGTCGAGGACGCCGGCATCCGCATGCCGAGCTTCTTCGGCTACATGGCGTGGTCCTGCGCCGTGCTGCTGCCGCTGTTCGTCGTGGTGACGCTGATCTTCTTCCGCTGAGCCTGGCTCAGCGCAGATTGTCGTACACCGCCTTGGCGATCGGCATCAGCTCGGCGCGGTCGATCTCGCCGCTGATCGCGTAGCCCAGCGGCCCATCCAGCCAGTAGAACGACCGCACCGGCCCGTCGGTGCGGAACAGGAAGGCGGTTTCGCGATTGTTGGGATTGCGCGTCATGTAGACGGTGATGCGCCGGCCGGCGCGGTCCTCGTACATCAGCTGGCAGGCCGGCCCGTCGATCGCCGACAGCAACCGGCCGCCGACCAGGTTCCAGCCGATCGCCGACAGATCGGGTGCCGAAACCTTGGCGCCCATCCGGCGCGACAGCCAGGTCTCCAGGTGAGGGCGTTCGTTGGCCGTGACCTCGACCGGGTGGCGCTTCTCGACCACGAAGACACGATGCGCCAGCACCGCCTCGCGCGTCAGCGCCACCTCGCGCCGGGTCGGCGGCGGCTCGAACCAGTGCGTGGCGAACCAGCCGCCGGCGGCGCCCACCGCCAGCAGCACGACGGCGGCGGCCGCCTGCCACCACCGCGCCGGCCGCGCCCAGCGACCCCGCGCCTCGGCGATCACCTCGGTCAGCCGCGACGGCACCGGTTCGTCAAGCGCCGGATCGTACAGCATGCCCAGCAGGCGATTCTGTTCGCGCCAGGCGGCGACCTTGGCGCGCGCCTCGGCGTCGGTGGCGAGGTGTTCCTCGACCGCGCGCCTGCGCTGCACGTCGAGCCGCTCGTCGACATAGGCGTGCAGGTCGGCTTCCTCGATCGGGCCGTGTCCTGTCCGCTCCTGGGGACTCATACACCACTCCTGGGTGCGGCATTGCGCTCGCCGCCCGTCATCCTCAATCGCTCGCGCGCCCGCGACAGGCGCGACATCACCGTGCCGATCGGCACGTCCAGCACGCCGGCGATCTCGGCGTAGGACATGCCTTCCAGCGCCACCAACAGCAGCACTTGGCGGTGCTCCAGCGAGAGGTGGCGCAGCGCCGCCAGCGTCTCGCGCGCCGCCATGCTCTCGATCTGCGACGCCGGCCGACCGGGCTCCATCACGTCGTCGATCGACGCCGCGCGCGGCCGCGACGCCGCGCGGCGCCGGTCGTTGGCGTGCAGGTTGTGCATGATGGTGAACAACCAGGCGCGCAGATTGCCGGGGCGCCGCCAGAGGTGCGCCCGCGACAAAGCCCGCTCCAGGCAGTCCTGCACCAGATCGTCGGCCTGCTGCACGTCGCCCACCAGCGCGCGCGCGTAGCGGCGCAGCGCGGGCACGTGTTGCGGCAACAGATCCGGCAGGGCGTCCACGACCCCATACAACCCGACCGGCGGCCAGCGCGTCCAGCAATTTGCCCGACGCGCCGACCCAGTTACCGAATCAACACTACCCCGGGGCGACTATTCCCGGCCCATGAAACGATGCCGCATCAGGACAAGAACGCCCGACAGTCTGTAATGTCGCGTGCATGAAGATCCTGCCGCGCCCGCCCAGCGCCGTCGTCTTCGACATGGACGGTCTGCTGTTCGACACCGAGCGCGTTTATCAGGACGCGATCATGGCGGCCGCCGCCGAGCTCGGCGTGCCGATGTCGGTCGAGGTGTTCCTCGGCTTCATCGGCGGATCCTGGGCGATCAATCGCGCCCGCATGATCGAGGCCTACGGCGAGTCGTACCCCTGCGAGGCGTTGCGCGATCGCTGGCACGTTCACTTCAGGCGGGCGATCGAGATCGGCGTGCCGTTGAAGCCCGGGGCGCCGGAGCTTCTCGACCTGCTCGACTCGCAGGCGCTGCCGCGCGCCATCGCCACGTCGTCGTCGCCCGAAACGGTGCGCCACCACCTCGCGTTCCACCGTCTCGATGGACGCTTTCACCACGTCGTCGCCGCCGGCGACTACGAACGAAGCAAGCCCGCGCCCGATCCGTTCCTCGCCGCTGCCCGACTGCTCGACGTGCTGCCCGAGTCGTGCGTCGCGCTCGAGGACTCGCACAACGGCGTCAGGTCGGCCGCCGCGGCCGGCATGATGACCATCATGGTCCCCGATCTCCTGCCGGCAACCGAGGAGATCAGACGCCTGTCAGTCCACGTCGCTTTGGACCTGCACGAAGTCCGACAGCTGCTTGCCGTCTGATTACGCCCCGGCCGGCAGCGCGGCGGTGATGATAATCTCGATCAGGTCGCCCTCGGGCATGATCGACTGCACGAAGGACCGTACCGGGCCGTGGCCATCCGGCATCCAGCTGGCCCACGCCTCGTCGAAAGCTGGCTTGTTGTCGTGATCGGTGACGACGATCTCGGCCTTGACGATACGGGTGCGATCGAGCCCGGCGTCCTTGAGGTAGCCGTCGATGACGCCGAGCGCGCCCAGGGTCTGCGCGCGGATATCCTGGCTACGATCGGGCGACGTCGCCACCGCCCAGAGGAAACCTCCCCCGCCCGGCAGGCGATAGACCGCCACGGACGACTTGCTTGGCAGCTTGCGGTTGGGCACGCGGCTGATGTCGTTCACGCGTCCGGTCCCTATTCCAGGCGGATGCCGGCGTCGGCGATGACCTTCTTCCAGATCTCCGTCTCGCGGGCGATATGGGCCGTCGCGTCAGCCGCCGTGCTGGCCAGCGTTTCCATGCCCTGCTTGGCGAAGGCGTCCCGCACCTCGGGCGCGTTCAGCGCTTTGGTCAGGATGCCGTTGAGCGCGGTGGCCAGCTCGGGCGGGGTCTTCGACGACACCACGGCGGCGTACCAGTTGGTGGCGGCATAGCCGGGAAAGCCGGACTCCGCGATGGTCGGGATGTCGGGATCGAAGGGCGAGCGCTTGGCGCCGGTGACCGCCAGCGCCCGGATGCGGCCGTCGCGCATGAAGGCGGTCGCGGTCGGCGCGCTGGCGAACAGCGATGGCACGTGGCCGGCCACCAGGTCGTTCATCGCCGGGCCGCCGCCACGGAACGGGATGTGGTTGAGCTTCGCGCCGCTGCGCGCCTTCAGGAGTTCGCCAGCGAGATGGCCGGCACCGCCGATCCCCGAGGAGCCGTAGTCGATACCCTCCGGGCGTCTGCCCAGCGCCAGATACTCGGCCAGCGTTTTGGCCGGCACGCTGGGATGCACGACCACGACATTGGAGAAATCGACCGCCAGGGTCACCGCCGCGATGTCCTTCGGATCGTATCCCACGTCCTTCATCGCGTAGGGATTGACTGCCAGCATGCCGACATTGGCCAGCAGGACCGTGTGGCCATCGGCCGGCGCGCGCAGCGCCTCGCGCGTCGCGAGATTGCCGCCGGCGCCCGGCTTGTTGTCGACCAGCACGGACAGCCCGGCGCTCTTGGTCATCTCCTGCGCCAGGATGCGGGCGACGATGTCGCCGCCGCCGCCCGCGGCGAAGCCGACGATCAGCCTGAGCTGCTTCGACGGAAACGATTGCGCGCGGCCGACAACGGGCATCGCCAGGCCGGCCGCCGCGGCTGAAACCATCAACGAACGCCGACGCATCATCCGCTCCTCCGCTTCGGCGCAACCGTGAGAGCGCATCCTGCGTCGCCGCCTCGATGGTGCGCTCGGCGATCGGCGCGCGTCGGTGCAAACGGCACCACCGCGTCCCGTGGCAAGAACAACGCGCGCGGTCTCACCATTTGCCGAGCGCCCGGTCGGCCGGCGCGATTTGCTCGGCGGTCACTGACTTGTCGGCGGCGAGGTGCTGATAATTCTGTGCCGCGAACCAGATCGCGTAGTCGCCGAGCTTGACCGCCGGATATTTCGGCGGCCGCTCGTCCGATCGGCAGGTCGCGAGGCACTCGATGATCGTGTCGTGGTTGGGATCGAAGAAGAACGGCGTGGCATAGCGCACACCGCCGGACACGTTCAGCACGCGATGGGGAGTCGACAGAAAACGCCCGTTCGACCAACGGTGAAGCATGTCGCCGCCATTGACGACGAAAGCGTCGGGTACGCCCGGCGCCCGCAGCCATTGCCCGCTGGGCAGCAGGATCTCCAGCCCCTGCACCTTGTTCGGCGGCAACAGGGTCATGAAGCCCAGATCGGTGTGCGGGGGCAGGCTGTTGACACCCTCCTCGCCATCCGGGAGCGCCGGATAGCGCGACAGCCGCAGAATGTTGTGCGACGGACGGAAGGCGCGGTCGAAGTAGTCGGCCGGCAGATCGAGCGCCAGCGCGTATAGCCGAATCAGCTTCAGGCCGAGCGCCTCGAGCCCGTCCATGTAGCGCAGGCACGTCTCACGAAAGCCCGGCAAGTCCGTCGGCCATTTGTTCATGGCGTGGAAACGGCGATTGGTGACGACGTCGGGATCGTCGGGCGTGCGCTCGCGGCGGACGAAATAGGCCTCGTTCTGCGCCGGCTTGAGGCCCTTCCCGGCGTAGCGACGCGACGCCTTCTCCTGGATCGGCAGATAGCCGATGTTGTGCTCGTCGGTCCTGACGGCGAGCTTGGCGGCCATCGGCTGCGCGTGGAAGCGCGCCGCCGCGTCATAGATCGCGTCGATCAACGACGTGGGCACACCATGCCCCGCGAGATAGTAGAAGCCGACATTCTCGAAGGCGTAGCGCAGTTCCGCCGCCGCCCGTTCAGCGGCTCCCGGCACGCCCGCGAGATAGTCCGACACGTCGATCAGCGGGATCGCGCCTTCCAGCAGGACCGGTGGTGGTGACGCCATCGCGGCGCCCGCTGTCTCCGTCCGCAGCATGATCGCAGCCTCCTCGGGAAGTTGGAGACGATCCAGGTCGGCATTCCTCGACTCAACGCGTGAACCGCCTTGGACGCTATCATTCCGCCGGCCCTCGGTGAACCCCGAGCGGCCCGGAGGCCTTTCCATGGGCCACTGGATCGGCGCGCTTCCCCGCCGCGACGAATGACTTGTTAGGTCACGCGGAAGTTCTTGAACTGCCAAGGGTCCTTGCGATCGAGATCCTCCGGGAACAGCCCGCCGCGATCGTGCAGTGGCGTCCAGTCGCTGTACTCGCCGACGACGGGCCCGAGATAGGGCATGCAGATCTCGAGATTACGTTCGAAATCCATCTCGTCGGCCTCGACGACGCCGCGGTTCGGGTTCTCGATCGCCCAGATGATGCCCGAGAGCACCGGCGCGCAGACCTGCAGCGAGGTCGCGTTGTTGTAAGGCGCGAGCTTGCGCGCCTCGTGGATGGACAGCTGCGAGCCGTACCAATAGGCGCCCTTCTTGTGGCCCATCAGCAGCACGCCGAGCTCGTCGATGCCGGAGTGGATCTCTTCGACGATCAGGCGCTGGCGCTTCTGCTGGCGCAGATTCTTCCCGGCGATCTCGTGCATCGACATGATCGCCCAGTCGCAGGGGTGATAGGCGTAGTGCACCGTCGGTCGGTACGCCGCCTTGCCGCCGCGGCCGCGCAGGGTGAAGTAGTCTGCGATCGAGATCGACTCGTTGTGGGTGATGATGAAACCGTGGAACGGCCCCTCCTTCGGCGTCCAGGTGCGCACGCGCGTGAGCAGGCCGGGCCGGTTCAGGTAGATCGCCGCGTCGCAGCCGAATTTGTGGCGTTTGCCGTCCACAGGCAGCGCCTTCTCGTGCGTGCCCCAGCCCATCTCGGCCGGTTGCGAGCCCTCGGAGACGAAGCCGTCGATCGACCAGGTGTTGACGAACTCGCCGACCTCCTTGGGGTTAGGCGAGACCTGGGTATCGCGCTCGGCGATGTGGATCACCTTGACGCCCAGGCGCTGGGCCAGGCGGCCCCAGCCCTCGCGATCGGTCGGCACCTTCGCGCGCAGGCCGGTGTCCTTCGCCAGGTTGACCAGCGCCTGCTTGACGAAGTGCGAGACCAAGCCCGGGTTGGCGCCGTGCGCGATCACCGCCGTCGGTCCGCCGCGATACTTCGGGCGCAGCTTCAGCGCCGCCTCGCGCAGCGCGTAGTTCGAGCGCTGCGAGACCGAGAGGTTGGGGTCGGTATAGCCACCCGGCCACGGCTCGATGCAGGTGTCGATGTAGAGCGCGCCCTTCTCCTGGGCGAACTCGATCAGCGCCGTCGAGGCGACCTCGACAGACAGGTTGACGATGAAGTCGCCCTTGCTCACCAGCTTGGTGAGCTCGGAGCGGTAGTTGGCGCGGGTCAGCCGCTTGCGGATGAAGGTGATGCCGTAGCGCTCAAGCTCGGGCAGGCCGCCGCGATCCTCGGCCGAGATCACCGTGATCTGCTTCGGCTTGATGGCGATGTGTCGCAAAATCAAGGGCATCACGCCCTGGCCGATCGAGCCGAAGCCGATCATCACCATGCGGCCGCCGAACGCGACCTCCTTCTTCGACTTGCGGGGGACGGCCATCGAAGTTCTCCGGAAACAGCGGGTGAGCGGGGAAACTGAAACGCCGACGGGGCCTTTTTCAAGGCCCCGTCGTCATCGACCGTATGGGCTGTTGTTAGATGCAGTAGGTCTTCAACGGCGCGAAGCCGTTGAACGCCACCGACGCGTAGGTGGTGGTGTAGGCGCCGGTCGAGAGGATCTCGACCTTGTCGCCGACCTTCAGCGCCAGCGGCATCTTGTACTCGGTCTTCTCGTACAGGATGTCGGCGCTGTCGCAGGTCGGGCCGGCGAGCACGACCGGGCCCGATCGGCCACCCGTCGGATACGGCGTGGTGATGCGGTACTTGATGCTCTCGTCCATCGTCTCGGCCAGGCCGCCGAACTTGCCGACGTCGAGATAGACCCAGCGCTTGCGGTCGTTGGCCGACTTGCGCGAGATCAGCACCACCTCGCTCTGCAGCACGCCGGCGTCGCCGACCATCGAGCGGCCCGGCTCGATGATCACTTCAGGCATGCGGTTGCCGAAGTGCCGCACCAGCGCGCGCTGCACCGCCTCGCAGTACGCCTCGACCGGCGCCACGTCCTTGCGGTAGCGCGCCGGGAAGCCGCCGCCGAGATTGACCATCTTCAGGTCGATGCCGGTCTCGGCCAGCGCGTAGAACATCTGCGAGACCTGGGCGAGCGCACGGTCCCACTGGTCAAGGTCGGTCTGCTGCGAGCCGACATGGAAGGAGACGCCGTAGGCTTCCAGGCCCATGTCGTTGGCGCGCTTCAGCAGGTCGCGGGCCATCTCGGGGGCGCAGCCGAACTTCTTCGACAGCGGCCACTCGGCGCCGCCGCAATCGACCAGCACGCGGCAGAAGACGCGCGCGCCCGGGGCGGAGCGCGCGAGCTTCTGCAGCTCCGCCTCGCTGTCGAAGGCGTACAGGCGAACGCCGTTCTGGTGCGCCCAGGCGATGTCCTTCTCCTTCTTGATCGTGTTGCCGAAGGAGATGCGCTCGGCGCCGACGCCCTGCGCGAAGCACAGCTCGATCTCGCCGCGCGAGGCGGTGTCGAAGTTCGAGCCGAGCTTGCCCAGGCGCGCGAGCACCTCGTTCGCCGGGTTCGCCTTCATGGCGTAGAAGATCTTCGCCTGCGGCAACAGCTCGCGCATGCGGCGGTAGTTGAACTCCACCACGTCGAGATCGACCACCAGGCAGGGGGTCTCGGGCTGCTTGTCGGCGAGAAAACGTCGGATACGGTCGGTCATTTCGAAAGAACCAGCCTCAAACGGAGTGCGAAGGACCGCGTCGCGGCGCCAGGCGCCGGAACACGAGAAACCAACACTCCCGGGTCATCCCAGTGGATGCTCTACCGGGAGCGGCACATACTCGAGAGGGGATTCTTCCGACCGAACAGCACGCCGTAGCCCGAAGGCTCGAGCGTGAAGGTCAGTCCGACAATGGGCGGGTGCTTCCGCCCCGCACGGATCGTATGCATGACAAAGGTCCCTTTCGGCGCCGGTCTCTAGCCGGCATTTCCAAGAAGGACGCTTTCCGTCGTTGCATAACCACTAATGGGCCATAGGCACGTGCGTGGGCGTCTATGAACGGTAGATACGCTGATTCCGCTGCGACGCAAGTGAGAATCGACTCACATCTGTAATTTTCTGTGTCTGGCGTGACCGGATCGCCACACATCGCCCGCTCAGTCGCTGCCCGTGGGCGTGCTGGCTTCGGGCAGGCGGATCGCGGCGGCGAGACCAGTCAACACCACGAGCAGGAAGGCGGCGCAGGCGAGCGCCCAGGCGGTGCCGACCTGCGAGGCGACGACGCCCCACGCCGTCTGGCCCACGGCGAGGCTGCCGAAGAAGACGAGTTGGTGCACCGCCATGCCGCGGGCGCGCACCCAGGACGGCAGATGGTGCTGGGTGGCGACGTTGTTGTTGGCGTTGACGATCATCCAACAGCCGCCGGCCAGCGCAAGGGCCAACCCGACGACGATGGCGTTGGCGATCATCGCCGAGATCCCCATGCCGAAGGCCACCGCCAGCATCGCCACGAGATTGGCGCGGTCCGAGCCGAACCATCTGTTGAGCCGGGGGATCAGCATGGTGCCCAGCACCGCGCCGACGCCGAAGCTGGAGAACAGCACGCCGTACTCGGCGGCGTCGAGCTGCAGGCGATCGCGGCCGATGAGCGGCAGCAAGGTGGCGAAGGCGCAGGAGGGGATGAAGAAGCACACCGCGCGCGCCCAGATCGCCCACAGCGCCGGCGTGGCGCGGATGAACTGGATGCCGCTGCCGAAGGCGGCGATGAAGCCCTCGCGGCGCTGCGCGGCGCTGGCCTCGGGCGGCCGCTTCCAGGTGAAGACGGCGAAGATCACGCCGGCGAAGGTGGCGGCGTTGATGGCGAAGAGCGCGAAGGTGCCGGCGACGCCTTGCAGGATCTGGCCGATCACCGGGCCGATGGTGCGGCCGAAATTGAAGCCGGCGCTGTTGAGCGCCACCGCGCCGGGCAGGTAGCGTCGGCCGACCATTTCGGGCACGACGGCGTGCCAGACAGGCCCGTTCATGGCGTTGCCGATGCCCATGCAGAACATCACCGCGATCAGGCTCCAGGCGCTCAGCAGCCCGGTGAAGGCCAGCACCGCGAGCACGGCCGACGCCAGCATCATCCACAGCTGCGTCGCGATCAGGTACTTGCGCCGGTCGAAGCGGTCGGCGAGCACGCCGGCTAGGAAGCCGAACAGGAACACCGGGCAGGTCCCGGCCGCCGCCAGCAGCGCCACGAACATCTCGCGGTGGTCGCGCGGCGCCAGATCGGTCATCACCCAGCCGGCGCCGGCGGTCTGCATCCAGCCGCCGATATTGGAGAGCACGTTGCCGCACCACAGCCGACGGAACGCCGGGATGCGCAGCGGCGACCAATATGTCAGTCGCTCGTCAGCCGCCGCGGCGGCGATCGGTCCGGAGTCGGGGGTGGCCATGCCGGGTCGAGACTCGGCTGAGGAATCGGGCGGCATCGCGGCGAGCGGACAATCTAGTCGCCGCGCCGCGCCCTGTCATGGCTGGTCGTCGCATGGCGGCCCTGAGTCATGGAGCTGAGCGCCGTCATCCTGGCCGCCGGACGCGGCGCGCGGCTGGCGCCGCTGACCGACCATCGGCCGAAATGCCTGCTGCCGGTCGGCGGCCGCGCGATCCTCGATCGCCAACTCGAGGCGCTGACGCGCGCCGGTGTGCGCGCGGTCGCGGTCGTCACCGGCCACGCCGCCGACGCGGTCGAAGCGCATCTCGCCCGGCGGCCGGGTATCCACAGCGTGCGCAACCTCAGCCACGCGACGACGGACAACCTCGCGAGTTGCCACGCCGCGCGCGACCATTTCACCGGCGAGGCGACGCTGCTGCTCAACGGCGACGTGCTATTCGAGGACGGCGTGCTGAACGATCTGCTGGCGGCCAAGCCGACGCCGATCCTGATCGCGGTCGATCGCAAGCCGCTCTACGATGCCGACGACATGAAGGTCATGACCACCCACGACAGGCTCAGCCGCATCGGCAAGGATCTCGCCCAGGCCGACGGTGAGGCGATCGGCGTCACGCTGCTGCGCGGCGAAGGCCGCGCCCTCTTCCTGCGCCAGGTCACGGCGCGCCTCGCCGCGCCCGGCGGCGGGCGCGCGCTCTACCCCGAGGCGCTCGACGCGCTAGCCCGGGGGGACCAGGTCGGTGTCCGCTCAATCCACGGCCGGCGCTGGATCGAGATCGACACTGCGGATGATCTCGCCGCCGCCGAGACCATGTCATGGCGATGAACCGCAAGGACCGCCGACGCGCCAAGGCGATGGGCAACCCGGTGCCGGCGCGCGAGGATCGGCGGGTCTCCGTCACGGTGGGCCCGGCGACGTGGAGCATCCGGCTCTTCGCCCTGTTCGGCGCGCTGGGCGGCTTGGCCGTGGGCGTGTCCCTGTTCGGCGGCGAACTGATGTCGGGCTCGCGCGAGATCGTGGCCGAGGCCGCCGGCAAGTGCCTGGGCGCCGTCGTGCTCGGCGCCATCGCCGGCGCCTTCATGGCGATCGGCCGCAACGTCGCCCAGCGCTGAGCCGAGCGCGCACCAGCGCCAGATCCTCTGGCGAATCGACATCGATCGCCGCCTCGGCGTCATCGAGCACGACCGGCGCGATGACCGCGCCGGCACGGCGCGACAGCAGTGCGAAGGCGGCCGCAAGGTCGAGGCGGCGCAGGGCGTAGCGCAGCAAGGTCGCCGGACCGATCCGCGCCGCCAGCCGCACGGGATTCTTGCGCGCGGCCTCGAGCCCGACCCAGAAGGCCGCCGCCGCCGCGCCGCGCGGACCGGCGAAGGCGTAGAGGTTGGCGCCGCAATAGTCGTCATCGGCGAGCCTATAGAAGGTGCGGCGCACCGGCCGAGACGTGAAGACGCGGCGCGGCACCACGCCGGCGGCGACATCGCAGGCACGTGGCACGCCGGCGCAGAAGGCCTCGATGAGCGCCGGCGACAGCGACCCGTGATCGGCAGTGGTGACCAGCAGCGATGGCGTGTCGCCCAGCACCCGCGCCACGGTGCCGGCTGGCGACGCGGCGGTCGGCACGATCGTGGCGCCTTTCGCCACGCGCGCGACATCGGGCTCGTCGGTCGCGACCATGATATCGGCGACGGTGCTCGCGGCGCGCAAGGCGTCGAGGACCCGGGCGATCAATGGCCGGCCGTCGACCAGCGCCAGCGCCTTGTGGGCAATACCTTCCGCGGCCGCCACCGGATCGACGCCGCCTCGTCGGCCGGCCAGCACCAACGCGCTGTAGCGTCTGGCCGTCACACCCGCTCGACGCGCATCAGCACGCTGCCGCCGATGCTGGCGAAGGCCAGCACCGGCGTCCAGGCGGCGACCAGCGGCAGGATCGCGCCGCCCTCGCCCAGCGCCAGCGCCAGGCCGTCGGTGATGAAATAGAGGAAGCCCAGCGCCACACCGATCACCAGCCGGCCGCCGATGCTGGCGCCGCGCATGCGCGCCTGGGCGACCGGCGCGGCGAGCAGCAGCATGACCACGACCACGGCGGGGATCGCCAGGCGCCGCTGCAACCAGGTGTCGTAGACATGCGATTGGCGCGCGCCGATCGCCTGGCCGTCGCGCAGCGCGATCAGTTGCGCGGCGGTGAACTGTGCCGGGCTGGCCGTCAGATTGTGGAAATCACCTGGCGAGAGCGTCGTCGACCAGAAGCGCTCGGCCAGCGGCTCGCTGCGCGGGGCCACCGGATCGATGGTCTGGACGACGACGTCGATCAGCCGCCAGCCGCCGGTCTCGTAGCGCGCGCCGCGAGCGAAGATCCGCTCGACCAGATTGCCCTGCGTATCGCGCCGCATCAGCGAGACATCGGCGAGGAAGCGGCCTTCGCGATGCACCGCCTCGACGCGCACCAGATACGGCCCATCACGCAGCCACAGGCCACGGCCGCCTTCGAGGGTCGTGCCGCCGGGCCGTTCGAGCTCGCGCGCCGCCAGCGTGCCGCGGCCCCAGGGCACCAGCTGGTCGCCGATGACGAAATGCGTCGCCGCCACCACCGCGGCCGCCGGCAGCAGCAGCACGACGATGCGCACGAAGGACAGGCCGGCACCCTTGAAGGCGAGGATCTCGTTGGCCTGGGCGAGGCCGAGCAGGGTGATCAGCGCCGAGACCAGGACCGCCAGCGGCAGGATGGTGTTGGCGTGCTCGGGCAGGCGGCAAATCATGTAGCGCGCGACCGAACCGACATCGTAGCCGTAGCGCTGCTCGATCGTATCGATGGAGTTGAGCGCGTCGAACAGCACGATCAGCAGCGCCGCGCCGCCCAGCACCAGCGCGAAGCGCGACAGGAACCGGCGGCAGAGATAACGCAGCGCGACGCCGGTCATGCGCGCCCCGGCCGGCGGCTGAGCGCGCGCAGCGCCGCCACCGTGTCGCGGCGGCGGCGGTCGATGGCGGCGAGCATGATGGAGATGGCGTTGTCGCGCGGACTCTCGGCGACGACGCGGAAGGCCCACACCGCCAACCCCGCCATCGCCAGGAAGGGCAGCCAGAGCGAGACGATCGGCGAGACCTTGCCGAGATCGGCGGCCTTCTCGCCGAAATTCAGCCCGTAATGGAAGATCGCGATCAGCGCGATGCCGAAGGCCACGCCGGCGACCCGCTGGCCGCGCGGCGCGGCGAGGCCCAGCGCCAGCCCGAGGATCGGCATGAAGAAGGTCGAGATGGTGCGCACCAGCCGGGCGTGGATCTCGGTCTGGATACGATAGGGCTTCACATCGAGGGTCCGCTCGCGCGCCTGATCGAGCAGCTCGGGCAGGGTGAGCTCGCGCTCGGCGTTGCGCGGCCGGAAGGCCGTCGCGCCGGTCAGCTCCAGCGGCAGGTCGAGCTTGTCGAAGGACAGCACGCTCAGCCGCCCGGCGTCGGCCGGGGTGTCGAGCCGGCGGCCGTCGCGCAGCTTGAGCAGGACGCTGAGATCCTCCGGCACGCGCGCCGCCGTGCCGCTGTGCGCGGTCATGATCTCGATGCCGCCCTGCGGCGTGACCCTGTGGATGAACACGCCCTTCAGGGTGAGCCCGCGATCGACGATGTCGTCGACGACGATGGTGTAGTCGCCGAAGCGATTGAAGGTGGCGCCCTTCTCGATCGCCAGGTCGACCATCGATGAGGTCGCGACATAGAGCAGCGCGCGGTACTGATAGCGCGTGTGCGGCTGCAGCCAGCCGGTGGTCGCGAACATCGCCAGGCTGAGCACGAAGGACAGCGCGAGCAGCGGCCACAGCAGGCGGTTGAGGCTGATGCCCGAGGATTGCAGCCCGTCGAGCTCGCCGTCGGCGCTGAGCCGCGTGGCGGCGATCATCACGCCCAGGAAAAGCGCCAGCGGCAGGGCGACGCCGAGATAATGCGGCACCAGATTGGCCAGCAGCTTCAGCACCAGGACGATCGGCCCGCCCTGGTTCACCAGCATGTCCATGATGCGGACCATGCGCTCCAGCAGGAGCGCCAGCAGCGCGATCAGCAGGGCGGCGCTAAGCGGCATCAAGGTACGCGCCAGCACGTAGCGGTCGAGCACGGTGGCCGTGAGCGACCCTCGCCCGTCCTTGCCGCCCGTCGCGATGCCCGTGACCGTCATGGCTGGCAGTCTACCTCAACTCCGTAAACGCCGATCATTTCCGCTTCTACGGCGGGCAAAATGATATGACTTAATGGAGTTGAATCGATCGCGATGGAATCATAAAATCATTTAATATCAATATCTTATAGGATAGTCGGACAGTATGCTGCGTCACCCCCTGTCAGACCGCCAGCGCCGGTGCCGGCGAGCGCAGGTGGAAGCGGTTGGCGGTGTCGCAGCCCGAGAGATCGGCGCGGATCGAGCGCACCGCGACGTCGAAGCGCCAGCCGCCATCGGGATCGCGCTCGACGCCGATCATGTTGTAGCCGCCGGCGCCGTACTTGCTGGCGGGGTGCGCCGAGGTCGAGGCCACGCCCAGCACCGGCACCGGCCCTTGGGGCGACTCGATGCGGCCCAGCATGGTGCGATGCATATGGCCGTGCAGCACCAGGTCGGCGCCGACCCGGGCGATCGCCGCCCGCACCGCGCGCTGGTCGCTCAGCTCCTTGTGCCGGCTGGCGCCGCCGATCTGCGGTGGATGATGGATCAGCACCACCCGGCACAGCCCCCGCAGGTCGCGCATCATCGCCTCGAAGCGCGCGAGCTGAGCCTCGCCGACCTCGCCGGTGGCGATCAGCGGCGCGCGCGGCACCGCCGTGCTCAGCCCGACGAAGGCGACGGGGCCGCGCCGGCGCAGCAGCGGAAAATCATCGCGCGAGGTCGGCGGCGAGGCGCCGTCGCCCGCCATATAGGCGCCCCACAGACCCAGCGACGACGCCCACGAGACGGGCACATAGGCGTCGTGGTTGCCGGGAACCAGCGTGACATCCTCGGGCCGGCCGAGCTCGCCTAGCCAAGCGGCGGCCTGCCGGAACTCCGCCGCGGTCGAGATGTTGGCGATGTCGCCGGTAACCGCGACATGGTCGGGCGCGGCGCGGCGCAGATCGGCCAACGCGGCCGCCAGCGCGTCCGGCGCATGGATGCGCCGCCGCCGATAGCGCCACGACAGCCACCCGGTCACCCGCTTTGACAGCAGGTCGCGCGCGCGCACCGCCGGTAAAGGCAAATGCGGGTCCGAGAGATGCGCGAAGCGGAACATGGGGGCTAGATCGGGTGCGCCGCCTTGCGGGTCAAGCGCTTCTTGCCTACAGGGATTCCAGGCAACCGATCCGGGGACCCTTGAACGACGTCAGCCTGAGCGTACGACTGATCGGTGCCGACGGGCCGCGGCTGTTCTCGCGCACGGCGCTGGAACGCGCGCGTCGGATGTTCGCCGGCCTCGACGTCGCCGGCGCGTCGGCGCCGATGCCCACCAGCGGCCGCGTTCTGTTGCTGCGCGCCGATCACGTTCTCGATGACGTGCTCGCGAAGCCGTTGGCGGCGGCCGGCGATCTCGCGCTCGCCGCCTCGAACACGCCAGGCGTCGCCGCGATCGTCGTCGAGGCCGCGCGCGCGCCAGAAGCCCTGACCTTGCTCGACGGCACGCTCGACGACTGCGCGCGCGCCGGGCTCGCCGTCGTGACGCCGCGACAGCTAGCCGGCGCCTATCGCGCCAAGCTGCGCAACCGCGTGCCGCCCTACGCGCTGTCGGCTCGTACCATGGCGCCGCGCGCGATCGAGCGTGTGATGTACGACGCGACCTACAAGGGCATCACCGATATCGTGACCAAATATGTCTGGCCGACGCCCGCCTTCTTCGTCACGCGCTGGTGCGCGGCGGCGCGCATCACGCCCAACGCCGTGACGCTGGTGAGCTTCCTCTGCGTGCTCGCGGCGACGGCGCTGTTCGCGACCGGCTGGTATCTGCCCGGGCTGTTGGCAGCCTGGGCGATGTGCTTCCTCGACACGGTCGACGGCAAGCTGGCGCGCGTGACGCTCACGTCGTCGAAGCTCGGCGACGTGCTCGACCACGGCACCGACCTGCTGCATCCGCCCTTCTGGTGGTACGCCTGGTACGCCGGCCTTGGCCCGACGGTCCTGTCGTACATGGATATCGCGGTCTGGATCGTGATCGCGGGCTACGTGCTGGGCCGCGCGCAGGAGGGCCTGTTCCTCGCCGCGTTCCGCTTCGAGATGTTCGGCTGGCGCCCGCTCGACGCGCTGTCGCGCCTGATCACGGCGCGCCGCAATCCCAACCTCCTGCTGCTGAGCGTCGCGACGCTAGCCGGCCGGCCGGATCTCGGGTTGGCCGCCGTCGCCATCTGGACCTTGCTCTGCCTGGCTTTCCACGCCGTGCGCATCGCGCAGGCCTTCGCCGCGCGCGCCATGGGCCGCGCCGTGACGCCGTACCTGGCGGATGCGTGATGGCCACCCGCGTCCAGGCTCCCGACCGCCACGGCGCGCGCGCCGCGTTGATGCGAATGGTCGAGGCGGAGGCCGGGCAGCGGATCGGCGAGGCGGCCACGGCGATCAATCAGGCGTTGCTGGCGCGCTTCAAAGGCGGCGCGCTGGCGACCCTGTTCTATGGTTCCTGCCTGCGCACACCGATGTCCGGCGCGGCCGATGATCGCATTCACGACTTCTATGTCGTGGTCGACGATTTGCGCGCAGCCAACGGCAGCGCGCTGGGCGCCTGGGGCAATCGCGTGCTGCCGCCCAACGTCTACCGCCTCGAGCTGACCACGGACGCCGGCACGCTGCGCTGCAAGTACGGCGTCGTCGGCTTGGCGCAGTTGCGCCAGGCGGTGTCGGCGGGCGCCCGCGACTCCTATTTCTGGGCGCGGCTCTGCCAGCCGACCGCGGTGCCCTTCGCCCGCGGCGCGGCGATGCGGCGCGAAATCGTCGCCTTACTGGCCGAGGCGGTGGCGACCGCGGCGGCCGCGGCCGCGCCGTCCTACGTCCGACGTTTCACATCGCGCGAGCTGTGGCAGCGCGTGTTCGCCGAGAGCTATGGCCGCGAGCTGCGGCCCGAGCGCGCCGAGCGCGTCGCCTCGCTGCACGACCTGCAGGCGCCGCGCTTCGCCGTTATCACGCGTTTCGCGCTCGACGCCGCGGGCTTCACCGTCGAGCACAGCGACGACGGCGGCTTCCGCCTCCTGGGCATGCCGCCATCGCCCCGCCTGTCGCGCGTGCGCGGCAAGCTGCTGAGCGCCCTCAGGCTGTCGAAGGCCGCCTTCACCTTCGAGGGCGGCGCCGAATATCTGGTTTGGAAGATCGAGCGCCACACCGGCAAACGGCTGGCGATCACGCCGTGGCAGCGACGGCACCCGCTGCTCAGCGCCCCGCTGCTGGCGTGGCGCTGGTGGCGGCTGGGCGCCTTTCGCTGAGGTCTAACCGACGGCGGCGCGCTTGCGCGGCTGGAGCAGGCCGAAGCTGGTGCCGAGCCTGACGAAGGTGTCGACCACCTGCTCGAGCTGTGCCTTGCTGTGCGCCGCCGACAGGCTGCAACGCATCAGCGGCACGCCGCCGGGCGTGGCCTGCAGACCGGCGATGTTGACGTAGACACCCTCGTCGAGCAGCGCGCGCCACAAGGCGATCGCCGTCTGCAGGTCGGGCAACTGCACCGCCACCACGGGACCATGTTGCGGCCCCAGGGTGAAGCCGGCCGCGGCCAGCCCGTCGTACAGCGTGGCGACGTTGGCCCACAGCTTGGTCTTCAACTCCGGCCGCGCGCGCACGATACGCAGCGCGGCGCGCACCGAGGCGACGATCGAAGGCGGCAGCGACGCGGTGAACATGTAGGCGCGAGTCGCCAGCCGCAGCACGTCGAAGCCGTCGTGGTTCGACACCGCGAAGCCGCCGATGGCGCCCAGCGTCTTGGAGAAGGTGCCGACGACGAAGTCGACCTCGTCGAGCACACCGACCTCTTCCACCAGGCCGCGGCCGTTCTCGCCCAGCGCGCCCAGCGAATGCGCCTCGTCGACCATGATGTAGGCGCCGTGGCGCTTGGTGACGGCCACGAACTCCTTGAGCGGCGCGGTGTCGCCCAGCATCGAGTAGATGCCCTCGACCACCACCAGCTTGTTGCCCTTCTCCTTGTCGAGGCGGCGCAGGCGCGCCTCCAGGCTGGCCGGATCGTTGTGCTTGAAGCGGATGATCGTCGCCTGGGTCTGCTTGCAGGCGTCGTAGATCGAGGCATGGCTGTCGGCGTCGATGATCAGGTAGTCGCCTTCGCCCACCAGGGTCGAGATCAGGCCGAGATTGGCCTGGTAGCCCGTGGTGAAGACCATGCAGTGCTTCATGCCGTAGAAATCGGCGAGCTCGCGCTCCAGGTCGGTATGGTCGGTGTAGCTGCCGTTGAGGATGCGCGAGCCGGTCGTGCCCGTGCCTTCCATCTTGGTCGCCTCGACGGCGGCCTCGATGCAGGCCGGGTCGAAGGTCAGGCCGAAATAGTTGTTGGTGCCGACCAGCAGGGTGCGCTTGCCGTTGATGATCGCCTCGGTCGGCGACAGCACGCGCTCCATCGTCACGCCGATCGGGTCGGCGCCGCTGGCCTGGACACCGCGGTAGAAGTCGAGCAGCTGCGCGTGGCGATCGAACAGGCCCATGATCAGCGCTCCCCGCGGATCTTCAGAACCGTGTCGGTCAGCTCGTCCACCGTGTGTATCTCGGCGACGACATTCAACGGAATGGAGATGTCGTATGTGTCCTCCAGCTCCATCACCATGTCCATCACGGCGAGCGAGTCGATGTTCAGATCCTTGG
>CAYTFW010000034.1:0-40052 GCA_964437145.1 uncultured Rhizobiaceae bacterium
TCCATGATCGGGAACAGGTCGGTCAGGTAGTCGCGCAGCACGTTGCCGGTGACCGAGATCGTGTCCTGGCCCTTGCGGATGCGATCGAGCGACAGCTTCATTGCCTCGACCGGCGCCAGGATGCGGATGTCCAGGCCCTTGGTGTCCTCGTCCTTGAGGTATTTCTCGACCTTGGCGATCAGCTGCGCATCGTGCGCGCGCTTGGCGTCGAGCCAGAACACCGCTGGCGTGTTGGTCAGGCGCGCGCGGCGCACGCCGAGCTTGACCCAGTCGCGGATCGGCTCGTCCTTGACCTGGCACATACGGAAGACGTCGCCGGTCTCGACCTTCTGGGTCATCAGGACCTTGCCGTCCTCGGCGACGACGTTGACCGTGCCGTCCTGGGGAATCCGGAACGTCTTGTCGTGCGAGCCGTACTCCTCGGCCGCCTGCGCCATCAGGCCGACGTTGGGCACCGTGCCCATCGTCTTGGGGTCGAAGGCGCCGTGCGCCTTGCAGTCGTCGATGACCGCCTGGAACAGGGGCGAGTAGCAACGATCGGGGATCGCGGCGATGCAGTCGTAAAGCTTGCCGTCGGCACCCCACATCTTGCCCGACTCGCGGATCATCGCCGGTACCGAAGCGTCGATGATCACGTCGCTCGGTACATGCAGGTTGGTGATGCCCTTGTCGGAGTTCACCATCGCTAGGCCGGGCCGCTTGGCGTACTGGGCCTGGATGTCGGCCTTGATCGCGGCCTTCTCGGCCTCCGGCAGCGTCTCGATCTTGCTCATCATCTCGCCGACGCCGATATCGGGATCGACGCCGATCTTCTTCAGCGTGGCGCCGTGCTTGGCGAACACGTCGGCGAAGAACACCGACACGCAATGGCCGAACAGGATGGGATCGGAGATCCGCATCATGGTCGTCTTGAGGTGCAGCGAGAACAGGATGCCGTCCTTCTTCGCGGCGTCGATCGCCTCGGCGTAGAAGGCGCGCAGCGCCTTGGCGTTCATCACCGAGCAGTCGATGATCTCGCCGGCCTTGAGCGGAATCTTGGGCTTCAGCACCGTGGTCGCGCCGTCCTTGGCGACCAGCTCGATCCGCGCGTTGGTCGGCGCCGCCACGGTGGTGGCGACCTCCGAGCCATAGAAATCGCGGCCCGACATGTGCGCGACGCGCGTCTTGGAGTCCTTGCTCCAGGCGCCCATCTTGTGCGGATTCTTGCGCGCGTATTGCTTCACGGCGCCGGCGGCGCGGCGGTCGGAATTGCCCTCGCGCAGCACCGGATTGACCGCGCTGCCCAGCACCTTGCCATAGCGGGCGCGGACTTCCTTGTCCGCCGGCGTCGCGTCGCTGTCGGGATAGTTCGGCACGTCGTAGCCCTTGCCCTGCAATTCCTTGATCGCCGCCTTGAGCTGCGGGATCGAGGCGGAGATGTTGGGCAGCTTGATGATGTTGGCCTCGGGGCGCGTGGCGAGCTTGCCGAGCTCGGCGAGCTCGTCGTTGATCCGCTGCTCGGGCTTCAGCTTCTCGGGGAAGTTGGCGATGATGCGGCCGGTCAGCGAAATGTCCTTCAGCTTCACCTTCACGCCGGCCGCGCCGACGAAGGCCTGGACGATCGGCAGCAGGGAAAACGTCGCGAGCCCGGGCGCTTCATCGACTTTCGTCCAGACGATTTCGAGATCTGACATGCTTGCACCTCCGTGCGCCGCTTGCGTTCGGCCGGGTTGATCTATTGCTGATCGCGGACTGTCTTGTTGCATCACCGCGAGGCAAAGGCAATCGCACGCAGCCGGGCGTGGCCAGTCGTCGCCCCAAGGGAATCTTGTGGCGGCGCCCGTCACGTGCCACCTCTTGATCATGACGATGGAGCAGGGCGCCTTCGACGGCCTCGATCTGCTGTTGGCCGGCGGCGGGCTGGCCAACGGGCTGATCGCGCTGCGCCTCAAGACCCTTCGACCGGACTTGAAGATCGCGATCGTCGAGGCGGCGGATCGTCTGGGTGGGTCGCATACCTGGTCGTTCTTCGAGACAGATCTGAGCCCGGCACAGCGTGATTGGGTCGAGCCGCTGATCGCCCATCGCTGGCCGGGCTACGCCGTGCGCTTTCCTGAAGGCGGACGCCGCCTGTCGACGCCCTACCGCAGCGTCACCGCCGATTCGTTCGACGCGGTCATCCGCCGCGCGATGGCCGACCGGTTGCGGCTAAACGCGTCGATCCGCGCCGTCCATGCCGACGGCGTGGTGCTCGACAGCGGCGAGCGGCTGGAGGCGAAAGCGGTCATCGATGGCCGCGGGCCGACCGCCACCCCAGATCTGGCGCTGGGTTTCCAGAAATTCGTCGGGTTGGAGGTGAAGCTCGACGCGACGCACGGCATGGCCGAACCGTTGGTGATGGACGCTACGGTGGATCAGGCGGGCGGCTATCGCTTTATCTACGTGCTGCCCCTGCAGGCCGACACGATGCTGATCGAGGACACCCGGTACGCCGACGGACCCGAGCTGGATCAGGGCGCGCTCGAGGCGGGCGCGCGGGATTATGCCCGCGCGCGGGGCTGGCGCATCACCGAGGTCCTGCGGCGCGAGCACGGCGTCTTGCCCGTCGCCATGGCGGGCGATGTGCAGGCGCATTTCGGTCGCATGGGCGCCGCCGCGCAAAGCGGCTTGAGGGCGTGCCTGTTCCATCCGACGACCGGATATTCCTTGCCGGACGCCGTCCGCCTCGCCGATCTCCTGGCGACGATGTCCTGGCGCGATGGCGAGGATCTCGCCGGTCAGATCCGCCGGCACGCCATCGGCGTCTGGCGCTCGCGGGGCTTCTACCGGATGCTCGATCGCATGCTGTTTCGCGCCGCGGCGCCAACCCAACGATACAAGATCCTGCAGCGCTTCTATCGTCTGCCGCAGCCGCTGATCGAGCGCTTCTACGCCGCGCGCTCCACGACCGCCGACAAATTGCGCATCCTCGCGGGGCGGCCGCCGGTCCCGCTCGCCGCCGCCTTGCCGTGCCTCCTCGAACGATGACGCGCCCGACACACGCGATCGTCATCGGCGCGGGCTTCGGTGGACTCGCGCTGGCGATCCGCCTGCAGGCGGCCGGCATCCGCACCACGATCCACGAGGCGCGTGACCTGCCGGGCGGCCGCGCCTATGTCTATCGCGACAAGGGCTACACCTTCGACGCGGGCCCCACGGTCATCACCGACCCCGCGGCGCTCGAAGAGCTGTTCGCGACCGCCGGCCGACGGCTCGCGGACTATGTCGAGCTGATGCCGGTGACGCCGTTCTATCGACTGTGCTGGGAGGATGGCGACACTTTCGACTACGTCGACGACCAGGCCGAGCTCGACCGCCAGATCGCCGAGCGAAACCCCGCCGATGTCGAGGGCTATCGCCGCTTTCTGGCATATTCGGAGGAGCTGCTGCGCGAAGGCTACGTGAAGCTGGGCGCGGTGCCGTTCCTCGATTTCGCCAGCATGATCCGCGCTGCGCCGCAGCTGGTCCGGCTGCAGGCCTGGCGCTCGGTCTATGCCAAGGTCGCGGACTTCATCCGCGACGAGCACTTGCGCCAGGCGTTCAGCTTCCAGTCCCTGCTGGTCGGCGGCAATCCCTTCGCCACGTCGTCGATCTACGCGCTGATCCACGCGCTGGAGCGGCGCGGGGGCGTGTGGTTCCCGCGCGGCGGGACGGGCGCGCTGATCAAGGGCATGGTGCGCCTGTTCGAGGAACTGGGCGGCACTCTGCGGCTCGGCAGCGCCGTCGAGCGGATCGTCACGGCGGACGGGCGGGTGGTCGGCGTCGTCGCCGCCGGTCGGCACGAGGGTTGTGACATGGTCGCGTCCAACGGCGACGTTGTTCACACCTATCGAGTCCTGCTGGGTCATGCGGAGCGGGGCCGCGAGGAGGGCGCGCGCCTCGCCGCCAAGCGCCATTCGATGTCGCTCTTCGTCATCTATTTCGGCCTGAAGCAGCAGCACCCGCAAATCCGCCATCACACGGTCATTTTCGGCCCCCGGTATCGCGCTTTGATCGACGAGATTTTCAGAGGCCCCGCGTTGCCCCAGGACTTCTCGCTGTACCTCCATGCGCCGACGCGGACCGATCCGTCGCTGGCGCCGCCGGGATGCGATGCCTTCTACGTGCTGGCGCCGGTGCCGCATCTGGGCACCGCCGAGATCGATTGGACCATCGAGGGACCGCGCTATCGCGACCGGATCCTGACCTATCTCGAGCGACACTACCTCCCTGGCCTGGCGGCGGACCTCGATACGTGCCGGATCTTCACGCCGCTCGACTTCCGGGACCAGTTGCGCGCCCATCACGGCTCGGCGTTCTCGCTGGAACCGATCCTCACCCAGAGCGCGTACTTCCGCGTGCACAATCGCGACGATCGGATCTCGAACCTCTACTTCGTGGGCGCGGGCACACATCCGGGCGCGGGCGTACCCGGCGTGATCGCCTCGGCCAAAGCGACGGCCGGGCTGATGATCGCCGACGCGCGGCGCACGCCATGACCGACCGCGTCCTGCAAAGCAGCCACCAGGCGATCAAGCAGGGCTCCAAGAGCTTCGCCACCGCCGCCCGGCTGTTTCCCAGGGAGATCCGCGACGACGCCTCGATGCTCTACGCGTGGTGCCGGCACTGCGACGACGAGATCGACGGCCAGGTCATGGGCCACGGCGCGGTCGGGCTCAAGGCCGAGATCGCCGTCGCCAAGCTTCAGGAGCTGCGCGAGCGCACTCGTTCCGCTCTCGACGGCGCGGCGCAGGACAACCCGGTCTTCGCCGCCTTCCAGCGCGTCGCCCGGCGGCATGCCATTCCCGCCGAGGACGCCATGGACCTGCTGCGCGGCTTCGAGATGGACGTCGAAGGTCGGCGCTACGACACCCTCGCCGACACGATGGACTACGCCTATCACGTGGCCGGCGTCGTCGGCGTGATGATGGCGCGGGTCATGGGTGTGGACAGGCGCGACGTCTTGCGACGGGCCCAGGATCTCGGCCTGGCGTTCCAGCTCACGAACATCGCGCGCGATGTCGTCGAGGACGCCGGCGGGGGGCGCGTCTATCTGCCCGCGCGCTGGCTGGAAGAGGAGGGGGTCGCCGTCGGCGCGGTCGCTGATCCCGCGAACCGCGAAGCGGTGGCGCGGGTCGCCGCCAGGCTGGTTGCCGCCGCCGAGCCCTATTACGAGTCGGCGCGCTGGGGACTGCGCGATCTGTCGATCAGGTGCGCCTGGGCGATCGGCACCGCCCGCGGGGTCTATCGCGCCATCGGCCATCGTGTGGTGGATGCTGGCGCGCAGGCCTGGGAACGGCGCGTTTCGACGAGCCGGGCGTCGAAGGCGGCGCTGCTGGCGCTCGGGGGGCTGATCGCGCTGCGCAGTGGCACATTCGACCGCCTGCGCACGCCGCCGCCGCGCCCGACGCTGTGGACACGAATCTGATTCAGCCCGACAGCCGTCGCCGTTCGATCACAAACGCCACAAGCCAGCCGACGACTCCCAGGCCCGCGAGCACGATCCAGCCGGTTAGGACACCAGAGTCGAAGCGCCCGAGCCAGATCACGGTCTGCCAGGATTCGATCGCCCAGGCGTGCGGCGTCAGCCAGCCGATCGACTGGAACATCGGCGGCATGAGAAACCGCGGCGCCATCGAGCCGCCGAGCGCCGCTAGCACGAGAACCAGAAAGGTCGACAGAGGCTGCGCCTGCTCGCGCGATCGACAGGCGGCGATCACCATCAACGCGAAGCCCGCAGCGGCGAGCCCGATCACCACGGCGGTGAGCAGACCCGCCGCGATCTGCCATATCGCCAGCGATGGCAGGTCCGGCGTCGCGACCAGGAAGATGATGATCGCTTGCGCCACGCCGACCGCCGTCAACCAGAGGAGTCGAGCGCCCAGCACCGGCGCCAGCCCGCGGCTGGCCAGCACGAGGCGCGCCTGCAACCCGGATCGTCGTTCGTCGAGCCCGCCCATGGCGCCATGCACGGCCGCGAAGAAGATGAACATCACGGCGACGGCGGCCGCGTAGTAGGTGGCTTGAAAGTCGCCGGCCGGCCCGAGACGGCGGCGCTGCACGGCGCCGTCATCCACGGCGCGGCCGATCATCGCGGCGTGGATCGCGCTCATCCGGGCCGCGACGGCGTTGGTCGCGGCCTCGCGCCCGCCGGTGCCCAGGATCTCGATCCGCAGGCCGGGCCCATCACCAGCGCGCAGGATCACGCCGGTATCCGCGCGACCCGAGACGACGCTCGCCTCGACGGCTTGGACGCTGTCCTGCTCGCTCAACCTGTCGAACGATTTGCCCATCGCCGCGCGCGCCGCCTGGCTCGCCGCGTTGCGCGCCAGATCGGTGAACGATACCGACGCGTCGATATTGCCTTGCCCGCTCGCGCCGAAGATGGCCGCGAAGAGCAGATAGATGAGCGGCGGCAGCAGGAGGGTCAGCGCCAAGCCCGGGCGATCCCTGAGGAATCCGCGGGCATAGGCTTCAATGATCGCGAGCATGTCGCTCTTCGTGCAACGCCGCGGCCAGATCGTCCAGATCGGGCCGGCTGACGATCAACTCGCCGCCGGCCTGATTGACCTCGTCCGCCAGCAGGCGCGCGACCTCGAAAGGCTGGTCGCCGATGCGACGCCAGGTCAAGCCGTCGGTCGAGGCGAAGAAGCCCGCTTCGCGCAGGACTTTGGCGAGCGTGTCGTGGGGCGTTTCAGCGAACCTGGCGGCGAGCGTGCGGCGCGCGCCGAACGCCTCGTCGAGGAGGGCGGCGGGCTTGCCTTCCTTGATCAGCCGCCCCGACAGCAGGAAGCCCACCCGGTCGGCGGCCGCCTCCACGAAGCGGGCGTCATGACTGATCAGCAGGCACGCCGCGCCTTCCGTCGCCGCGGCGCGCAGGGCGTTGGCCAGAGCCGCTCGCGTGTGCACGTCCACGCCCTGCGTCGGCTCGTCCGCGACGATCAGGCTCGGCTGCCCCACGAGAGCGGCCGCCAGGCTGGCCCGTCGACGCCAACCGCCGGACAACACCGCGATCAACTCGTTCGCCCGGTCTTCGCACGCGGTGAGGCGCAAAGCTCTGGCGACATCGATCGACGCGCGTTCGCGGCGAGCGCCGCCGGCGCGGGCGATGACATGGAGATTTTCCTCGACCGTCAGGTTCGGGAACAACGCTTCTTGCTGAGGCGAGAGGCTGATGCCGCCTTTGTCCTGGTTCGGCCAGCGGACTTCTCCGCGCGTCGGTTTGAGCAGGCCGCAGGCGACCCGCGCGGCGGTCGACTTGCCGGCGCCGTTCGGGCCAAACAACGCGTAGACTTCGCCGGCACCGATCGCCAGATCGAGGCCGGTGAGCACCGGCTTGCCGCCATAGCCGGCATGAACGCCGTTGAAGACAAGCGCCGCCGACTGTGGATCACCGTTCAAGATGCGCGTTCCGCAAGAGCCCGTCCGCGTAACGGCTCAGCGGGCGGTCCGCGCCCACCGCGTCGCGCGCGCGCTCGAGCGACTCCTCGATGGCCGCGCGCAAGCGTTCCTCGCCCCACAGATCGAGGAACGTCACCTTGTCCGCGTCCTGCCGTTCGTCCTTTCCGCTATCCTTGGAGGACGCGAAAGCATCCATCAGGTCATCGCGCAGCTGAAAGGCGAAGCCGATGGCTTGGCCGAAGACCACAAGAGACTTGTTCTGCTCGGGCGATGCGCCGCCAACCGCGCCACCGCTCTCCAAAGCGCTGACGAACAGCGCCGACGTCTTCTGATGGTTGAGCTGCATCAGGCCGGCCTCGTCGCGACGATCGGGCGCGTCGCGCAGATCGCGGATCTGCCCTTGCGACAGCCCGTTGAACCCGACCGCGGCGGTCAGGCTGCGCATGGCGGCGAGCTTCGTCGCCGGCCGCATCGCTTCGGCGTCGAGAATCGTCGCGTAGGCCTGGTTCAGGAGCGCGATCGCGGCCAGGATGGCGGCGTCCTCTCCATGGCTGGTGTGGATGGTCGGCGCGCCGCGACGCAGCGTGGCGTCGTCCATGCACGGCAGATCGTCGAGCACCAACGACGCCGCGTGGACCATCTCGACCGCGCAACCCAGATCCAGCGCGTCGAAAGCGCGACCGCCCACGTGCTCGCAGGCGAGCATGGCCATGACCGGCCGAACGCGTTTGCCGTGCCCGTTGAGAGCTCTGGCCGCCGCGCTGAACAGCACGTCGTTGCCGCCCGCTGGCGCCGTGGGGAGCAGTTCCTGGAGGCGGACGTTCACCTGGCGCCGCAGATGCTCCTGCTCCGCCGACCGAGATCTGGAAGCTTCCTCGTGCCGTACGCTTGACGTCGCCATCGTGGTTTTCCGTAAGAGAGGGCGAAAGCGAAACCTAAGCCACGTTACGGCCGGCTTTCCGGACGGTATGGTCCTTACGGCCCCATCCGCGCGGATGCAACATTCTTGGGAGAGCGGCACGCATGACCCGGTCGAACGATGCGCTTGTCCGACGCAAAGATGAGCACATCGACCATGTCCTCGCCGGCAAGGGCCGTAGCACCGCCGATGCGGGCTTCGACGTGGTTCACTTCCAGCACAACGCGCTGCCCGAGCTTCACTACGATGCCATCGACCTCACCGTCCGTTTCATGGGCAAGGATCTTGCGGCGCCGTTCCTGATCAGTTCAATGACAGGCGGCCCGACGCGCGCGGCGTCGATCAACGCGCGCCTGGCCGAAGCCGCCGAGGTTTTACGGATCGCTTTCGCGGTCGGATCACAGCGGGTGGCGATCGACAGTCGCGCCGACCTTGGCCTGGGGCGGGAACTGCGTCGCCGGGCGCCGACCACCTTGATCCTGGCCAATCTGGGCGCGGTGCAATTCTCCAAGGGCTATGGCCTCGACGACGCGCGCCGAGCGGTCGAGATGATCGGCGCTGACGGCCTTGTCCTGCACCTCAACCCGCTGCAGGAGGCGGTCCAGGCCGAAGGCGACCGCGATTGGCGCGGGGTGGAGGCGGCGATCGCCAGGATTGCCGAGGCGTTTCCCGGCCGCCTGATCGTCAAGGAGACCGGCGCGGGCCTCTCGGGCGACGTCGTGCGGCGTCTGCATGCCTGCGGCGTCTCGGCGATCGATGTCGCCGGCTCCGGCGGCACGAACTGGGGGCTGATCGAGGGCGCGCGTGCCGCAGGCGGACACGCGCAAGCCGTGGTGAAGCCCTTCGCGGGATGGGGCGTGCCGACCGCGCGCGCGATCTTCGACGCGTCGATCGCCGCGCCGGACCTGCCGTTGATAGCATCGGGCGGCGTTCGCGATGGCCTCGATGCGGCGCGCGCCATTCGACTCGGCGCGCATCTGGTCGGTCAGGCGGCCGGGGTGCTGGACGCGGCGCTCGAGTCCGCCGCGTCGGTCGAGGCGCACTTCGCCGTTCTGCGTGACCAGCTTCGTCTCGCCTGCTTCTGCACCGGCTCGGCCGATCTTCAGGCGTTGGCGCGGGCGCCGTTGCTCGACGCCATCCGCTTCTGACGCAGTTCCGCCGTCAGCGCCCGGACCGATCGCACCCAAAGGAATCCGAAAGAGACACAGCCTTCCTTGGTTCTCACCACATGGTGCAGCCGGTGCGCCTGGATGCGCCGGCGCCAGAAAGCGGAACGGCCGGAAACGCCCACCGGATAGCGCCGGTGCACCAATCCGTCGTGGAAGAAGAAGTAGATCATGCCGTAGGCCGTCATGCCCAGCCCGAGGGGCAGCGCCCAAAACCAGAGATACGTGCCGATCGCAATCAGCACGATCGCCGGCGCGGCGAACACCACGGCGAACAGATCGTTCTTCTCGAACATGCCGGCGCGCGGTTCATGATGGCTTCTGTGCCAGCACCAGAGCGGGCCGTGCATGACATGGCGGTGCGTCACCCAGGCCAGCCCTTCAGTGGCAAGGAGGGCGCCGACAAACAGCAAGATGAACAGCGCGCTGGTCATGTCGCCAAAGTATCCGGATTCGCGATCCGGCGCCACGCGCTGGCGGTCGGTCGGCCGACCCCCGATGGCGCCTAGGTGCGATCGAGCGGCTTCATGAGGGAGCCGCGCGGCATCGCCCGCAGCGTCGGCAACACATCCGAGGCGGAGTCGACGAAGCGGATCGAGTCGCGAACATTGGCGCTGGCGAAACGGCGGTTGATGACGCGTTCGAGCAGATCGAGCAGCGGCGTCCAGTAGCCGGCGGTGTTGAGGATCACCATTGGCTTATCGTGCAGCGCCAGCGTGCGCCATGACATGATCTCGAACAGCTCCTCGAGCGTGCCGATACCGCCGGGCAGCACGACGAAGGCGTCGGACCGCTCGAACATGATCATCTTGCGCTCGTGCATGGTGGTGACGATCACCGGCTCGCTTAGCCGGCCGTGGCCGGCCTCGGCCTTGATCAGGAAATCGGGAATCACGCCCACGACGTGGCCGCCGGCATCCAGCGCGCTGTCGGCCACGGCGCCCATCAGCCCCATGCCGCCGCCGCCGTAGACCAGCGTGACGCCGGCCCGCGCGAGCAGCGCGCCCAATCGCCGCGCCTCCTCGACATAGACCGGTTCGTCACCAGGACGCGAGCCGCAGAAAACACAGACCGAACGAATAATTGACATCACGGGTCGGGAAGCGGGAGAGGGGAGGGGACGCCGGTGGTTTTCCGCCGAGCGCATGTTTGCCATGATTGTCGTGGCATGAACGCCGGAAGTCGTCCAGCCCGGCCAGGAGCCCGATGACCGAGCCCGTCAAGCCGCCCAGCCCACCGTCCGATACCGGCCCGCTGCCGACGGACGAGCAGGCGATCCGTGCCGCTGTGGCGGCGCTGGCGGCGCGTCTGTCGCCCGCGGCCCCAACCACGGAGCCCCCGGCCAAGGAGGGCGCCGTGACCTTGGCGCCGGCGGCCGCCACGCCGACCGTAATCCCCGGCCGCGCGGTTGAACCGCCGAAGCCCGTCGAGAGTTCCGTCACACCGCCACCGCCTCGGGTCGAGCCGTTGGCGGCTTCTGATCGACTGGCGACGCCGCAGCCCGAGCCGCGCCGTGGTGTCGGTCGTTTCGTTATCATTCTCCTATTGCTCCTCTTGGCGCTGGCAGGCGCAGTCTGGTTGCTGCGCGATCATCCCCAGGTGGCGGCGTTGCTGGGGCGTGCTGGTCCGACAGTCGTCGAACCCAAGCAGGCCGCCGCGCCGACCAAGCCGGCGGCGGCGCCACCCGCCGCCCCAGCCACGCCCGACAAGCCGCCTGCGGCCACGCCGGATCCGGCGCCTCCTGCCGCGACCCCGTCGCCGGCGACCGCGTCGACGCCCGAGCCCGCCAAGCCCGGCGATCCGCCGCCAACCACCGCTACGGCGACGCCGGCTGAGCCGCCCAAGCCGGCGGCGCCACCGGCCACCACAGAGCCTCCCAGGCCCGACCCGGCCCTCGCGCCGCCAACCTTCGACAATGTCTTCGTGCGCGACGGCCGCGCCGTGGTCTCGGGCCGCGCGCCAGCCGGATCGCAGGTCGAGGTGCAGGTCGGCGGCCGGGCGGTCGCGACGGTTCAGGCCGATGCACGGGGCGAGTGGGTGGCGATCCTCGATACGCCGCTGCAGCCCGGTGGCCACGAGATTCGCCTGGTCCAAACGCCGCCCGGCGGCGCGCCGGTGCCTTCCGACCGTGCCGTCGCGGTGCTCATCCCCGCCCCCGCCCAACCGCCGCCTCTGTCCGCCGTTCCGCCGATCGTGCCCGCGGCGCCGCCCGAGACCGCGAAGCCGGACCCGTCACCGCCGCCATCGGCTGCCGCCGTGTCGCCGGCGCCGCCGCTGGTTGTGGCGACGCCGACCGCGCCCGGCGGCGCCAGCCAAGTGCTGCAGGGCCCGCCATTGGCGCGCGCCGGCGATCTCGTACTGGGGACCGTCGACTACGATGACGCCGGCCGCATGACGATCGCAGGTCGGGCCAATCCCGGCGAGACGGTGCGCATCTACCTCAACGACCAGCTGGTCGGCGACGCCACGGCCGGCGCCGACGGCAAATGGACCCTGGCGCCGGGTCAGGCCACGCCGCACGGTCCGCAACGCCTGCGCGTCGATCGGCTGGTCGCCGGCGGCGCGGGCGTGGCGCATCGCCTCGAGGTGCCCTTCGAGCGGGTGAAGGTGAGGCCGGGCGATGCCGTGACCATCGTGCGCGGCGACAACCTGTGGAATATAGCGCGCGGTGCGCTGGGCGGCGGCGAGCGCTACACCGCGATCTACGAAGCCAACCGCAACCAGATCCGCGACCCCAACCTGATCTATCCCGGCCAGGTGTTCGTCATTCCCAAGCCACGATGAGCCCATGCTGGCCAATTTCCTGATCCCGATCCACCCTGCGGGCTGGCGCTTCATCGCCATCTTCGCCGGCATTACCCTGGTGCTGGCGTGGACGCCGCTGTTCTGGCCGCTGTTCGTCGCCACGCTGTGGTGCGTCTACTTCTTCCGCGACCCGCCCAGGCTCACGCCCACGCGCGCCGGCCTGTTCGTCGCTCCGGCCGACGGCCTGGTGCTGAAGGTCGAGGAGGCGGTGCCGCCGCGCGAACTGGGTCTGGGCGATCAGCCGATGATGCGGATCAGCACGTTCCTCAGCGTCTTCGATGTGCATATCAATCGCATCCCGGTCGACGCCACCGTCGATGTCGTCGCCTACCACCCCGGCCGTTTCCTAGCCGCGTCCGACGACAAGGCCGGTGACGAGAACGAACGCCAGTCCGTCAGCCTCACACTGGCCGATGGCCGCAAGGCCGTCGTGGTGCAGATCGCCGGCCTGGTGGCGCGGCGCATCGTGTGCCATCTGCGACCGGGCCAGGTCGTGCGCGCCGGCGCGCGCTATGGCCTCATTCGCTTCGGCAGCCGAACCGATCTATATCTGCCGGCGGGCGTTGTTCCCCTGGTGGCATCGGGGCAGCGCATGATCGGTGGCGAGACTGTGATGGCCGACGATCGCGCCGCCGATCCCGGGCCGCGCGGCGCGGCCGAGCTCTGAGGGCCGAGGAGGCGCGACCATGCCCGATCTCGAGCAGCGCGAGCGGCGGCTACGCCTGCGCGGCCTGTCGATCAACCGGCTGTTGCCCAACGTCATCACGCTCTCGGCGCTGTGCGCGGGCCTGACGGCGATCCGATTCGGGCTGAACGGCGATTTCCGCTCGGCGGTCCTGGCGATCATCGCCGCCGCCTTCCTCGACGCGCTCGACGGGCGGGTGGCGCGTCGGCTCAACGCCACCAGCCGCTTCGGCGCCGAGCTCGATTCATTGTCCGATGTGATCGCCTTCGGTGTGGCGCCGGCCTTCCTGATGTATCTGTCGATCATGAGCGCCGCCGGCGCTTTCGGCTGGGTCGTCACCCTGATGTTCCCGATCTGCAGCGCGCTGCGCCTGGCGAGGTTCAATGTGGGCATCTACGCCGAGGAAAAGCCGCCGGTCTGGGCCGGGGCTTACTTCACCGGCGTGCCGGCGCCGGCCGGGGCGCTCCTGGCGATCATGCCGCTGATGCTCAGCCTGTCGCCCGATGTCGACTGGCCGTGGCTGCGACACCCCGTCACGGGCGCGATCTTCCTGGTCGGTATCGGTGCGCTGATGATCAGCCGCCTGCCGTCCTGGTCGCTCAAGCGTGGCCGTATTCCCGGCCCGTGGGTGGTGCCGAGCCTGGCGCTGGCGGCGTTGGGGATCGGCCTGATGGTGACCACGCCGTGGACCACCCTGCCGCTGATCGGCCTAGTCTATCTCCTCCTGTTGCCGTTCAGCTACGCCAGCTACCGGCGCACCGCGGCGCGCGAGGCGGCCCACGCCAGTGCCGCCCCGGCGGCGGTCGTCGAATTGCGCGCCGTCGGCGATTCCGGCGATCCCACCCGGCGCTAGCCCGATGCTCGACCCGCTGATGCGGCGGATCATCGATCCGCCGCTCAACAGGGCGGGCGGCTGGTTGGCGGCGTGCGGGGCGTCGGCCAACGGACTGACCCTGGTCGGCCTGCTGGTCGGCTTGGCCTGCCTGCCGTTGCTGGCGATCGAGGCTTACGGCTGGGCACTGGTCTGCTGCTTGGCCAACCGCCTGATCGATGGCCTCGACGGCGCCGTGGCACGCATCCGGGGGCCGACCGATTTCGGCGGTTACGCCGACATTGTCGCCGATATGGTTTTCTATGCCGCGGTCGTCCTCGGCTTCGCCTTGGCCCGGCCGGAGAACGCCATTTGGGCTGCGCTGCTGCTCGCGGCCTTCGTCGGCACCGCCTCTTCTTTCCTTGGCTATGCGGTGATCGCGGCCAAGCGCGGCGAGCAGTCGCACTTTCGGGGGCGCAAATCCTTCTACCACGCGGCCGGCCTGATCGAGGGCTCCGAGACCATCGTGTTCACTGTTATCATGATGATATTTCCCATATTTTTCAAATACATATCGATCGTTTTTGCCATTCTGTGTGCGATCACTGTCGTGGGTCGGCTGGCTGCCGCCCGGGCCCGGTGGGGTGGTGGGTAGGGTATCTTGCATGCAAGAATAGATAAATTTTTCAGCAGGTTATGCGATATAATTGATCTGAACTATAGGAATTTTAATTGCGTTGACGCAAAAATGTGCTAATATTTGACGTTAGGAGCGAGTGATAAGGGCCGGTGGCGTTCCTGACGGTCTCAAGGTTCTCCGTCGTGAATTTCGGCTTTGGGAGACGCATTCCGGGCGATCCGTCGCAAGCCCATGCCGCGGTAGCCGGAACGGCAAAGATAGTAACCAGGAGATACATTTATGCTGTCGATTTTCCGTAGCATTCTCAAGGATGAGCAGGGCGCTACTGCGATCGAGTACGGTCTGATCGCGGCGCTGATCTCGGTCGCCGCCATCACCGCCTTCAGCACGGTGGGCACCAAGCTCAGCGACATGATGTCCAACACTGCCAACAAGCTGCAGTAGGTCGCGAGCGCACACACCAAAGCGCTTGTGCAAGGGCTCGACGGGCCGCAGGGGAGGACCCCCCTGCGGCCCGTTCCCATTTCAAGAGGGCTGAGCGTCAAAGAATCGGGAGTTGTTGCAAAATAATCACTTAGTCTGTCTCTTTGATCTTTCGCGTTGGCTTGGCGTTGATTTGATGTATGAGTTGAGGTACAAGCTTCAACTGTCAGGACTGATTGGAGACGCAGTCAGACAAAGTCGGCTCCGGCCGCTGTCCCCATAAACGCCTCCGGTTTGATTGGTTCGTACGATTTTGGGGGAAACCCGCAAGCCATTACGGCCCGAGGTTGGGCGAACCGAATTTTGGAGATACGATCATGCTGTCCATCTTCCGCAATGTTCTGAAGGACGAGTCCGGCGCCACCGCGATCGAGTACGGTCTGATCGCCGCGCTGATCTCGGTCGCCGCCATCACCGCGTTCACCACGGTCGGCACCAAGCTCAGCACGATGATGAGCAACACGGCCAACAAGCTGCAGTAAGCTCAGCTTCGGCCAAAGATGAAGTCGGGCCGCAGGTCACCTGCGGCCCGTTCTCATTTGTGGAGCGGCGAACGCCGAGCTGGCGTGGGCTGAGCCTGCGCACCAGATGTTGCCTTCGACGATCCAGCCTGCCCCTACCTGTGGTGAGTGCGACCGGCCATTTAGAAATATCTTTTAATTTCAATGTTCTATTCGACAATCTTTAAGTATTTTCTGTTGACTGTCAGAACGACTTTGCGTAAATTTTGAGACGGAAGTCGCTGATGGGTACGGGTGCCATTTGCGGCCGGTCGCGAGATACCGCCTTGGTTAAGCGATCCAGTTGCGGGATCGTCCGATCTTCCGGGTCGATTTTTGAAGTGATTCCAGAGGGTAGGGTCATGGTCTTAAGTTTTCTTCGGGCTTTGGGGAGCGCATCGGAGGCTACCGCCATCGGTTGCGGCCCGAGCGCCTCGCCGAAGTAGCGACGAAGCAGCCCACCGTGACCAACCGTTCGTAAAGAAGAGCAGGTGCATGTCCGAAGCCCTCCAGCTCGTGGATCTGATCCTGATCAGCGGCCTTGCCGCGCTGGTGATCGGCGCCGCGCTCAGTGACTGGGCGCGCTATGTCATCCCCAATCAGATTCCGGTGGCTGCGGTCGCGCTGTTCGTGGTGCACGCGGGTGTCGTGCTGCTGCGCGGCGGCCAGCCGATGTCGCTGGTCTGGGCGGTGGCCTGCGGCGCCGCGGTATTCGCCGGCGGCGCTTTCCTGTTCGCCCAGAAAGTGCTGGGCGGCGGCGACGTCAAGCTGATGGCGGTCTGCGCGATGTGGGCCGGGCCGAATCATGTCGTCGAATTCATTTTGGTTACAACGCTTTACGGCGCGCTCTTGAGCGCGGCGTTCCTGCTGCCGGCGTTCCGCCAGAAGGCTGAGATGAGCGACACCGGCTTCGCTGGTTCGGTGACGGCGGCGCTGCGTCGCCGACTGCCTTACGGTTTGGCGATCGCCACCGGCGCGGTGGTGGTCTGCCTGCGACTACTGACCGAGGTGAGGGCCTGATCCCATGAACATCGCGCGTGTCGGAGTCTTCGCCATCGCCCTGCTGGTTGCCGGCGTCATGGTTTTCTTCGGTCGCCACTGGCTGGGTTTCGCCACGCAGCAGCCGCAGCAGGTCGCCGCACCCCAGGGCCCAGCCCAGCGCCCGGCCCGCCCGTCGCTGACCGAGGCGCCGCAGCCGGCCCCGAGCCTGCAGGTTCTGGTCGCCCGCACCGACATCCGCACCGGCCAGATCGTCAAGCCCGACGACATGCGCTGGCAGGCTTGGCCCGACGGGACGATCTCGCCGACCTACATCATCGAAGGCCGACGCCCGCTGTCCGACTTCGTCGGCGCGGTCGCCCGTGCGCCGATCTCCGCCGGCGAGCCGATCACCGAGGGGCGCGTCGTGCTCTCCGGCACGCGCGGCTTCATGGCCGCCGTCCTTCAACCGGGCTTGCGCGCGGTGTCGATCCAGGTGACCCCGACCTCGGGCGTCTCCGGCTTCATCTTCGCCGGCGACCGCGTCGATCTGATCCTCACGCACGTCTTCGAGAAGGACAGCGGGAAGGAACGCCAGGCGAGCGAGACCGTGCTGAGGGACATTCGGGTCATCGCCATGGATCAACGACTCGACACGCGGCCGGGCGAAGCGCCGCAGGTGGCCAAAACCGCCACGCTCGAGGTAACCCCCAAGCAGGCCGAGATCATCGCCCTGGCGGCCGAGATGGGTAAGCTCTCGCTCGCCCTGCGCAGCCTGCAGGAGCCGGCCGACACCGATGCCGGCGGCGTGGCGCGCAACGTCGACGACGAACCCAGCTTCACCCGCGACAGCAACGTCAGCCGATTGCTGAGCGGCCCGTCGGGGCCAGCGGCCCCGGCCGCCCCGGCCGCCAGCGGCGCAGGCGGCGGTGGGGCCACCATAACCATCTTGCGGGGTGCGGCCGCGACGACGGGGGGGCCGCAGACCGGGCCCGCCGCGGCGCCGGCGGCGGGAGCAACCGGCGGAGGACAACGCCAATGACAAACAATCCCCCTCTCAACAACAACTGCGAAAAGCAGCGTTCTCATCTACGGCCGATCGTATGCGTCGCGTTCGCCATCGCCACGATGTGGCCGGCTGCGCAGGCGGTCGCGCAAACCACCGGCACGACGGTCACCCGACCGTCCGGCGCCGACCAGGGGACGCCCAAGCCTCGAACGCGGCCTGCGCCAAAACCGGCCGAGAAGGGTCCTTCGGCCGAAGAGCTCAATCGCCGATTCAACGCCAAGCTCGCGGCCGACCGCGCGCAACAGGCTGCGACGGTGCCGACGTCGGCGCCGCCTGCGGCTCCAGCGGCAGCTCCAGCGGCAGCTCCAGCCGAGGAGCCTGGCTTTTTCGGGCGGCTCTTCGGTACCGACTCGTCTTCCCAGCCGCAGCTCGCCCAGGTCCAGCCGCCGCCGCCAGACGCACCTCGGGTGACGCCGCCGAGCGCCATTGCGCCCACTGTGCCGCCACCGTCGCGTGACGAACCTCGGCCGGGTTTTTTTGGCCGCATATTCGGTAGCCCGGGCGAGACGCCGCCTCCTGATGGCGTCGCGCCGACGCTGACCCCGACACCGGCTCCAGCCCCCGCGCCGACTCCGGCTCAAGCGGCGCCGCCAGCCGCCGCGCCGCGTGACCAGGTCGCCCAGGCGCCGGGCCTGCCGCCGCCACAGCCCGTGCCGCTGCCGCCGCGCCAGCCGGGCCAACCGCCTGCCGCGCCGAGCCCAACCCCTCCGGCGCAGGCGGCGCCGCCGGCCGCCCTGCCGCCGCCGCCTCCGGGCATGACGACCATTCCGGTGCAGCCGCAAGTGACGCCGCCGCCGGCCGACCGCGCGCAGCGAGACTTCGGTCGCGCCGCGGTGGTGCCCACCGAGTCGCCGAGCATGCAGATCGAGGTCAGCAAGGGCACGATGGTGCGGCTCAAGGGATCGGCGACGACTGTGTTCGTCGCCAACCCGGAAATCGCCGATATCCAGGTGAAATCGCCGACCCAGATCTATGTCTTCGGCAAGAAGCCGGGTGAGACGTCGCTCTACGCCACCGACGAGCGCGACAACGTGCTGCTCAACACGATCGTGCGCGTCACGCATGAGCATTCGCGCCTGCAGGAAGCGCTGCGTCGCATCGCGCCGGGCACGCAGCTGCAATTCACGACGGTGGGCGACACCATCGTCGTCAATGGCACCGCTCGCAACGCCGGCGAGATCCAGGAGGCGCGCCGTATCGCCGGCGCGCATCTCGGCAATCCCGACCGGGTCGTGATCCAGGCCAGCGTCGATGCGCCCAGCCAGGTGCTGCTGCGCGTGCGCGTCATCGAGGCGCAGCGTCAGGCGCTCAAGCGCGTCGGCATCAACTGGGAGGCGGCTGGCCGTATCGGCTCCTTCGCCCTCGGCTTGGCGACGCCCACCGATATCGCCTTCGGCGCGGCGGGCGAACTGCTGCGCCAGGGCGCGCCGTCGGGTGGCCTGCTCAACCTGCGCAACACGGGCGGTGGCCGCGACATCAACGGCGTGGTCGACCTGCTGGCGACGGAAAACTTCATCGCCATCCTGGCCGAGCCGAACCTTGTTGCCCTGAGCGGCGAGACCGCGAGCTTCCTCGCCGGTGGCGAGTTCCCCGTGGTCACGACGACGGGCAACGCCCAGGTCAGCGTCAGCTACAAGCAGTTCGGCGTCAGCCTCGCCTTTACGCCGACGATCTATGGCGACGGCCGCATCAATCTCAAGGTGCGTCCAGAGGTCAGCCAGCTCAGCACGCAGGGCCAGGTGGTGCTCAACGGCTTCACCATCCCGGCGCTGACCACGCGCCGAGCGGAGACCACGGTCGAGCTCGGCAGCGGCCAGAGCTTCATGATCGGTGGCCTGATCAACAACACCTCGACGCAGGACATCTCGAAGGTACCCGGCCTGGGCGACATCCCTGTCCTGGGCGCGTTGTTCAAGTCCGACGCCTTCCAACGCAACGAGACGGAGCTCGTGATCCTGGTGACGCCCTATCTCGTCAAGCCGAGCAGCGGTCGCTTGGCGACGCCGACCGATGGTCTGGTGCCGCCCAACGACGCCGACCGGTATCTCTTCGGTCGCACCTATCGCCAGCAGCCCGCCGGGCCGAGCCCGGTGCGCCGCGCCGGCGGTGGCGGCGGCTTCATGATCGAGTAGCGCGAGATGAAGGGAAGACAAGCCATGTTCGTCCGTCTGATCGTGCCGGCGATTCTCGCGGCCACCCTCCTGTCGGCCTGCGGCAATTCCGAGGTCGCCACCCACAACAAGCCCAAGGAGCCGCGCGCCGACCGCGCCGTGGCGCTGCTGGCGGTTCGCTATGCGCCGGGACAGACGGCGCCATCGACCGAAGACGCGGCGCGCATCGAGGCCCTCGCGCGTCAGGCCCGCGACGCGGGAGAGCCGATCACGTTGGCGGCCGGCGGCTTCGGCAGCGTCGCCGACCAACAGCGTCTGGCCTATGTGCGCGGGCTCGTGCAGCGTCACGGCGCGACGCTGCAGTCCGCCTCGGCGTCGACCGGGATGGTCGGTGTGAATGACACGATCGTGCTTCAGGTCGAACGGTATGTCGCACGCGACCTGAACTGCCCGGACTGGAGCAAGTCACCCGGCTACGACGGCAAGAACACGCCGCATAGCAATCTAGGTTGCGCGACGTCGTTGAATATCCAGAGCATGATCGCCAATCCGAAAGATCTCGAAGTCGGCCGCGATCCCGGCCCGTCCAGCGGCAAGCTGGGCGCCGACGCGGTCGATCGCCTGTACCGCGATCGCGTCAAGGCGTTGACGGTCGTCGGCACCAGCGGCGCGGGCGGCCCCGCCGCCGCCGCCGGCGGCGGCACGTCCTCGCCATAACGAGCCACGCGAAGAAGGCCCTCCCATGGTAGCTCAGCCAGCTGAACCGTTCGACAGCCAGGACGTGGCGGCGCAGTCACTGGAGATCCCACCGCTGCCGGCCGGCGCGGTGCTGGCCTTCATCACCGACGAGGAGACGGCCGCGGTCGCCGAGGCCGAGCTCGGTGGCGGCGGTGATCCGTTGCCGATGCACCGTGTCGCCGGCGGTTGCCTGGCGGCGCTTTCGGTTCCCGATATGCCGCCGGGCCTCGCCGCGCTGCTGATCGACGTCACCGATACCGAGACCGCGGTGGCCGACCTCGCCGCGCTGGTTTCGACCATGCCGCCGGAATGCGCGGTTCTGGCGCTCGGCGACGCCAACGACGTGACTCTGTTCCGCGACCTGCTGGGTGCCGGCGCCGCGGACTACCTGGTGCGTCCGCTGCGCCCCGGCGTGATGCGCAAGGCGATCGACACGGCGCTCGCCGCCAAGAAGCGCGAGCGCGAGCTGGCCGAAGCGCGCACCAAGCTCGAGCAGATCGGCTCGGGCAACATGATGGTCACCACCGACCCGAGCGTGCCGGCCCGTGTCGTCGCCGTGGTCGGCGCGCGCGGTGGCGTCGGCGCCTCGACCGTGGCGATCAGCATCGCCTCGATGGTCTCGACGGCCAACAAGAGCGACGTGCTGATCCTCGACCTCGACATGCACTACGGCTCGGTGATGCTGTCGCTCGACCTCGATCCGTCGGACGCGCTGCGCGAGGCGCTGACCAGTCCGGAGCGTGTCGACAACCTGTTCGTCGAGCAGTCGGTGCAGCGCAAGGGCGAGTTCCTGTGCGCGCTGGGTGCCGAGGATCCGCCGAACACGCCGGTGCCGATCGAGAAAGGCGTGCTCACCCAGCTCGTCGCCAAGTTCCAGCGCAAATTCAACTTCATCGTGCTCGACGTGCCGCGCGGCGATCCGGTGATCCAGCAGCAGGCTTTCGAGTCCGCCACCGATATCATCGTCGTCGGCGACCTGACGCTCACCGGCGTGCGCGACGGCATGCGGCTGCTGAACTTCATCTCCGAGAGCGCCCCGCGCGCGACGGTTTACGTCATCGCCGGCGGCTCGGCCGATCCGCGCAAGAGCCCGATCCGCATCGCCGATCTCGAGAAGAGCATCAAGCGCAAGGTCGACGGCCAGGTGGCTTATGACGAGAAGGCGCTGGCCGGTGCCGTCAATACCGGCGTGCCGGTGCCCGAGGCCGCGCCGCGCAGCCCGATCGTAAAGTCGCTGCAGCCGCTCGTGAAGGAGTTCCGCGCGCCGGAGTCCGCCAAGGGATCGGCGCAGAAGGACGGCGCCAAGAAGAGTCTCTTCGGCCAGCTTTTCGCCAGCAAACCAAAGAAAAAGTAACCCACGGGTCGCGTCATGTTTGGACGTATCGGCAAGAATCCGGACGCGGCCAAGGCCGCGCCCCCGGCCGCCGGCGGGTTGGCCGATCGCCTCGATCGGCGCGCCCGCACCAACGAGGCGACCGCCGCCGCGAGCGCCACGCGCGCCGGCTCCGAGCGCGCCCAGCGTCTGGCGTCGTTAGCTGGCGAGATCGCCGAACCGTTGCGCGAGCGTGTCGCCGCGGAGCGCGCCGCCGGCCGCTCGCCGGGCGAAGTCGCGCGCGTCGCGGGCGAGATGATCCAGACGCGCTCGCGCGCGGCCGGCCTCGCGCTGACGGTGCTGGAGCTGCGTGACATGGTCGGCCGGGCGCTCGCGCCGACCGAGTCCACCGCCGCGGCCGAACCGGAAGCGGCACCGACGCCCGAGCCGGCGTCGCCACCACCGCCGCGCGCTAGCGCCCCGCCCAAGTCGTCGGCCGAGGATACGGCGGCGTGGCGGCCGGTGCCTCCCCCGGTTGACGGTGAGGGGGCCGCTGGGCGGCCGACGCCACCCGCCGCGCCACCGAAGGTGTCGCCGCCGACAACCGCCAGCGCCAACATTCCGCCAGCCCCCGCCAAGCCCGCCGGGGGTAAGCCGCAGCCGTCGCTGTCGGTCGTGCAGAACGCGATCACGGCGCCCACGCCGCAGACGGCGACCTCGACCCAGTCCGAGGTGGTGAAGCTCGGCCGCGTCAAGATCGATCAGGCCAAGCGCCTGCTTCATCCGATGGTCATTCGCCGCATGGATATCGCCGCGGCGGTCGAGCTGCCGCGCGCCGACCTGCAGCACCAGCTCGACGAGATGCTGCGCGACCTGCTGGTCGAGGCCCGACTGCAGCTCAATCGCGCCGAGCAGACCGAGCTGCTGACGCAGATTCTCGACGACATGCTGGGGCTGGGGCCGATCGAGCCGCTGCTGCGCGACGAGGGCGTCACCGACATCATGATCAACGGGCCCAAGCAGGTCTATGTCGAGACCAAGGGCAAGCTGCAGCTCACCGACATCAACTTCGACGACAACGCCCACCTGCTGAACATCTGCAACCGCATCGTCAGCAAGGTCGGCCGGCGCGTCGACGAGTCGAGCCCGATCTGCGACGCGCGTCTGCTCGACGGCAGCCGCGTCAACATCATCATCCCGCCGCTGGCGATCGACGGTCCCAGCGTCTCGATTCGTAAGTTCTCCAAGAGATCGATCGATTTCGACCAGATGGCGGCGCAGGGCAACATGTCGCCGCAGATGGCCACGGTCCTGCGAATCGCGTCGCGCGTGCGCATGAACATCGTGATCTCCGGTGGTACCGGCTCGGGCAAGACGACGCTGCTCAACGCGCTTTCCGGCATGATCGGCCACGACGAGCGTATCGTGACCATCGAGGACGCCGCCGAGCTCAAGCTGCAGCAGCCGCACGTCGTGCGTCTGGAGACCCGCCCGCCCAACCTCGAGGGCAACGGCGAGATCACCATGCGCGACCTGGTGAAGAACGCGCTGCGTATGCGTCCCGAGCGCATCATCCTCGGCGAGGTCCGCGGCGCCGAGGCCGTCGACCTGCTGCAGGCGATGAACACGGGCCACGATGGCTCGATGGGCACCTGCCACGCCAACCGGCCACGCGAAGCCGTCACCCGTCTCGAGAACATGATGGCGATGGCCAACCTCAACCTGCCGGTCAAGGCGCTGCGCACGCAGATCGCCGGCGCGGTCAACATGATCGTGCAGATCCAGCGCATGCGCGACGGCATGCGGCGCATCACCCACATCACCGAGATCACCGGGATGGAGGGCGAGGTCATCACCACGCAGGATCTGTTCACCTACGAGTTCAAGGGGGAGGGACCCGACGGCAAGCTGGTCGGCACCTTCAAGAGCTCGGGCCTGCGTCCGAACTTCCTGCCCAAGGCGGCGTACTACGGTCTCGACCGCGCCGTCATGGAAGCGATGGGCTGAGCCATGGAACTGCCCGAGAACATCGCGCCGGAGGCGCTCTTCCTCGCCTTCACCATGGTCTTCGGACTGATCACGGCGGTGTGGTACGTGCTCACCGTCGAGAAGAAGCGCCGCATGCAGCGCGAGCGGCTGGAGGAGGTGCGCGAGCGGCTCTGGGGCCAGGCGGCGCGCAACGTCAAGCAGGCGCGCCAAGCGCTGCGCAAGACGACCGACAGCAAGATGACCGACAAGATGGTCATGCGCTGGCTGCCGAACCCGGCGGCGCTGCAGGACCGCCTCGAGCGCACCGGCGTCAACATCAGCGTTGGTGACTACGCGCTGATCTGCGGCGGCATCGCCTGCGTCGTCGCCGCGGTGCTGGTCCTGCTGGCCGGCCTGGCGATGCCGATCGGCCTGCTCGCCGCCGTCGTCGCCGGCATGGGCCTGCCGCACATCTGGGTCGGCCGCAAGGTCAACAAGCGGATCGACCAGTTCAACGCCATCTTCCCCGACGCGCTCGACCTGATGGTGCGCGCGCTGCGCTCGGGCATCCCCATCCAGGAGGCGATCGCCAACGCCTCGAACGAGGTCGGTGAGCCGGTCGGCGGTATCTTCCGCCGTGTCCAACACGAGATGCGCGTGGGCGTGCCGCTCGAGGACGCGTTCTGGCGCGTCGCGGAATCGATCAAGGTGCCGGAGTTCAACTTCCTGATCATCGCCATGGCGATCCAGCGCGAGACCGGCGGCAATCTGGCCGAGACGCTGGGCAACCTCTCGACCCTGCTGCGCGAGCGCCGGCAGATGAAGCTGAAGATCAAGGCCTTCAGCTCCGAGGCGCGCGCCACGGCGATGATCATGGGCTCCTTGCCCTTCGTCCTGGGTGGCGTGCTGTTCCTGCTCAACCCCGACTACATGTCGACGATGTTCTCCGATCCGCGCGGCATGACCATGCTGGCCGGGGCCGGCGGTAGCCTGAGCATGGGCATCTTCATCATCAAGCGCATGGCCTCGTTCGAGATCTGAGGGGCGGCGCGGTGAACACCATTTTCCCGGGCGGCTTCACAGGCGAGGAGCTTATCCTCGGCGGAGTCGGGTTCGCCGCCGTGATCGTGGCCTATATCGTGTGGAACGCGCTGCTGCTGCCGGAGGACTTCTCCGGCCGGCTCAAGGCGCTGGATACCCGACGTAGCAGGCTCAAGAGCGACGCGTCGAGCAACGCCCGCCGCCGCGGCGAACGCCAGCTGTTGACCATCGGCACGATGCGCCGGGTGCTAGGCAGCTTCGACAGCCTCAAGGGCAACGGCTCCGAAGATATCCGCTCCAAGCTGCAACAGGCCGGCTTCCGCGGTCCCGACGCCGTCGTCATCTACCAGTTCATGCGCCTGTGCCTGCCGTTCGTGTTCGGCTTCATCATGGTGATGATCGTCTACGTGCTGCAGGTATTCCCGTTCCCCGAGTTCCTTCAGCCGGTGCTGTGCCTCGGCGGCACGCTCCTTGGCTTCAAGGGGCCCGAGATGTACGTGCGCAACACCGCGATCAAGCGCATGCAGGTCATCACCAAGGCGCTGCCTGATGGCCTCGATCTGCTGACCATCTGCGTCGAAGCCGGCCTCAGCCTCGATATGGCGCTGCAGCGCGTATCGAAGGAGCTGCAGGGCCTGTCGGCCGAGCTCGCCTATGAACTGCAGCTGACGGCCATCGAGCTGACCTTCCTGCCCGACCGCCAGATGGCCTTCGAGAACCTCTCCACCCGCAACGACATTCCCGGCGTGCGCGCCCTGGTCAACGCCTTCCGCCAGACGGAAAAGTTCGGGACGCCGCTCGCTCAGTCGCTGCGCGTGCTGTCGGCGGAGTTCCGCAACGAGCGCATGATGAAGGCCGAGGAGAAGGGCGCGAGGCTGCCGGCGATGATGACCGTGCCGATGATGATTTTCATTCTGCCGACACTGTTCGTTATCATCATGGGTCCTGGTATCATCAGCATTATCGATACGGTAATGCCTTGATTCGCTGCGGCGCAGCGTGACATTTTCTCTGTTTTGGTCAGGGTATTGCAGTCGACTATTGACTCAGATCATTTAACACATAGAATGAACGTCGGCGATTCTCGGCTGAGGCTGAGGGGCGCCCGATACTTGGGGTGCGGGCCAATATTCATCGGCCCGGATTTTATGGAAGACCATTCATTACGCGTCGCCGCCGCGTGCGGTCGGGCGACGCAAAGGGTTTGAACGCTATGCTTGCGTCCTGCCGTGTTGCTCTTGGCGCGGTGCGCCGCCTGGTCGCGCGGCTACGCGCCGACGAGGCCGGAGCCTCCTTCATCGAAGCCGCGCTGGCCCTGCCGATCCTGGCACTGGTGCTTGGCGGCACCGCCGAGTTCGGCCTCAATTACTTCAACAAATCGCAGCTGCAATCCGCGGTCAACGCTGGCGCGCAATACGCCCTGCGCAACCCGACCGATACCGCCGGCTCGCAGACGGCGATCACCGCGGCGCTGCCCACGAGCGTTACCGGCGTCACGACCACGGCGACCTTCGCCTGCGAGTGCAACAACGGCACGGCGGTCTCTTGCACGACCGGTACCTGCACCAGCGGCACGGTGCGTAAGATCATGACGCTGACGGCGACGCGTAACGCGGTCCGCATCCTGACCAACAACACGGTCTGGTCCTTGCCGACCACCGTTACGGTCACCGCGGCGGTAAGCGTCCAATGATCCGCAGAATGCGGCGCCTGCTGCGCGCCATAAACCGCGAGGAAGGCGGCTCGACGTCGATCGAGTTCGCTATCGCCTCGATCGCCGTCCTGACGTGCATCGTCGGGGCCGTCGAGTTCGGGCGATACTTCTATATCAAGAACACGCTCGACTACGTGGTGAGCGAAGCCGGTCGCTTCGCGATCACCAACCCGGCCGCCACCGACAGCGCCATCCAGACCGAAGTCACCAGCAAGGCCCCGACCGGCGTGACGCCGACCGTCACTATCACCTCGACCGTGAGCGGCGTCGTCACCTACAAGACGATCACCGCGACGGGCACCGTGGCGCTGGCCAGCAAGCTCTTTCCCTTCGTCTCGCTCGGCGTCACCAGCCGCACCCGCGTCCCGGTGATGTGAGCGCGGCCACGCCTAGGTGCTGCCGACGCATCACCTAGGCGAGCCGATCTGCCGCGCGCCACAGGGCGGGCAGTGGGCCGTCCGCACCATAGACGGGATCCTTCACCGGATCGGGTACCTGGGCGATGGTGGCAAGGGCCCGGGCGATATCGACCTCGCCCGCCCGTTTCTGGTCGACGCCGCCGGTCTCTGGATAGGCACCCACGACCAACAGGTCGGCGCTCTGCGCCAGGCGCTTGTGGCCGGTGCCGGCTGGCAGGATCGCCACGTCGCCGGCGCCGATATCGAGCTGCCGGCCGGCCGCACCACCGAACTCGACACGCGCGGCGCCGCGCGCGATGCCCAGGACCTCGTGCGCGCGGGTATGGAAGTGGCGAAACGGGTGGATGCCGTTGCGCCAGGACGCGCCCCAGCCATTGGCCGCGAAGGCGGCTTCAAAGATCGCGGCCGGGTCGAAGGCCGGGTCGAGCCGCAGCGCGCCGCGGTAGACGATCAGCGGCAAGCGCGGGTTATTGGGCACCTCGTGATCGGCGGCAAAATGCAGGGTCAACGGTTCGCTGGGCTGGCGTAAATCGGCGAAAGGGATCGAAGCGGAACGGCCCATGGCGGCCTCCTTGTCGGCAAGGGTCCATCAACAAGCCAGAAACCTGACGTTTGCAAGGTCCTTTCGTGGGGCTGGCATAATGCCTCGGAACGCCCTATAGTGCGCGGAGAAACAACAGAAAAGAGCCGGTGCCCCCCTGCCGGACCAAATGATCGCACTCCCGACGATTCGACGCACGCGAGCGTTGCTCGCCGTACTTGCGCTTGCTGCCATCGCCGGCTGCTCAGACGGCAACTCCGGAAATGTGCGCAGCGAGGGCAGCTATGATTCCGTGATGCGGCTGGCCGATGGCGCGCGCGCCAATGGCGATTCGGTCAACGCGCTCAACATCTATCGCAAGGCGCGCGAGATGCGGCCGAGCGCCGTCGAGCCCATGATCGGTCAGGCCGGCGCCATGGTCGAGCTGGGCGCCTACGAGGAGGCGGTCGCCGCCTACCAGGATGCGCTGAAGCTCTCGCCGTCGCACCCTGCGGCCCTGCGCGGGCTGGGGTCCGTCTTCATCGCGCTTGATCGGCCGGAACTCGCCCTGGCGCAATACGACTCGGCGTTGCGCTCGGCGCCCGACGATCCCAGGGCGCTGACCGGACGCGGCGTGGCGCTCGACCTGCTGGGTCGTCACGAGGAGGCGCGCGCGGCCTATCGCGCTGCCACCGAGCAGTCGCCGCAATTCGTGCCGGCGCGCAACAATCTCGGTCTGTCGCTGATCGTCGGCGGCTTCTATAGCGAGGCGATCGCCATCCTGACCCCGATCGCCAACACCTCGCCGCGCGTGCGCGCCAACCTGGCGCTGGCGCATGGCATCGCCGGCGACATGAGCCAAGCCGGCCGATTGCTGCGCGCCGACTATGACGACGAGGGCACGTCACGCCAGCTGGTCTATTTCGGCCAGCTGCGCACCCTGTCGATCGCCGAGCGCGCCGCCAGCCTGCGCAACAACTCGCAGTACTTTCCCCGGCCCGCGCCGCCGCGCCGCTCGACGCCGTAAGGCCTCAGCCCAGAACGGCGTAGCCGCCGTCGACCGGGATCGAAGCACCGGTGACGAAGTCCGAGGCCGGGCTGGCGAGGAACACCGCGATGCCCGCCATGTCCTGCGGCGTGCCCCAGCGTCCCGCCGGCGTGCGCGACAGGACGCGATCATGCAGTCCGGGCACTTCACGGCGCGCGTTGCTGGTCAGGTCGGTGTCGATCCAGCCGGGTAGCACCGCGTTGACCTGGATGTTGTCCTTGGCCCAGGCGGTGGCGCAGACCTTGGTGAACTGCACGATGCCGCCCTTGCTGGCGGCATAGGCCGGTGTGAACGAGGCGCCGAAGATCGACATCATCGAGCCGATGTTGATCACCTTGCCGCCGCCCTGCTTCTTCATCTCGGGGTAGGCGATCTGGCTGCACACCATGGCGCTGGTCAGGTTGGTGTTGAGCACCAGGGTCCATTCCGCCACTGAGATCTCGTGCGGCGGCTTGCGCACGTTGATGCCGGCGTTGTTGACCAGGATATCGAGCCGTCCGTGCCGCTCGACCGCGTGCGCCACCATGGCGGCGCATTGCTTCTGGTCGTTGACGTCGACGATCACCGACGACGCCGTGGCGCCGATCCCCTTCAACGTCGCCACGGCGGCCTCGTTCTTCTGCGCGTTGCGGCCGGCGACGACGATCGCGGCGCCCGCCTCGGCCATGCCGCGAGCCATGCCCAGGCCGATGCCGCCATTGCCGCCAGTCACCACGGCGACCTTACCCTTCAAATCGAAAGCGCGGGTCATCCTCAATCTCTCCTCGAATCAACAACCATGTCGCATGCTATGGTCGGGTTCTCGCCAATCGTCTAGTCGAGACCGGTCGACGCTTCCGCTGGGTCAAACTCGATGTATCCGCTTTTCATTGTCGCGGCCGTTCTGATCGCGCTGGGCGCCGCGGCGGTCGCTTGGTACTACAACAGGGAGTGCAAGAGCGTACGCTACGAGTATCTCGGCTTGGAACGATCCGGCATGTCGGGTCAGGTCGACTCCGTATACTTTTCACTGGTCCGTCCCCTGCGCGCCCGCCGCCTGATCGCGCTCTGCGTCGCGACCTTGGCGACGTGTGTCGCCATCGCGCTCGTCGGTCTGCACCTCGCCTGACTATTGCGCCGCCGCCGCTGGCGGCGCGAGCACCGGCCGCCGCTCGCGCCAGCGCGTGGCGCGCTCGTAGGCGTAGCCCGCGCCCAGCACACGCACCTCGTCGAAAGGCCGGCCGACAAGCTGCAGCGCCAGCGGCAAGCCGCCTTTGGCGTAGCCGCAGCACAGGCTGAGCGCGGGGTGGCCGGTGATGTTGAACGGCACGGTGATCGGCGCGGCGCGGCGCAGCGGCGAGGTGTCGACATCCTCCAGCCGCGGCGCGGGGGTCAGGATCGCCGCGCTGGCCAGCAGATCGACATCGCGCAGCGCGCGATCGACGGCGGCGGTGAGCTCGCGGCGCAGGCGCTGGCCTTGCACATAGTCCTCACCGGTGACGAAGGCGCCCACCATCAGCCGCTCGCGTGTGACGCGCGCATAGAGATGCGGGCGGGCGCGCAGATCGTGGGCATGCACGGCGAAGCCCTCGGCGCCGCAGATCGCGCGATAGGCCGCCTGGAACAGCGACATGCCGGGCAGCTCGACCTCGACGACGCGCGCACCCAGCCGCGACAGCTCGGCCAGCGCCGCCTCGATGCCGGCGGCCATGTCGTCGCTGGCGCCCTCGCTGAAGGCGCGCACATAGCCGATTGTTTTGCCCGACACGCCGGCGTCGAGGGCCGCGGCATAGTCGGGGACCGGCAGGTCGGCCGAGCCGGGATCGGTCGCGTCGAAGCCGGCCAGCACGCCCAGCGACAGCGCGCAATCCTCGACGGTCCAGCACAGCGGGCCGATATGGTCGAGGCTGAAGGACAATGGCGCCACGCCGCGCCGGCTGACGCGCCCGTAGGTCGGCTTGATGCCGGCGACGCCGCAATAGGCGGCCGGTAGGCGGATCGAGCCGCCGGTATCGGTGCCCAGAGCCAGCGGCAGCATGCCCGAGGCGACCGCGGCGCCCGAGCCGCTCGAAGATCCGCCGGTAAAGCAGGCGGGGTTCCAGGGATTGCGTGCGGGCGGGAAGGGCAGATCGAAGGCCGGCCCGCCGGTGGCGAATTCATGCGTCGCCAGCTTGCCGAGCAACACGCCGCCAGCCGCTTGCAACAGCGCGGCCACATGGGCGTCGCGCGTCGGCACATTGTCCATCAGCAGGCGCGAATGGCAGGTGGTGCGGATGCCCGCGGTGTCGATGATGTCCTTCAGCCCGTAGGGCACGCCGTGCAGTGGTCCGCGCCATATGCCTGATGCGATCTCGCGATGGGCGCGCTCAGCATCGGCGCGAGCGCGCGCTTCGGTCAGCAGCACGAAGGCGTTGAGCGCCGGATCCCAACGACGGATGCGCTCGAGCGTCGCCTCCAGCAATTCGACCGGCGAGAGCCTGCCGGCCTTCAACGCGCGGGCGGCGCCGGCGAGGGTGAGGCTGGCGGGATCGGCGTTCATCGGCCGCTCCCGTCGGGTGCCACCGGTCGTTGGATGTGGGCGGGCTCCTCGTCGTAACGCCAGGGCCGATGCAACGCGGCCATCATCTCGCGCGCCATTTTGAAGGCGTCGAACATCGCCTGGTCGCGGTCGGCCGGCACGACGATGCCGGCCATGCGCAGCGACGCCTGGTAGTCGGCGCGCAGATCCTCGTCGCTGGTGTCCGGCATCGATGCCCCCGTGCGCTACGCCGCCTTCAGGATATCGGCCGCCTTCTCGCCGACCATGATGCTGGGCGCGTTGGTGTTGCCCGAGGGCATGGTCGGGAAGATCGAGGCGTCGGCGACGCGCAGCCCTTCCAGTCCGTGCACCTTGAGCTTGTCGTCGACCACACAGTTGGAGCCCGGTCCCATGCGGCAGGTGCCGATCGGGTGATACGCGGTCTGCGAGTTGTTGCGGATCCAGCTCAGGATCTGCTCGTCGGTCTCGACCTCCTTGCCCGGCGAATACTCGTCGCCGCGATAGGCGTCCATCGGCGCGGCCTCGACGATCTTGCGCATCATGCGGAAGCCGTCGACCGTCGTGCGCTGATCGATCGGATCGCCGAGGAAGTTGAAGCGGATCGCTGGTTGGGCCCGAGGATCGGACGAACGGATGTGGATCGAGCCCAGGCTCTCGGGTCGCAGCTGGTAGCAGGCCACGGTCATCGACGGGAAATCCTGCAGCTTGCGTTGCTTGGGATCCTTGATCGAGTAGGGCACCAGATGCATCTGTACGTCGGGCGTCGCGAGTTCCGGCCGCGTGCGCAGGAAGGCCAGCACTGGCGCCGAGGGCAGGCTGAAGAAGCCGCCGCCGGAGGTCAGGTACTTCATCGCCTGGCCGACCGCGCCGATGCCGCGCGCCATGTGGTTGTACGACACCGCCGGCACCTTCACGCGCCAGACGATGCGCGCGTTGAGATGGTCGCGGAAATTCTCGCCGACGGCGGGCAGCGCGTGCGTCACCGCGACGCCGTGCTTCTTCAGGATCTCGGGATTGCCGATGCCCGAGAGTTCGAGGATCTGCGGCGAGGCGACGCCGCCGGCGCAGACCACCACATCGCGGCCGGCGCGCGCCTTGTGCACCTGGCCACCGCGCTCGTACTCGACGCCAATGCAGCGCTTGCCGTCGAGCAGCACCTTGTTGATGTGCGCCTCGGTGATCACGGTGAGGTTCGGCCGCTTCATCGCCGGCTCGATGTAGCAATGGGCCACGCTCATGCGCTTGCCCTTGAAGATGCTGGCCTGCGTCTTGACGATGCCTTCCTGGTCTTCGCTGTTGTAGTCCGGGTTCAGCTTGTAGCCGGCGGCGACGGCGGCCTTGAACAGCGCGTCGTAGAGCGGATTCTGGTCGGGTACCTCCGAGACCTTCAACGGGCCCGACGTGCCGCGGCCGTTCTTGCCGCCCTTCTCGTAGTTCTCGATGCGGCTGAACAGCGGCGCCACGTCCTGCCAGCTCCAGCCGCGATTGCCCATCTGCGCCCAGGTGTCGTAGTCGAGCGGCTGGCCGCGCACCCAGACCAGTCCGTTGATCGAACTCGAGCCGCCCAGCAACTTGCCGCGCGGCACCGGGATCTCGCGATTGGCGGTGCCCGGTTCGGGATCCGACTGATAGAGCCAGTTGGCCTCGGGCGAGTTGATCAGCAGGCCGAAGCTGATGGGGTACTTCGAGTACTTGTGGCTCGCCTTGCCGGCTTCCAGCAGCAGCACACGCGAGCGGCCATCCTCGGTCAGCCTTGCGGCCAGCGCGCCGCCGGCGGAGCCGGCGCCGACGATGATGTAGTCGTATTGGATGTCGGCGCTGGCGTTCATGGCGTTCGGTCCCGTTTCTTCCACGCTGTTCGTTGAGGTCAGCCTAATGGCCTTCCCGGTGGTGGGGAAGGGAGTGGGCTTGCCGATGCCTCGAAATGTCGACGCAGCCGTTCCCGTGCGGCGTTTCCGGCGGCGCGGTCCCAGCAGTTCACAATCGCCACGCGAAATCCTCCCGGCGGCATGGCGTGCAGATGCGCGGCGCGATCCTCGTGGAAGGTGATCTGCACGCTGGAAATGCCGTCGCCTCGCGTGAGCTCGTCGATCATGGCGGCCGGCGGATGGCGATAGCGCCCGCCATGCGGCAGGAAGAGCACGACGCTGTAGCCCGTGCGCCGGTCGCGGTCCGCGAAACGCCACTGCTTCTTCTCGTAGAGCCGCACCACCGCCTCGACCCAGCCCGGCCCGTATAGATCGGGCCACTGATCGGCGAAGCGCAGATGCACTTCGATGATGCGTCCGCCGATGGTCTCGAGGTTGACCATGCCGCTATAGCCGCGGAGGTGCTTGCGACACCACGCGCCGCACCAGTCCTCGACCGCCGCGTTGGCCTCGGCATGCACCACCCAGTGGTCGAAGGTGCCGTCGCCGCTCGCCTCACCGGTGGCGTGGCGCCACCACAACGGCTCGCCGTCGAGAACCGCGACGTCGCTGCTGACGTGGTCTCCTGTCAGCAAGGTTGTCCAGAAGTGACCTGCGGTCTGCGCCTCCTTGTAGTCTCCGGCCGAGGCGATGACGCGGCTGCCCACGCCCATGCCCTTGAGGTTGTAGATCGGTTTGGAGAACACCGGGAACGAGGGCGGATCGACGCCGTGCGGCGCTGCGTCGAGGCCCTGGCTGCGCGCCACCACCAGCTTGTCGTAGACCCAGCGATGATCGGGGTTCCACATCCAGGCGTCGCTGTCCTCGGTGGGGATCAGCACGTCGTCGGGGCAGGGCACGCCGACGAAATACTGCGTGCGCCAGGGATCGATCTCGGCGATAGGCATCACTATATTTGTGTCGCTTGTGTCGTTCGGCGCAAGCGCAGGCTCACAAAAACCTGACACGACGCGGTTGCATCGGAGCGCGACCGGGGCATCGGAACCCGCTATCGTACGCCCCGTTAGCGTCGTTGCTGCGCCAGCGGAGGCGATGTGTTGAACCGATTCCTCGCGATCCGCGCCTTCAGTGAAGCGTTGGCCGGGCCGCTTTCTGCAGAAGACCAGACCGTGCAATCGATGCCCGACGTCAGCCCGACGAAGTGGCATCTCGCGCATACGACCTGGTTCTTCGAGACCTTCGCGCTCAAGCCCTTCGTCGCCGGCTATCGCGTCTTCGATCCGGCCTATCACTACCTCTTCAACTCTTATTACGAGGCCGAGGGCCCACGTCATCCGCGTCCGCAGCGCGGCCTGCTGTCGCGCCCCGGCGTGGCGGAGATTCTCGGCTATCGCCGTCATGTCACCGAAGCGATGGCGCACGCGCTCGACCGCCCCGAGTCGACCAACACGCCGCTCGGTCCGATCGTCGAGCTCGGCCTGCACCACGAGCAGCAGCATCAGGAGCTGCTGCTCATGGACATCAAGCACGTGCTGTCGATCAACCCGTTGCGCCCGGCGTATCGCGCCGACCTGCCGCGTGGCTCTGGCAAAGCGCCACCACTCGAGTGGCTCAGGTTCGAGGGTGGGCTGGTCGAGATCGGCCATCAGGGCGGCGGATTCGCCTTCGACAACGAGGGGCCGCGCCATCGCGTCTGGCTCGAACCGTTCCGCTTGGCCTCGCGCCTGTCGACCTGCGGCGAATACGCCGCGTTCATCGAGGACGGCGGCTATCGTCGGCCCGAGTTCTGGCTCTCTGCCGGCTGGGCGATCGTGCAGGAGCGCGGCTGGCAGGCGCCGCTTTACTGGGAAGAGCGCGATGGCGCCTGGCACGTCTTCACCCTCGGCGGCCTGCGGACGATGAACGCCGACGAGCCGGTGTGCCATGTCAGCTTCTACGAGGCGGCGGCTTTCGCGAAATGGGCCGGCAAGCGCCTGCCGCGCGAGGCCGAGTGGGAGCGCGCCGCCACCTCGGCCGCGACCGACGGCAACACCGCCGAGCGCGGCGCGCTGCATCCGCTGGCGGCCGACGGGGCGGGCCTAGCGCAGATGTTCGGCGACGTGTGGGAGTGGACTGCGAGTCCGTACGTCGCCTATCCGGGCTTCCGCGAACCGCCGGGCGCGATCGGCGAATACAATGGAAAGTTCATGTCGAATCAGATGGTGTTGCGTGGCGGTTGCGCCGTGACCCCGCCGGGCCATCTGCGCGCCACATACCGCAACTTCTTTCCCTCAGATGCGCGCTGGATGTTCGGCGGCATCCGTCTTGCCGAGGATGCGTGATGACCACCAGCCCACTGCACCACCACCACCTGGCGCCCGCCGCGCTCGCCGATCGCGAGGAGTTCGAGCGCGCCGTGCTCGACGGCCTGTCGCACGCGCCGCGCGCGATTCCCGCGAAGTTCCTCTACGACGCGCGCGGCTCGCAGCTCTTCGATCAGATCTGCGAGCTGCCAGAGTACTATCTCACGCGCACCGAGACCAAGATCCTGCGCGCCTGCGCGCCACGGATCGCCGAATTCGCCGGGCCGGGCCGCGCGCTGGTCGAGTTCGGTAGCGGCTCCAGCGTGAAGTCGCGCCTCCTGCTCGATGCGATGGGGGATCTCGCGGCGTATGCGCCGATCGACATTTCACGGGAACATCTCGATGCGACGGCCGACAAGCTGCGCCGCGACTATCCCCGACTGCGCGTCGAGCCGGTGTGCGGCGACTACATGGCGATCGATGCGTTGCCCAACTCGGTGCCGGGCGCCCGCCGCTTGGGCTTCTTTCCGGGTTCGACCATCGGCAATTTGACGCCCGACGAGGCCAAGGACTTTCTGCGTCGCGCGCGGCGGCTGCTGGGTGACGACGGCGCGATGGTGCTGGGCGTCGATCTGCGCAAGGACCCGGCGCTGCTGCACGCCGCCTACAACGACAGCGCCGGGATCACCGCAGCCTTCACGCTTAACCTGCTGCGCCGCATGAATCGCGAGCTCGACGCGACGCTCGACCTGTCGGGCTTCGCGCACGAGGCCTTCTACAATGAGCAAGAGGGTCGCATCGAAATCTACTTCCGCAGCCTGCGTTCGCAGACGGCGATGGTCGCGGGCTGGCGCTTCATGTTCGCGCAGGGCGAACGGGTGCACACCGAGTATTCCTACAAGTACGACGATCAGACATTCGCCGCGCTTGTCGATGGCACGGGCTTCCGCGTCGGTCATACCTGGATCGATGATGAAAGTTTTTTTGCGGTGCATTACCTCGTTGCCGAGTCGAAGGCGGACTGATCACATGCGGCACCCGAGCCGCGGAGTGATCATCCAATGTTCAAGCGCAAGAATGTCCTGCTGATCGTCGTTGACCAGTGGCGTGGCGAGTTGCTGCCCAAGCTCGGCGCGAAGTTCCTGCGCACGCCCAACATCGATCGGCTCTCGGCCGAAGGCGTGACCTTCCGCCATCACTTCACGCAGGCGGTACCTTGCGGGCCGGGCCGCGCCAGCCTGCTCACCGGCCAGTACATGATGAATCACCGCGCGGTGCAGAATACCATCCCGCTCGATGCGCGCTTCACCAACCTCGCGCACGAGATGCGCAAGGGCGGCTATGACGCCGCGCTGGTCGGCTACACCACGACCACGCCCGATCCACGCACGACGGCACCCGACGATCCGCGCTTCCTGGTGCTGGGCGACATCATGGACGGGTTCCGGCCCGTGGGCGCCTTCGAGCCGTATCGCGACGCGTATTTCGGCTGGGTCGACAGCCAGGGCTACAAGCTGCCGGAGAACCGCGACGAAATCTGGCTGCCCGAAGGACCGGCGACCGGCGAGACCGGTGCCACGGCGCGCCCGTCACGCGTCCCGAAGGAACTCTCCGACACCGCCTGGTTCACCGAGCGCGCGCTGAGCTACCTGCGCGGGCGCGCCGGCAAGCCGTGGTTCCTGCATCTCGGCTACTACCGTCCGCATCCGCCCTTCATCGCGCCGGCGCCGTACCACGCGATGTACGACCCCGCCGATATGCCGGCGCCGGTGCGCGCGGCGAGCGCGGCGGCGGAAGCCGCGCAGCATCCGCTGCTGCGCTACTACGTCGAGAACATCAAGCAATCGAGCTTCTTCCAGGACGGCCAGGGCCTGGGCAGCGACATGAGCGAGGCCCAGGTGCGCCAGATGCGCGCCACTTATTATGGCCTGATGACCGAGATCGATGATCAGCTCGGCCGCGTCTTCGATTTCCTCAAGCAGACCGGCCAGTGGGAGGAGACGCTGATCGTCTTCACCTGCGACCACGGCGAGCAGCTCGGCGATCACCATCTGCTGGGCAAGATCGGCTATTTCGACGAGTCCTATCGCATCCCGCTGATCGTGCGCGACCCGGCGGCGGCCGCCAACGGCACACGCGGCAGCGTCGTCGAGAAGCATTTCACCGAGACGATCGACACCATGCCGACGATCCTTGAATGGCTCGGGCTGGGCGTGCCGCGCCAGTGCGATGGCCGCTCGGTGCTGCCGTTCTGCCATGGCGCGCCACCCCGGGATTGGCGCACCGAGGTGCACTACGAGTTCGACTTCCGCGACCTGCACTACAGCCAGCCCGAATCGGCTTTGGGCGTGCCGATGGATCGTTGCGGCCTCGCGGTGGTGCAGGACCACGACTACAAGTACGTGCACTTCGCCGCGCTGCCGCCGCTGTTCTTCGACCTGCGCGCCGATCCCGGCCAGTTCGTCAACCGCGCCGAGGATCCGGCCTACGCCGCCAAGGTCCGGCACTACGCCCAGAAGATGCTCGACTGGCGCCTGGGCTTCGCCGAGCGGACGCTGACCGGCTACCGCGCCACGCCGGAAGGACTGCAGGTCCGCGCCGCCTGATCTATGGTGCCGCCCGAGTAGCGACGGGCGAGGACCGATATGGCGGCGATCACGATGGCGGATCTGCGGGCGGCGGTGCCCGACATGACGGGCGAAGTCGCCATCAAGGGCCTCGCTGGTCCTGTCGAGGTGATGCGCGACGCCTGGGGCGTGCCGCATATCCGCGCGCGTGGCGCCGACGACGTCTTCATCGCCCTGGGCTTCGTGCACGCGCAAGACAGGCTGTGGCAGATGGATGCCACGCGCCGGCGCGGGCTGGGTCGCTGGTCGGAGTGGGTCGGCCCGTCGGGCGTCGCCGCCGACCGGTTGGCCCGCCAGCTCGATGGCGAAGGCGCGGCGAAGCGCGACCACGACGCCTTGCCGGCCGAGACACGCGGCATGCTCGAAGCCTATGCGACGGGCGTGAACGCCTTCATCGCCCGTGGTGTGTTCCCTGTGGAGTACAAGCTGCTCGACGAGGCGCCTGAGCCCTGGCGGCCGCATGACGCCATCGCCGCGATGCGCCAGCGCGGATTCCTGATGGGCTCGCTGTGGTTCAAGCTGTGGCGCGCGGCGGCGCTGCGCTGCATCGGCCCCGACCACATCTCGACGCTGCGCTACGACGATGGCGGTCGCGAGCTGCTGTGCATTCCACCCGGCGCCGAGGCCCAGCGCTGGATCGCCACCTTGCGGGACTTGGCGCCGGCGATCGAGGCGGTGGCGGCGCTGGGCTCGGTGGACTCGACAGGCGGCGGCAGCAACAACTGGGCGCTGGCGCCCGCGCGCACCGCCGCCGGGCGGCCGCTGCTGGCCGGCGATCCGCATCGCCAGTTCGAGTTGCCCAGCATGTACGCGCAGACGCACATCGCCTGTGACACCTTCGACGTGCTGGGCTTCACCGTACCCGGCGTGCCGGGCTTCCCGCATTTCGGTCACAACGGCCATGTCGCGTGGTGCGTCACGCACGCCTTCGCCGACATCCACGATCTCTTTGTCGAGCGCTTCGAGGGCGAGCGCTATGAATTCCAGGGTGAATGGCGGCCGACGACTCGACGCCGCGAGACGATCAGGGTGCGCGGCGGCGCTTCGGTGCCGGTCGATGTCATCGCCACCCACCACGGTCCCGTGATCGCCGGCGATCCGGCGAAAGGTGCGGCGCTGGCCCTGCGCTCGGTGCAGTACGCGGAGACGGACCGGTCGCTCGCCTGCCTGCTGCCGATGATGAAGGCGACAGACATCGACAGCTTCTACGACGCCGCGCGCGGCTGGGGCCTGATCGACCATAACGTCGTCGCCGCCGACACCAAGGGCCGCATCGGCCACCTCGTGCGCGCCATCGTGCCGATTCGCCCGCGCATCAATGGCTGGCTGCCGGTGCCGGGCTGGACCGGCGCGCATGAATGGCAGGGCAACGTGCCGTTCGAGCGCATGCCGCGCATCGTCGATCCCAAGGGCGGCGCGATCGTCACCGCCAACAACCGCTTCGTCGCCGACGATCATCCCGACTATCTCGTCACCGACTGCCATCCGCCGTACCGCGCGCGGCGCATCATGGATCGGCTGGACGCGCTGCCGGCGGCGAGTCTGCCCGACATGCTCTCGATCCACCTCGACGATCTCAGCCTGCCCGGCCTGGAGATCCGCGACCACATCGCCAAGGCGGCGCCGAAGACCCCGGCCGGCACGGCGTTGCGCGATCAGATCGCGGCCTGGGACGGCCACATGGCGCCGCGCTCGGTGGCCGCCGCGCGCTATATCGATGTGCGCCGCGTGCTGACGCGCCTGCTGGCGGAACGCTCCGGCCTGTCACGCGCGTCGGCCGATCCGCTGACCAAGGTGCCGCCCGGCGTGGTGCCGCTGATCCAGCTCTGGTGGACCTTGCCGGCGCTGCTGCGCGCCGACGACACCGCGCTGCTGGGCGGCGCCACATGGCCCGACTTGATCGCCACGGCGCTGGACGAAGTCGGCGCGAGCGGTGCGCCGGCGGCGGCGTGGGGCAAGCGCCACCGCCCGAAATTCTCGCATCCGCTATCGCCGAGTTTCCCTGAGGCAGCCACGCTGCTCGATCCGCCCGCTGTCGACGTCGGTGGCGACGGCGACACGGTGTGGGCCAATGGCGCGCTGGCCTCGGCCGGGGTCGACGCGGCCTACGGCGCGATCGCGCGCTACGCCTACGACGTCGGCGCCTGGGACACCGGCTCGTGGCTGGTGTTCCACGGCGCCTCGGGCCATCCGGGCAGCCCGCACTACGCCGATCAGGTGCCGCTCTGGGGCAAAGGCGCCCTGATCCCCGCGCTCTACGCCTGGCCGCGCATCGAAAAGCTGGCCAGGACGAAGCAGGTTCTTTCTCCCTCTCCCCGCTAGCGGGGAGAGGGTCGGGGTGAGGGGCTGCGTCGAGTGGCGCGCCACCACCGTACGCAACCTGCGACTCCCCCTCACCCTAACCCTCTCCCCGCAGGCGGGGAGAGGGAATG
>CAYTFW010000035.1:0-39748 GCA_964437145.1 uncultured Rhizobiaceae bacterium
GATGGGACGACGACTTCCTTCTCAGCCTCTTTTTTCATATGCGATAGCCCTGCCCCTCCGGGGGAAGGTAGGATGCTTTGCGGCTGTTTTTGCCGCGCGATAAGGTGAGGCGATGGACTGGGCGTATCTGCTGGAATGGCTGAATCTGATCGGGCGCTGGAGCCACATGATCGTGGGCATCGCCTGGATCGGTGCGTCGTTCTATTTTATCTGGCTCGATGACGCGCTGCTCATGCCCAAGAACCCCGCCGACGAGGAAAGAGGCGTCGGCGGCGAGGTCTGGTCGATCCACGGCGGCGGCTTCTACCACGCGCAGAAGTACAAGGTGGCGCCGCCTTCGCTGCCCGAGACGCTGCACTGGTTCAAGTGGGAGGCCTACACCACCTGGATCAGCGGCATGTTCCTCATGGGGCTGGTCTACTATCTCGGCGCCGAGGTGGCGCTGATCGATCCGCAGGTGAAGGACCTCTCGCCATGGCAGGCCATCGGCATCGGCCTGGCCTTCATCGTCGGCGGCTGGATCGTCTACGACCTGCTGTGCAAGAGCCAGATCGGTAACGACGCGATGGTCCTGTCCGGCATCCTCGCCATCCTGGTCGCGGCCATGGCCTGGGGGCTGTGCCAGCTGTTTTCCGGCCGCGGCGCCTTCATCCATTTCGGCGCCGTGCTGGGCACCATCATGGTGGCCAACGTCTTCTTCGTGATCATCCCGGGTCAGCGCGAGCTGGTGAAGGCCAAGCAGGACGGCCGCACGCCCGACGGCAAATATGGAGCGATGGGCAAGCAGCGCTCGGTGCACAACACCTTCTTCACCCTGCCGGTGCTGTTCTCGATGATCAGCAACCACTACGCCACGGCGACCGGCCATCACTGGAACTGGCTGGCGCTGATCGGGCTCACGGTGTCGGGCGGGCTGATCCGGCTGTGGTTCGTGCAGCGCCACACGCACCAGGGCAATCCGCTGGTGCTGGCCGCCGGCCTCGTGATCCTGGTCGCGACCGCGCTGGCGCTGGCGCCGCGCAGCGGCACCGACGAACCGGCGCTAGCGGCGGGCGATGTCGACTTCCCCAAGGTCGCCGCGATCATCGCCGAGCGCTGCGCCACCTGCCACGCCGCCAAGCCGACGCGCGAGGGATTCGCGGCGCCACCCAAGGGCGTGATGCTGGAGACGCCCGGGCAGATGCGCGCCTACGCGACTATGATCCTGCAGCAGGTCTGGCACACCAAGGCGATGCCGCCCGGTAATATCACCGAGCTCAGCGCGCCCGAGCGCGACGCCATCGCCCGCTGGATCAAGCTCGGCGCACCGATTCGGTAGGTTGTTGTCATCCCGAGCGCAGCGCGGGATCTAGACAGCCTGCCTAGATCCCTCGCTGCGCTCGGGATGACAGTTGAGGTAATCTCACCCCATGATTGGCTTCCGGTCCGGGATCACGCCTCGACGCCTGCTTGTGGCGGGGCTCGTGCTGTTGGCGGTCGCGCTGTCGGCGATCTTCGGGCGCGGGCCGGAGCGCCCGCCGATCGGTGTCGAGCCGGGCCGTGTCGAGGCGCGCGAGCCGGGCAAGGCTTTCGGCCCCCAGGTCGGCTTCACCAGCCGTCGTTCGCTCGACGACCACTTCGACAAGCATGGCGCGGAGTTCGCCGGCGCCAGCAAGACGGACTATCTGCGCATCGCCCAGACCCTGCGCGACGCGCGCGTCGGTGGCCCGATCCTTGAGGAGATTCGCCGCGATGGCGTCAGCACGCGCTTCGACCGGCGCGACGGCACCTTCGTCGCCTTCAACCGCGACGGCACGATACGAACCTGCTTCCGGCCCAACGACGGCGAGCGCTATTTCCGCCGCCAGGCGGAGCGCTGAGCATGAAGACGCCACCGCCGATCCCCGAGGAGCGCGAGAGCCTCGCCGAGCGCGTCGCGCGTTGGGCGAAGATCGTCGAGTCGCTGGAGCGCGGTTGGCGCTTCGACCTCGACGACTGGCTCAACGACATGGACCTGCGCCAGATCATCCACGACGGCTGGCCACTCTACGAGCCGGACGAGAAAGCCGCGGTCGAGGCGAAGATCAAGCGCGCGGATTCGTTCTTCCTGCTGCACACCGTCGATGCCGGCAAGTGCCTGTGGGGCCGCAAGACGGCCAAGCGCGAGAAATGGTCGGCGAAGACGAACTGGTGGTACTTCCGCAAGCCGCGCAAGGCCGAGCCCGATTTCATCGAGGAAGTGGAGCGGGTGAAGTGAGCGACACGCTGCTGGTCGAGCGCGACGGGCCGGTGACCACGCTGATCATCAACCGGCCCCGGGCGAAGAACGCGCTCGACAACGAGACGGCGCATGCGCTGGCCGCCGCCTTGCGCGCCTTCGACGCCGACGAAGACGCGCGTGTCGCCGTGCTGACCGGTGCCGGTGGCGCCTTCTGCGCCGGGGCTGATCTCAAGGAGCTTGGCTCAGGCGTCGACTATTTTCCCTGGGCGGGCAGCGACGAGGGGCCGTTGCGCGCGCCGCTGTCGAAACCGATGATCGCCGCCATCGAGGGCCACGCCTGCGCCGGCGGGCTGGGCGTGGCGCTGTTCTGCGACATCCGCATCGTCGACGACACCGCGACCTTCGGCGTCTTCTCGCGCCGCTGGGGCGTGCCGATGAGCGACGGCACAACGGTGCGGCTGCCGCGTGTCGTCGGTATGGGCCGCGCGCTCGACATGCTGCTCACCGGTCGCGCGGTGGGCGCCGACGAGGCCATCGCCATCGGGCTCGCCACGCGCCAGGTGGCGCGCGGCACGACCCGGGCCGAGGCTGAGGCGTTGGCGCGGCAGATCGCCGGCTTCCCGCAGATCGCCATGGGATCCGACCGGCGCTCGACCTACGAAAGCTTTGACCGCGACCAGGCCGCCGCGATCCGCCGCGAGATGGAGCTGTCGCTCGAGGCGCGGCGGCGGGAAGCCCAGGCCGGCGCGGCGCGTTTCGCCGCTGGCGCGGGGCGGCACGGCAAGTTCGGCGGCTGACCGACAGGGCAATCTCGCTGCCCTTCTTGCCCCGGTATCGCCGCCAAGCGGCAATCGCGATGTCGAAATCGCGGCCGAGAGTTCGTGCGTCCTATCGGGGAGCCTTCACACCATGCTCAAGCGTGCCTTACTCGCGGCCACGTTCCTCGTGCCCGTGCTGTCCCTGCCTGCGGCCGAGGTCAGCGCCTTCTGCGGCTTCTATGTCGGCAAGGCTGACGCCTCGCTGTTCAACCAGGCCTCGCAGGTGATCCTGGCGCGCGACGGCGACCACACCGTGCTGACCATGCTCAACGACTACAAGGGCGACCTGACCGAGTTCGCGCTGGTCGTGCCGGTGCCGGTCGTGCTGAAGCGCGAGCAGGTGCGGGTCGTCGACAAGAAGATCTTCGAGCGCATCGACGGCTACTCCTCGCCGCGTCTGGCCGAGTATTTCGACCGCGATCCCTGCGCGCCGATACCGCCGCCAATGGTGTCGTCGGCACCGACAGGCGGCGTCCGCGGCAGGGGTCCCAGCCGAGGCGACGCGGCGCTGGGCGTGAAGGTCGAGGACAGCTTCTCGGTCGGCGAGTACGACATCGTCATCCTCTCCGCATCCGAGTCCGACGGCTTGGAGACCTGGCTGCGCCAGAACGGCTATCGCATTCCCGAGCGCGCCAGCCGCGCGTTGCGTCCGTACATCGTGCAGAACATGAAGTTCTTCGTCGCCAAGGTGAATTTGAAGGAGCAGGTCAAGACCGGCTTCTCCAGCCTGCGGCCGCTGCAATTCGAGTTTCAGAGCGCGCGCTTCATGCTGCCGATGCGCCTGGGCATGCTCAACGCCAACGGTCCGCAGGACCTGATTGTCTACGCGCTCACCCGCAATGGCCGCGTCGAGTCGACCAACTACCGCACGGTCAAGCTGCCGGCGAACATGAGCCTGCCGCCCTACCTCAAGCAGGGCGCGACCTTCACCGATTTCTATCGCGCCATGTTCGACCAGGCGGCCAAGCGCGAGGGCATGAAGGCGGTCTTCACCGAGTATTTCTGGGATATGAGCTGGTGCGATCCCTGCGCCGCCGATCCGCTGACGCCGGACGAGCTGAAGACCGCCGGCGTGCGCTGGGTCGGCTCGCGCCGTCCGCCGGCACCGGGTACGCGCCCCGTACCCGATGGCGCGCAGCCGGTGATGCTGACGCGCCTGCATGTGCGCTACACGCCAGAGACCTTCCCGGAGGATCTCGTGTTCCAGGAGACCAGCGACCGGCAGAATTTCCAGACCCGCTACGTGCTGAACAATCCCTGGAAGGGCTCCCCGGACGCCTGCCCGGCGGCCCGCGACTACTTCCGCGAGCTGGCCCATCGCCAGGAGCGGGAGGCGCAGTCGCTGGCGAATCTGACCGGCTGGGACATCAACGACATCCGCAAGCGCACCAAGCGGTAGGAGGTGGCGATGACGGACATCGCCGCGTCGGGCGCCGCCGGCCGTTCTCTTCTCGACCTGTATCGGCTGTTTCGGGAAAAGGTCGACGCGCGCTGGCTGCAGATCCTGTCGATCGGTTCGTTGCTGCTGTTCGGCGCGCTGGCGCGTGACTTCGCACTGCGCTGGGAGCAGGTGACGCTGACCTTCACCGTCGGCCTGGCGACGCAGGCGGCGTGGTCCTATGCCAAGGGCTTGCCAATGCACAGCATGCTGAGCGGCGCGGTCACCTGCATCGGGCTCAGCATCCTGGTGCGCGCCGATTCGCTGTGGGTGCATCCGCTGCTGGCCTGCGTGGTGCTGTCGGCGAAGTTTCTGGTGCGCATCCGCGGCAAGCATCTGTTCAATCCCGCCAATCTCGGCGTGATCCTCGCCATCGCGGTACTGCCCGGCGCCTGGGCGTCGCCCGGTCAGTGGGGCAGCGACGTGCTGCTGGGCCTGTGGATCGTGCTGTTCGGCATCACGGTGACGAGCAGCGCCAACCGCTTCGACATCGCCTTCGCCTTCCTGTTCTGCTGGGTGGCGCTGCTCGTCGGACGCATGATGATCCTCGGCCAGGCGACGCCGGTGCTGCAGAACCAGCTCACCAGCGGCGCGCTGCTGGTGTTCACGTTCTTCATGGTCACCGATCCGATGACCACGCCCAATCATCGCGCCATGCGCTTCGTCTACGCCGCGTTGATCGCGGCCTTCGCCTGTGTCTGGCAGTACCATCTGTTCATCCCCAATGGCCCGGTCTGGGCGCTGTTCCTGCTCACGCCGCTGGTGCCGCTGCTCGACTGGCTGAAGCCCGCGGCCAAGCACGAATGGCGGCCCGCGCCGCTTGCCGCGCGGTGACGCTGACCCTAGGGTGCGGGCCTTCGCACCCCAGGGTTTCAAGGCATGCGCGCGCTGGTCTGTCACGAGTATGGGTCGTACGAGAATCTGCGGATCGATGAGGTGCCGAGCCCGGCGATGAAGCCGGGCCATGTCCGCATCGGCGTGCGCGCCGCCGGTGTCAGCTTCGCCGCCATGCTGGGCGTGCAGGGCAAGCACCAGAACAAGCCGAAACTGCCCTACATTCCCGGCAACGAGGTCGCCGGCGTGGTGCTGGAGGTCGCGTCGGACGTCACCGATCTGAAGGTCGGCGACCGCGTCGTCGGGCCGGCCTCGAGCGGCGGCTTCGCGCAGGAAGCGCTGGCGCCAGCGGCGAATATCCATCGCATGCCCGACGGCCTCGACTTCGCCGCAGCGACCAACTTCCCGACGCTCTATCCCACGGCCTACGGTGCGCTGCGCTGGAAGGCGAACATGCAACCCGGCGAGATCCTGCTGGTGCATGGCGCGGGCGGCGGCTCGGGCATCACCGGCGTCGAGATCGGCAAGGCGATGGGCGCCACGGTGATCGCCACCGCCGGCGGCGCCGACAAGCTTGCCCTGGCGAAGGAACTGGGCGCCGATTACCTGATCGATTCGCGCAAGGAGGACATCCGCGCGCGCGTGCTGGAGATCACCGGGGGGCGCGGCGTCGACGTGGTCTACGATCCTGTCGGCGGCGATGTCTGGGACGCCTCGCTGCGCTGCGTCGCGCCCCACGCGCGCATGATTCCGATGGGCTTCGCCAGCGGCAAGATCCCGCAGATCCCGGCCAATATCCTGCTGGTGAAGAACGTCACGGTGATCGGCTTCTACTACGGCTACTACAACGGCTGGACCGGCCGGCCAGGCGAGGTGTTCGACGAGGCCGACGTGGCGCGCCGTCGCGGCATGGTGCGCGACGCCTTCCAGGAGATGTTCCGCTGGTTCGAGCAGGGCAAGCTCAAGCCGCCGGTGGCCGGCGTGTTCCCGCTCGAGCAATGGGTGCCGGCGTTCCGCCTGATCGAGGACCGCAAGGTCGTCGGCAAGGCCGCGCTCGACCCCAACGCGTGATCGCCATGAAGCGCCGGCTGTTCTCGATCGCCTCGCTGGCGATGCTCGCGGCTTGTGGCGACAAGAAGCCGCCGCCGCGACCGGCCGCGCCACCTGCGCCGCCCGCTCCACCACCGCGTCCGGCACCGATCACGCAAACCCTGCCCGATGGTCGCGTGGTCGTCGAGCTGTCGGGCCTGCGTTACGCCATCAAGCCACCGCGCGACTGGCTGAGCACGGCCTACTGGTCGCTCGATAGCGGCCAAGGCGGCAAGGACGACGTCTTCGTCATCGTCACGCCACCAGGCCAGCCGCGCTCCTCGAGCGCCGATGTCTTCGTGTCGCTGGAGGCGTTCGCCAAGAACGACCGCGCGCCCGACATCGCCGCAAAGCTCGCCAACATCGGCGAGCAACGCAAGCAGCGGCATCCCGAGTTCTCGATTGCCAAACAGGCGCCGCTGCCGCTGGCGAATCGCAAGCGCGCCGAACTCTACATCCTCGGCAACAACCCCTCGGGCGATACCGAAGCGATTGCTTTCATCGACGAGGGCCTGGTGGTCGCCGAGATGATGCTGCTGGGCCGTAGCCGCGCTCAGTTCGACCAGGCGCTGCCGCTGTTCCGCGAGCTGGTGCGCACCTACGGCAGGCTGTAGCTCAGCGCGGCCAGACCTTCGGAAACGTCGCGCATTCGAGCTGATCGCCCGGCTTCAGCCCGTGTCCCTCGATCGGTGGCGAGATCTGGCCGACGCGTGCGGCGTAGCGCGCATCGTCGCCGCACCAGCGCGTCGCCCAGGCGCGGCGGCGGCGCGTCGTCGAGCGGTTGCCCGAGGCGCCGTGCAGGGTGAGCGCATGGAAGGCGATGACGTCGCCCGGCTCCATGTCCCAGGCGAGGAACTCGTGCTGGCCACGCTCGGCATCGAGATCAGGCAGCGGCTCGAAGCGCGGATCCTCGACCTGCAGGTTGACGCCACCCTGGCGGAAGAACTTCGGTTGGAACCAGCGGCCCCAGCGATGCGAGCCGCGCACGTATTCGACGCAGGTGTCGCGCGCGACGGGATCGAGCGGCAGCCACAGCGAGACGATCTGCATGCCATCGATGGGATAGTAGGGCTGGTCGTGATGCCAGGGCGTGCGCTCGGCGGTGCCCGGTTCCTTCACCAGCAGATGGTCGTGATAGTAGACGACCTCGCGCGAGCCCATCAGCCGCGCGGCGATCGCCGCGGCGGGCGAGTCGTAGACGAAGGCGCGGCAATCGGCGTGGCGCTGCCAAAGCTGGAAGTCGACGAAGAACAGGCCGGGCTTGCCCTCCGGCGTGTTGATGCGCTTCATCGGTCCTGGTGCCGCCATGTCGTCGTCGATGGCGCGGCGCAGGCGCTCGATCCAGTCCATGGAGAACAGGCCGCGCAGGCAGATCGCGCCGTCTTCCTGGTACCGTTGAACGTCTTTGTCGCTGATCATCTCATAGATCCTGGAAGCTGCCGCCGCGGCCCTTGCCCGAGGCGAAGCGCGACGCGCCGGCGCGGGTCTCGTTCATGATCGCCGGCACGCCGCGGCGGCCTTCGTTCTTCAACGCCTCGACGATGTCGAGGTTCCACTGCTCATAGGTCGACAGCCGGTCGCTGCGCATGCAGACCTGCGGGAACTTCGCGAGCTGCTCGGCCAAGGTCAGCGCCTCGGGCAGCGCCTGGCCCGCCGGCACGAGTCGATTGGCGAGGCCCCAGGCCAGCGCCTCTTCGGCGCCAACTTCGCGGCCGGTGAGGATCATGTCGAGCGCGCGGCTTTGGCCGATCAGGCGCGGCAGGCGCACGGTGCCGCCATCGACCAGTGGCACGCCCCAGCGTCGGCAGAACACGCCGAGCTTCGCCGTCGCCGAGGCCACGCGCATGTCGCACCACAGCGCGAGCTCGAGCCCGCCGGCCACCGCGTGGCCTTCAACCGCGGCGATCACCGGCTTGCCCAACAGCAGGCGCGACGGCCCCATCGGGCCGACGCCTTCCGGCTCGTAGCGCAACCCGCTGCCTTGGGCCGCGCTCTTCAGATCGTAGCCGGCGCAGAAAGCGCCGCCGGCGCCGGTGAGGATCGCCACCGACTGGCTCTCGTCGGCGTCGAAGGCCAGGAAGGCCTCGCGCAGCAGGGTCGCGGTCTCGGGATCGACCGCGTTACGCGCCTCGGCGAAGCGGTTGATGGTGACGATGGTGGTCGTGCCCGAGCGCTCGACCAGGACCTTGGCCATCGTCGCCTCCCGTCAGGGCCGGCCGCGCATCATGCGCAGCGGGTCGTAGGTCAGCACCGTCTCGCCGCGCTGGTTCTTCACCAGATTCATGGTGCGCACCAGCCCGCGCGTTGGATCCTTCGAGGTCGGCCGCACCTCGGTGACCTCGCACTCGACATGGATGGTATCGTTGACGAAGGTCGGTGCCTTGATGTCGAGCGTCATGCCGAGGAAGGCCATGCCGGTGCCCTGGATGGTCACCGGCACCAGCAGCCCCTCGGCGAAGCTGTAGACCAGCGCGCCCGGTACCAGCCGCTTGCCGGTGGGCGAGTGCTTCTCGATGTACTCCAGGCTGTTGAACAGCCCCTCCTGCAGCCCGGTGCAGGTGATGAAGTTGATCAGGTCGGCCTCGAAGATCGTGCGGCCGATGGTCTGGAAACGCTCACCGACCTTGAGGTCGGTGTAGTACATGCCGCCGCCCAGGGTACGCATCAATGGTGCTCCGCGCTCTTGGCGTCGGCCTTCAGAACGTAGCGGCGGCCGCAATAAGGGCAGTCGACATGCCCATCCTTGCCCAAATTGAGGTACACCTTGGGGTGGCCCAGTGCCCCGCCACCGCCATCGCAGCCGACCCGGTCAGTCTCCACCTCGATGATCTCAACCGCCTGCGCCGCCATCGCCTCGATCCTTGTTCGCGTTCGCGCGGATCATAGACGGGGCCGCCCGCCGATCAAGCGCGGGACTGTCGCGCTGCTTTGCGTCCTATCTGCCGCGGCGTGCGCGCCGCTCGAGATCCCGGCAGGCCCCGCGACCACCACGCCCAGCCTTCAGGATGCGCGCATCATCGCCGCCGATGGTGCGAGCCTGCCGCTGCGCGCGTGGCCGGCCAAGGACGGCAAGCCGCGCGCGGTGATCCTCGGCCTGCACGGCTTCGGCGACTACTCCAACGCCTTCGACGAGCCGGGCAGGAGCTGGACCGAGGCGGGCGTGACGACTTACGCCTATGATCAACGCGGCTTCGGCGACGGCCCCAATCGTGGCCGCTGGGCCACGACCGACACCCTGATCGAGGATGCGCGCACGGCGCTGACGCTGATCGCGGCGCGCCATCCCGACGTGCCCCTGTACCTGATGGGCGAGAGCATGGGCGGCGCCGTGGCGATGGCGCTGTTGGGCGAACGAGGCGGAACCAGGAGCGAGGCGCCGAGGCTGGCCGGCGCCATCCTGATCGGGCCGGCGGTGCGCTCGCGCGACACGATCGGCGCCGTCGCCCGCACCGGCGCCTGGTTCTTCGCGCACACGATTCCGTGGCTGCCGACCGGCCCGACATCGATCGACTTCCAGCCCTCCAGCAACAAGGAGATGCTGCGGCGGTACGCCAACGATCCCAAGGTGTTGCGTCAGCATCGGCTCGACATGGCCTGGGGCCTGCTCGACCTGATGGACCGCGCCAAGGCGGCGACGGCTGCGATCGATGTGCCCTACCTGCTGCTGTATGGCGCCAACGACCGACTGGTGCCGGAGGGCCCGATGCGCGCGGCGATCGGGCAGATGCCGGTGCGGCCGGATTCGCGCATCGCCGTCTATCCCAAGGGCTATCACATGCTGCTGCGCGATCTGGACGCGGCCAAGCCGCAGGCCGATGTGCTGGCCTGGCTCGCTGACAAGACGGCGCGTCTGCCGTCGGGCGCGGACGCCGCGCGGCCCGATCTGCTGGCCGCCTGGGGCAACGCGCGATAAGGATCAACTGTCATTCCGAGCGTAGCGAGGAATCCAGGGAAACGCCTAGATTCCTCGCTACGCTCGGAATGACAGAGAACGCCTACAACTCGCGCAGACCTTCGGACGGATCGATGCGGGCCGCCCGCGCGCTGGCGATGGCGGCGGCGAGCAGGGCGCAGAGCAGGGTCGTGCCGGCGGCTGAGGCGAGATGTATCGGCAGCAGGCGCGAGACTGCCTCGCCGGTACCGACACTGGCGGCGAAGGTGCGATCTAGCACGACCGCCGCCCCGGCCTGCGCCGCCCAGCCGAGCGCGACGCCGAGGCAGGCGACAAGCGCCGCCTGGGTGACCGGAAACAGCACCGTGGCGCGGGCGCGGAAGCCCAGCAGGCGCAAGAGCGCGAGATCGCGACGCTTGCGTTCGACCGCCCCCCACAGGCTGACGCCCAGCGACAGCAGGAAGCCGGCGGCGCCAATCCCGGCCACCAGCCAGAACAGGATGCCGAGGTTGCGGTCGAGCGACTGGATCTGCTCGACCTCGGCGGCGCGCGTGAAAGTCTCGATGCGTTCGGCCAGCAGCCGGTCGCGCAGCACCGGGATGTCGTAGATGGTGCGCCCATAGAGGCGGAAGCCGGCATAGAGGCGCGGGTCGGACGGTCGCGGCGGGCCGTCGGCGTTGAACGCCGCCACGGCGAAGCCCTCGCGGAACGACTCGGTATCGGCCAGTGTCGGCAGCGGCAGGAAGACCGCCTCGCCGCTGAGCGCCGTGTCCGGCAGCACGGCGACGACCTCGAGCTTCAGCCGCACATTCTCGGGGCGGCCGTCGATGGTGCGGCCGACCACGCCGTTGATGGTCTGGCCGGCCTGGAGATTGCCCAGCTTGCGCGCCGCGTCGGCCGACAGCACGACCTGGAAGGGCGAGGCCGGCAGGCGGACTCCAGCCAGCAGGGGATCGCCCGACGCCGTGGGGATCATCTCCGCCGCCACGGGCGAGCCGCCCTCGCGGAAGATGTCGATGGTGGCCGAGATCGAGCGCGTCTTGGGGATCAGGAAGGCCACGTCGGGCCAGCGCGCGACCTTGTCGAAGAACGCCTGGTCGAAGCGTCCGGCGCCGATCGGCACGATCTCGAGGTTGCGTGGATCGCGCGTCAAACGGTCGGCGAGTGTCTGCACCACGCCGTAGCGCAGGCCGAAGAGGATCAGCAACGGCGCCAGCACGGCGGCCAGCGCCAGCACCAGGCACAGCGTCGAGCGCCATTCATGCGCGGCGTCGGCCAGCGCCAGCCCGAAGATGCGGCGCATGTCGCGCACGCGCCGGGGCTGCGCGCTCACTGCCGCACCTCGTCGAAGATCGAGCGCACGATCGTGGTTTCGCCCTCGGCATGCCGCTCGATGCGTGGATGCAGGCGCGGCAGGCCGAGCTGCTGGAGACGCGCCCAGTCATGCGAGGCGACCACGACGGCGGCACCGTTCTGCGCCGCTTGCTCCAGCAGCAGCGCCATCACGGTTTCGGCGGTGGCGGGATCGACGGAGGCCGTGGGCTCGTCGGCCAGCACCAGGGCCGGGCCATGCGCCAATGCGCGCGCGATCGCCACGCGCTGGCGCTGGCCCACCGACAGGGCCGAGGGCTTCTTGCGCAGCTGGTCGGCTACGCCGAGGCGTTCGGCGAGGTGCTCGACCGTGCCGTCGTCGGGCAAGCCCAACAGGCGACGCGGCAAGGCGATGTTGTCGCGCACCCGCAGGAAGGCGAACAGGCCACCGGTCTGCGGTACGTAGCCGAGATGGCGCGCGCGCAGTGGCGCCAGCGAATCGGTCCCGCCGTGCGCCCACAGCGCGGCGATGTCGCTGCGCAGCCTGGCCTGGGCGTGGAGCGAGAAGGACGTCACCGAGTCGGGCCGCGAGGCGAGCGCGAGGATGTCGAGCAGCGTGCTCTTGCCGCTGCCGCTCTCGCCGCACAACGCGAGACAGCCGCCGCGCGGCACGGTGAGCGCGGGAACCGATAGCTCGAAGGTGGCGCCGGACGCGGTGCGTCGCTTGGTCAAGTCGCTCAGCGCGACGACCGGTGTGTCGGCGCCACTGTCGGGAGTCATGCTCGCGCTACGAAGCCCCTTCCCCCTCCGGGGGAAGGGAAGGATGACGATGAAAACTCACGGCAGCGTATCGAGCGGCACCGGGTAGACCGCATCGCCCGGCCGCGCGCCGGGGCCGCCGAGCTGGATCCACAGCGAGGCCTCGTTGTGGAAACGCTGGTAGAGCTTGATCTTGGCCTCCAGCCGGTCGAGCAGGTCCTCCTGCTGCGCCACGCTCCAGCTCGACCAGGTATCCTGGTCCAAGCCCATCAGCTCGGAGCGATAGGGCAGGTCGTCGAGGTACTCGCCCATCAGGCCGATCTCGCCGAGGCGCGCGGTGTCGCGTCGGCCGATGCGCGCCGGATCGCGGCTCATCGCGGCGGCGGCGCTGCGCAGCTCGTCGAAGAAGCCCTGCGGGCGGATCTGGCTGCGCCGTCCCGAGGCGATGATGCGCTTGAGCGTCTCCTGCAGGTCGGAGAGCTGGTTGCGCGTCAGCAGCAAGCGGACGTCGAAAACGGTGGAGGTCGGCGTCGCGGTGTCGCGATCGCCCACCCAGGCCTCGAACATGCGTGGCGCCTGTGTGCCCTGCTGCGAGCCGAGATAGGCCAGCGCCATGGCGTTGCCGATGATCTGGAAGTCGCGCTGGATGCGCGCGCCGGTGCCGGCGCGCGGTGGCGGCGGGGGAGGCGGCGGCGGCGCCTGTCCGGCGGCGAAGGCCTTCAGCAGGGTGGTCGCGCCGTCGGCCACGCCGTCGACGCCGCGGCCGAACTCGGCGATGTCGCCAGCGTCGATGCCGTAGTACAGCGCGCGCGGCAGGTTCTTGCCCTGCGTCAGGCCGGTATAGTCCTTCTCCGCCGGGGCGTGATCGGTGCGGCCGGCCGGCGTCTTCAGATGCACGGCCATGATGTGGATCTTCTTGGTGTCGGCGAGATCGCGGATTCGATCGACGTCGAGGCCGGTCGACGAGGCCGGATCGTTGCTGCGCAGCGCGCCGGCGTCGGTGATCAGGATGACGATGCGGCCGTCGAAAGGCGACCAGTCGATCTCGTCGATCGCCGCCTTGAGGCCCGCGATCGAATCCTCGGCGAAGCTGTGACTCGACACCGTCGTCGCCTTCAGCTCCTTGAGCTTGGCCGTGAAGGTCGCGGCGTCCGGCGCCTCCTTGGGCTGCACGAAGATCTTGGTGAGGTACTCCAGGCCCGGTGTCTTCTCGGTGCTGTTGCGGTAGGCGACGAGGCCGTAATTGGCCTTCAGCCCGGCGCGCTCGATCGAGTCGTAGAATTTTTTCGCCGCCTCGCGCGCGCGGTCGAGATAAGGACCCATCGAGGTCGTGGTGTCGACGACGAAGACCACGCCGAGCCGGAAGTTCTTCAGCGAGTCGTAGAGATTCTTCCGCACCTTGGGCCGCAGTGGATCATCGGCCTCGTCCTTCAGCGAAAGCGAGGCGACGCGCAGCATGCGCGCCTTGATGTTGTTCGACAGATAGGCCTCGCTCGCCTCGAGGATGGGCAGCAGATAGAACTGCTTGGCGATGTCGATATGGGTCGACGGCTCGATCGAGATCACCGGAAAGTCGGGCGGCAGCTGGCCGAGATCGACGATGCGCTGGCGCAGCGCCGCGGCCTGCTGGGCGCGCTGCTCCGATTCGAGCAGCTTCTGCAGCTCGGCCTTTTCCTTGAAGAACAACGTGCGCTCGCGGTTCGCCGGGTTGGTGAAGGCGAGCGTCAGGGTCTGCTTCCACGGCACCGTGTCGATCGCCTTCAGCCAGCCGGTGGTCTTGCCGTCGCTGCCCGGGCCGACCTCGAGCCATTCGCCCGCGGCGTCGCTCTTGCGGTCGTAGACGTAGAGCGCGCTCATCGCCGGCACCGCCGCGCCCGGCGTGCCGCCCGGCTTGTCGTGCAGCTTCGCCTCGGGCCGCGTCAGCACCCGCTGGAACAGGGTCTTCTTCTTCTCCATCAGCAGCGGCGCGCGCGTGCCGCTTTGCGCGCTGACGGACTCGATCGTCGTCCACATCGTGGCGATGGCCACGACGGCGGCGACGGCGATCCGGGCGAGTGCGTCCATTGCCTGGATACTCCTGTTACAGCGCGTCGAGCGCCTTCTTGGCGTCGGCATCGCCCTTGTCGGCGGCCTGCTTCAGCCAGTCGCGCGCCTTGGCCTTGTCGGCCGGGAAACCGTCGGCGCCCTTGGCATAGAGGATGCCCAGCCGCGTCATGGCCGGCACGATGCCGGCCTTGGCGGCGGTCTCGTAGAGGCCCGCCGCGCGTTCCGCTTTGAGCGTGAACGGCGAGTTCGGGATCGGATTGATCGGGTCGAAGAGGGTCGCAAGCTCGAACGCCGCCGGTGGATACCCCTGATCGGCCGCCGCACGCCAGACCAGGAAGGCACCTTCGATTTGCCCGACCCGGACAAAGCGCTTGCCGCGCTCGACCATCTGCTCCGGCGTCGGATTGGTGGCAAGAAAGTCGTCGACCTGCTTGCGGACCGGCGTCGCGTAATCCGGCTTGTCCTGGGTGACGTCCGGCTGCTTGGATTTGTCGTCGGGTTGTTTGGGCTTGTCGGCGATCGGCTTGGGCTTGTCGACGACCGTCGTGTCCTTGTCGCGCAGGATGAACCACCAATAGGCGCCACCGGCGGCCGCGATCAGGAACACCAGGCCGAAGACCAGGCCAAGGATCAGCGGCAGGTTCGATTTCGGCGTCTCGCGCTGGCTCAGCACCGAGGGCCGTTCGATCGGCTCGGGCGCCGATGGTGGCGGCGATGGAAAGGCGGCCGGCAGGGTCGGCTCGATAAAGGGTTCGGGTTCCGGCTCCGGCTCGGGCTGCACCGGACGCGCCGCCATCACCGTGGCTTGGTCGTCGCGCGGTCGGGCCTGGCGCATGTCCTTGTCGGTACGGCCGGCGACGTCTTCCGAGGTCTGGCGGTCGGGGTCGTGCGCGCCGGAGGTCTGCATCGCCGGCCAGGCCGCCACCGTCGTGTCGACCATGCCGACATCCGGCTCGCGGATCGCCAGGCGCACCGTCATGCCGGCGACGAGATCGCAGACGCGCGGCCCGACATGCAGGTCGAGCCCGCCGTTGAAGGCGTCGATGCGCTGCGGCTCGAGCCAGCTCTCGGTGCGCTGCCAGCCGCTTTCCGACAGGAATCGGTCGGGGCCCTGCCGTCTCTCGATCAGCAGGGTCATGCCCTCGGGTGAGGCATCGGTGCCGTACAGCCGCAGCACGGCGTGGCCGGGCAGCTCGGGCTTGGGAAACACCTCGGCGCGCATCGCTCAACTCTATACGTGCAGGATTGCGGCGCCAATTTGGTCGCCGCCGGCGGGAATTGTTGCCGTATCCTACACCGGTTGCCGGGCCAGTTCTGCCTGCTTGAGGATGATGCCCAGTCGGTCGTTCTGCTCCGGTGTGATGTCGCGGCCACCCTCGTAGCCGACATTGTCGAGCGCCAGCTGAAGGAAGGCGCGCATCCAGTCGGCGCAGAAGGTGTTGTAGATCGGCAGCGGTTCCTCGCGCAGCTGCGGCGCCGCGCCGTTCATCGGCGCGGCGAGGTCGAAGACACGCCGGACCGGCGCCTGCGGCGGCAGACCCGGCCGTTGATCGCGCGGCACGGCGTCGAAGCCCAGCCAGTCGACGAAGCGGTTGATCATGGTGGCGGTGGCCTGGACCTGGCGCTCGGCCACGTCCTCCCATTTGGCGTTGGCGTTGTTCTCGACCGCGCGGACTCTTCCCGCGAGCTGATCGGCGACCTTGAGCCGGTTGGCGCCGACCACCAACTCGTCGACCAGCCAGCCGAAATGCTGCCGGTCGATGCCGAACTGCGAGGCGGCCCGTTCGTCGCCCGACAGCCGGCGCAAGCCTTCCTGCCAATGCTGCATGGCGTCGTTGGCGAAATGCTGCGCGCGATCGCGCAGCGAGCCGGTGACCGGCCGGCTGATCGCGCTGGAGTCGCCGAACACCGAGCTGAAGATGTCGCCGAGATCGACCGCGGCGCCCACCGCCTCGTCGCGCTGCGCGCCGGGCTTGGCGGTGTCCGCCTTGGCCGTGGCGGCGCGGAAGTAGATGCCGCGCAGATCCTCCTCGGCGATCTGCAGCCGGTCGATCAGCTCGCCGAAGCGCTGCGCCTTGATGCAGCCCGCCAGGCCGCGCAGCACCTGCTGCACCAGCACCTGCTTCTTCTGCCGCGCGCCGGTGTCGTCGCCGTTGTGGAAGCCGACCAGACGATCGACCAGGCGCGAGACCTGGGTCTCGAGCTGACCCTGCACCTGGGCGCGCTTGATGGCGGGATCGCAGACCGGCGTGAGCTTCTCGACGATGTAGGTCAGGCCGCCATCGTTGGGCCGGAACGCCTCGTCCCAGGCGCGCGCCGGCTCGATGAAGTGCTGTGCCACGATCTCGTTCTCGAGGAAGAACTGGCGCAGCGTGGCGCTGCGTTCGGTGAACGTCTCGGCGACGCCGGCCTCGCGGCCGTCGGGTGCGTAGCGCATCAGGCGCTCGTCCTTCACCGTCGGATTGCGCAGCCAGAACGTGTTGCGGAACGGGCGGCCGTCCCAGTTGGTCGGCCACTCGCCGCGGAAATTCTTGAGCAGCGAGTTGTTGAGCCTCGCCGTCCAGCGCATGCGGATATCGTCGCCGACCTCGCCCGCCTTCTGCTCGAACTCGCGGTCCATCTTGGTCAGCACCAGGAACAGGCCGCATTGCTGCTTGGCGCGGGTCGGCGGCAACTCGCCGAAAGTGGCGTTGACCCATCCCTCCATCATCGGCGACAGGTCGCGCACTTCCTGCACACCGTCGGGGATGCACAGCAGGATGGCCGAGATCTCGCGCTCGGCCGAGTAGCGCTGGAAGAGATAGGCGACCTTGCCGCGCAGCAGGAGCTCGCGCAGCGGATTGGCGGCGCGCGTGCCGTCGGCGTTCTTGCCGGCGTCCTCGAGCTGCTCGAGCTTCAGGCGCGAGCGCGCGCCGGGGAAGTCGAGCAGGTCGGTGTGGTCGAAGAACGGCCAGGGCTTCTCGCCGATGGCGATGCGCAGCTCGGCGGTGAGCGCGCAGACCAGCGAGCGCGGCAAGTCGGCGTCGGCGCCGCCGGCCAGGCGCGGGCGCACCTTCAGGAGGTCGGCGTTGTCGGTGCCCAGACGATCGAGGATCAGCACGTCGATGATGCTGTCCTCGCGCGGATGCAGCGCGTTCATCGGGCAGAACGCCTCGTCGGCGAAGCCCAGCTTGCGCAAGCCGTCGAACAGGATGGCGAAGAGCTTGTTGAACGGCTCGAAGTCGTACCACAGCAACGACCACAGCTGCGCGCGATCGCCGCCGCTCAACCGTGGCGCCAGACCTATCGCCTCGCGCCAGAAGTCGACGTGGAAGACCGCGGTCTTACCCTTGAAGTAGGAGTCGAAATACTCGATCAGGTCGAGCACGTCGTCCTCGGACAGCGCGTCGACCGGCGCCGGCTTGGCCTTGGGCCGCAGCTCGGCGAGCCGCTTGCGGATCGCCTCGGCGTCGGGCGGGCTGAAATCGGCCTTGTCGTGGTCGAAGTCGAGATAGAACGAGTTGGCGAGGATCTTCACCAGGTCGGTCTGGGTCAGCAGCCGGAGCTGGACCGGGAAGCCCGGCGGGGCGTCGCCCGGATCGGTGGTCAGGCGGGTCACCAGGCCGGTCGATTCACGGCCACCCGGCGGATTGATCTCGCGCAGGAAGTCGTAGCCCTTGCCGTCGAAACGCGCCGTCAGCGGCCGTCCCTCGCGGCTGGCGAGGATCGAGACGAGATAGGATTTGCCGGCCTGGCTGGGCCCGAACACGCCGACGCACATCTTGCGCCGCGCGGCGCGCGCCAGCTTGCGGCTCTGGTTGCGCACCTTCTGGATCTCGGAGATCAGCGAGCCGGCCTGTTGGCCGATGCTGGCGGCGCCGGGCGCCACATCGCGGATCCACGCGATGGCGCGCGCCGCCGCGTCGGCCGCGGAGTCGCAGGATTGGGACAGCTTGAGATCGACCTCTTCCATCGCCTCACACCGTCTTCAGCGTGCCGGTATCCAGCCAATAACCCTCGGCGTGCGCCAGCGTCTGCAAACGCAGGACCACCGCGGCGCGATCCACCGGCGAGTCGGTCGCGTCGACGATGCGCACGATCTCGACGTTCTCGACGTCGACGCCGCCCTTCTCGCTGGGACGCGCGCGGCGCAGCCCGATCTGCAGCGGCGTGCGGCGCGACAGCCGATCGCCATGCTGCTTGCTGGCGTACTCCAGCGCGTAGAGCCGGGTTGTCGGCCAGCGCTCGAGATCGACCTGGCGGAAGCCCAGGGTCATCGGCCCGCGGAAGGGGATGCTGCGATCCTCGGGCAGGATGTACTCGGGATCGTCGAGATTGACGTCCTGGTAGTAGACATCCTCGCGCAGCAGGCGGCCGCCGCCCTCGATCTTGCCGATGTAGCGCGCGGTGCTACGCGCTACCAATTTGTCGCTGCGGAAGGCGAAGCCGGAGAGCTGCGACTGGCCCAGCGCGCAGATCATCGCGCCGACCGCGACCGTCGTCTTGGGGTCGCCGACGCGCAGGCGCGGATCGCGGAACGGATACCAGGCGCCGGCGCGGTAGTCGTGCATCGTGATGACGCGATCGGGCGCCAGCGGCAGAAGCTTCAGGATCAGGGTGCGGATCGCCGGCAGGCGCGAGGGCCGTCCGGTCAGCAGCAGCGCGTCGCAGGCGTAGACGTGGATCAGCTCGCAGAGCGGCGTCAGCACGTTCTTCAGCTCGGCCTGGATGGTCTCGTCGATGCCCACCATGTCGACCGGCAGGCTGAGCTGGCGCAGGTTGAAATCGCGCGCGCCCCTGCGCTTGGCGGCCTCGTTGATGAAGTTGATCACTTCAGGCGAAGGCTGGCTCGCGGCGTCGAAGAACGAGGCGAAGGGCCGCGCCTCCGACGAGGCGACGCCGTCGAGTGGCGCGTAGCTTTCCGCCGCCGACAGCATGGCGATGCCGATCGGCATGGCGATCTGCAGGGCGAACTGGCGCCGCAGGTTGCGTTGCTCGACATCCTCGCCGCCGCGATCGCCGCCGAGCAGCTCGGCCAGCAGGTCGTCGGGATTGGCGACGCCGGCGGCGTGCATGCCGGCCTCGATCGGCGGCAGCACGTGCTGCTGGATGACGCGCAGCAACAGGTCGTCGCCGGCCTTGTTGAAACCCTCGCGGAAGTTCTGCTCGGGATGCAGGGTCACCGAGGTGCCGCGTCCCTCGATCGTGTAGGTGTTGATGATCAGGTCGGTGGTGCCGCCGCCGATGTCGACGCTGGCCACGCGCAGGCCGAGCTCGTCGCCGCCGCGCCGGCGCGAGCGCGCCTCGAAGAAGGCGCGCGCGTCGCCGCCCCAGTTCCGCGCCACCTCGGTGTAGAGGTAGACAAGTTGGGTGCAGCTGGCCTCGTCCCACTCGAGAAAGACGTCGGGCGCCGGCGCCTCGGGGTCGTCGAGGCGCCAGTTCAGCACCTTCCACACCAGGTCGCGCGCCGTCTCGGCGCGGCGCTTGAAGATCTGACGCTCGGCCAGCGGCATGCCCGGCGGCACCGTCATCACCAGGCGGCGCAGGCGGCGCGGCGCCTCGGCGTGGGTGCGCCGGCCGCGCTGCGCCGCCGAATTCATCTGCGCCAGCGCCTGCAGCAGGATCTCGCACAGCGCGAAGGTCATCATCGAGGATCGCGAGTAGCGCGGCTCGAAGACCGGCAGATCGTCCTCGTCGCCCGGCGGCAGGCGATGCAGCGCCTCGCCGCGCGTGTTGACCAGTTGCGCCAGCGGGCCGCTATTGGCCGCCGACGCTGTTGGCTCGCCCGACGCCGAGTTGTTGAACAGCCATTCGCGGCGCTGCGGATCGGTGTCCCAGAGATAGCGCTTGGGCGAGGACATGCCGGTGTTGCCCTCGGTGCCGCGCCGGCGCGAGGCCAGCCGCGTCGCCTCCGGCCCGATGCGCGCCAAGGTCGGCCAGATGAAGGCGTCGGTGCGCCCGCCCTGGCGCGACAGGTGGTTCTTGCCGAAGGTCGCCTGCGCGAACTCCATGCGCGATTCGAACGGCTTGGCGTAGACGCGCTCGGGATTCGTCAGGTCGCGCAGCGCCAGCTCGTAGGAATCGTTGAGGTTGGCCGGCCCGTCGCCCGTCGACTCGATCAACATGCCGCAGGTGCGCGAGTTGCCGACATCGAGCACGAGGTCGACGTCGATCGCGCCGCGGCCGGGCCGCTCGGCGTCGCCGACCAGCTTCACCGGCGGCAGGATGCCCGATTCGTGCAGCAGACCGACGAAGGCCAGATAGCGGCCCATCGGCTCCTCGGGCGTGCGCTTGACGTCGGTCTCGATCTGCTCGGCGGTGAGCTTGGGATAGATCTCGCGGAACAGCTCGTCGATCCACTGGCGCAGCCAGTCCTGGCGCAGGAACCAGTGATTGTCGGCCTGGCGCGGCGCCAGCATGAAGGTCGCGCCGGCGGCCACGTCCTTGGCCGAGGGCGCCAGATAGGCGCGGCCCTCGGTCTCGGGCAGTAGGCCGGTATCGAAGGCGAGCACGACGCGGTAGCGGAAACCGTGCTCGTCGCGGAACCCCTCGCCGTGGCGCAATTCGAGGTCGACCACGCGCACGCGCGCCCAATCGCCGGGGCCGTCCTTGAAGGTACGGCCGGGGCGAACCTGGAAGAACGGCACCGGCACCCACTTGTCGATGAAGGGGACCAGCGCGTCCTTGATGCCGATATCGAGGTTCGACGGCTTCTCGACGCGACGGCCGTTCTCGACCACCTCGTAGACGCCGCGCGTGGCGTCGTACTCGAACTGCACCAGATCGTCGGCGCCCTTCTTCTGGCCGGTGTCGAGGAAGCGCCACTCCTTCACCACCAGCTTAGATGGCTCGAGGCCGAAATCGAGAAACTGCACGCCGCTCTTGGCGATCAGCGTGGTCGGCTGGGGGTAGCGGGGCAGTGGTGCGAGATCGCTCATGCAACAGGACATGTGGGCGCTGTAGAGGAGCGCATCGCCAATATAGTCAGTCTAGAGGCCCGGTGTAACCGGTAGCAACCCCGCGTTAGCGGCCCCCATTAGCGCCCCAGCGTCACGACATAGCCCGGGCCGCCTTCGCTGCTGCCGTTGCATGTCGAGCGGCCCGCGGCATCGGTCTGGCAGGTCACCGTCGAGGGCGCGTAGGACGTGCCGTCGGTGCATTTCAGCGGCTCGCTCTCGCGGATCACCAGCCGGCCCTGATCGTCACGCTGGGCGCTGGCCGGCCCTTCGCAGACCACGCCGTTCTTTTGGATAATGCGGGTCTTGCCCTTGCCATCCTTGTCGAAGGTGTATTGCGGGCGCACGACGTCGTCACCGCCGGTCGTCAGGTCGGTGCTCGAGCGCCAGGTGCCTTCCATGAAATCCACGCCCTTGCCTGGCGGCACCTTGACCGGCTCGATCGGCTTCTCGGTCGAGGCCGTGCCCGGTGGCCGCGCCGGACCGGCCGGCGGCTTGCCTGTGGCCACATCGGGCCTGGCCGCTGGCGGCCGCGTTGTATCGGGCCTAGTCGTGTCGGGCCTGGCCGCGACATCCGGCTTGGCGGCGGGCGGCTTGGTGGTATCGACCTTCGGTGTGTCTGTCCTGGGTGTCGCCGCGGGCGGACGGGCGTCCGGCTTGGTCGGCGCCGTCGCCGTGCGTGGCCGGTCGCGATCGACGACGACGGGGCGACCATCGGGCCCGAGCACCGGCTTGCCATCGGCGTCGACGACGACGCCGTCTGGCCGCACGCGCCTGCCGTCGGGCAGGACGACGATGTCGCCGTCGGCCCGGGTGCCGGGAACCGCGGTGTCCGGAACAACGCGGCCTGTGGCGCCCGGCGAGCAGGCCCGGCGCTTGTCGGCGAACTCGCCACGCAGGCCGGCCAGCGCCGCGGCGAGCTGCGCCTCGCGCTCCTTGAGCGCGCGCAACGCCGAATCGTCGACCGCCGCTGTTGTGGTCGGGCCGGCGGCCGGACGATCCGGTGTCGGCAGGCCGGTGCGGCCATCCCAAGCCCATTGCGGCAGGTAGGGGCGCACGTACCAGGCGGCGACCGCCAGCACCACCAGCAGGAACGACGCCACCAGCATCCATTTCCACCAAACTGGCCCGGCGACCGGCGCCGTGTTAGCCAGCGCGGCCTCGCGCGGCGGCTCCGCTGCTGGCGACGGCGGCGGTGGAGGCGCGGCGGCCGCGGCGGGAACGACCAGGCTCGAGGCCGGCGGCGGCATGCCCATGAAGTACCGCGCGCTGTCGCCCTCGCCGGTGAAGCCCCAGAAGGCGAAGACCGGACGACCGCCGACGGCGTACAGCGTCTCGCTGCCCGGCGCCACCAGCGCCTCGCGCAGCAAGCGGCCGAAGGCGCGCTCACCCTCGCCGCGGCCTTCGGAGTCGAGGCGCGCCACCAGTCGCTCCAGCTCGGGCTTGAGCTCGCTGACGCGCCCCTCGAGCGCGCGTCGCTCGGCGTCCGAGAGGTCCTTCCAGCTCCGCGCGACGCCATCGAAGGGCGCGTACCAGTCGATCTTGTTGCCGATTTCGTCGACCTGCGGGATGGCGAACAGATCGGCGTGCCTGCCGCCCAAGCGCGCCTCGACCGCGGCGCGCAACTGTTGGGCGCGCCGCCATACCGGCTCGCCCGCGACGCCACGCGCGCCGTAACGCGACAGCTCGGCGCCGATCAGGAAGGGTCCGGATGCCATGCTCGCTCCCTCCAGCTCACTGCGCCGGCGCGCGGCAATGCGCCGGCACCTGCACGCCGGCAGTGGCCTGCGACAGCGCCGCGGTGACGGCCTGCGCGCTGGTCGCCGGATAGACCCGCCCGCCGGTGATGGTGGCAAGGCAGGTCGCCTCGCTGGTGCCGCCGGCCAGATCGATCACGTGGATCTTAACCTTTGGCTTCATCGCGTGCAGGTGTTGCGCCACCGCGCAGACGTTGCCGCCACACGAATCCTTGCCGTCGGAGAAGACGATGATCACGCCGTCGTCCGAGCGCAGCCGGTCGCCGGCCTGCTGCACGGCGCGCGCCAGAGGCGTGCCGCCGCGCGCGACGGTGCTCTGGATGCGGCCAACCAGCTCACCGCGCTGACCGGCGCTGAAGAAGCCATGGTCCTGCACCGAGCGGCAATCCTCGAACACCATATAGCCGACATCGACGTCACCCGGCAGGCGCGGGACGATACGCGACGCCGCCTGCTTGGCGTCGTCGATGCGCTTCTGGCCGGGCGTGCGCAGCATGGCGCGCAGTTCCATGATAGCGCCGCGATCGCCCGCGCGGGCGCGGCGCATCATTTCTTCTTCCTGCGTCGTGGTGAAGCCGCTGGGCAGGTTCATGCTGTCGGAGCCGTCGAGCACGACCATGACCTCGGTGCGCGGCTTGCCGGCGACCGCCGGCGGCGGGCAGTCGGCGGGCCTGGGCGCCGGCGGCTTGACCGTCGCGGCCTTCACCGGCGGCGGTGCCGAGGCCGCCGTCGCGGGCGGCGGCGCCGGCACGCTGGCGACCGCCGGCGTCTTGGGCTCGGGCGGCGCGGGAGGCGGAGCCGGCGGTGGGCAAAGCTCGACGGCGCGGCGCACGCTCTCGCGCAGCGAGGCCAGCTCGACATCGAGGTTGCGCTCGCGCGCCTGCAGGTCACGCAGCTCGTCGGTCAATGTCGCGGTTTGATCGGGCGCGATCGGTATCAGCGAGCGGGTCGATTGCTGCCGCGGCGCCTCGCGGAAGACGCTGACCGCCGGGCCGACGGGCGTGCAGCCGCGCAGCAGCCACGACGTGATCAGCAGCAGCGCGATGGCCAGCAGCCCGACGAGCAGCGCGCGCGCCCAAGGAAAGGCGGCGCTGGCGGGCAGCACGGCGGCGCCAGCCGCCATGCGCGGTGGCGGCGCCGCTGGCGCCATCGCCGCCGTCGCTGCCGGCGCGACGGGCGCCGGCAGCGACGGCGGCGGCAACACCGCGCCCGCCGCCTCGGGCTCGTAGCCCCAGCACACGATCACCGGCTGATCGCCGATCAGGAAGAGGTAGTCGTTCGACGGACGCCGCATCGCGAGATGCAGGGCCTTGCCCAGCAGGCGCGCGTCCTGGGTGTCGCCGGCTTCGAAACGCTGGGCCAGCACCTCGATGTCGCTGCGCAGGCGTTCGACCTCGTCGAGCACGCTGTGCTGGCGCTCGATGGGCAGGGCGTTGAGCGGCACAGCGTCGCCGGTCGCGTCGGTGTACCAGTCGATGGCGCGGCCGAGATCGTGCGGCACCGGCTCCGCCAGCAGCGCGGCGTGACGCGGGCCGAGGCGGCGTCGGATGGCGCCGCGGATCTGTTCCTGCGCGTGGTGCAGCGGCTCGCCACGAACGCCCAACGGCCGCACTCCCGTGAGCGTCGTCCTGACCAGCGTGCTGTGGTTCACCGTAACTGTTCCCGTTCCGTCGCCTGACGCGTGCTTCCTCCACCACGCGCCGGCTTGGAGACCGAAACTGGCCGGGGAATCGGGCGAAATGGCGGCGTCGTTGGCCTTTCGGGCGACACCCGCCCCTTGACATCGTCGGTTACACGGCGAGCCAGCGCAGCAGGGCGGCGTTGACCGCGGTCGGCCGCTCCATGGTCGACAAGTGGCCACAATCCTCGACGATCTCGAGCCGGGCGCCGGGGATCGCCGCGGCGATCTCCCGCGACATGGCGAGCGGCGTGGCTGTGTCCTCGCGGCCACACAGCACCAGCGTGGGGCAGGTGATGGCGCCAAGCGACGGCCGGCTGTCGATGCGCCGCAGCAAGGCGCGTTCCTGGCGCAGATAGGTCGCCGCGCCGACGCGCCTGATCATTTTCAGCACACGATCGACGAGGTCATCGTCACCCAGCCGCGTGAGCGGGATGAAGCGCGAGAGCTGCAGGCCGACCATCACATCGACATGGCCGTTGGCGACCAGCCGCATGCGCCCTTCGCGCACCTTGCGCTCGTCGGCCGCGATATCGCGCGCGTTGGTGTCGAGCAACGCGAGGCGGCTCACGCGCGCCGGCTGCTGGCGCATGATCTCGAAAGCGATGATGCCGCCCATCGACAAGCCGCACAGCGCGAAGCGCGCCGGCGCTGCGTCGAGGATGGCGCGCGCGATGTCCGGCAACGTGTCGTGCCTGACCTGTTCCATGGTGATGCTGACGTCGGTGTGTTCGGAAAGCGCCGGGATCTGATCTCGATAGAGATCCTCGTCACACAACACACCCGGCACCAGGATCAGTGGTTCTCTCGCCACCCGTCCGTCTCCCCCGACATGCCGCGCAGCTTCCCGCGTCTATCGGCCGGAGACAAGAGATGGAGGCGACCCGCGACGCATCAGTCCTGGATCGGCACCAGATAGTACGGGTTCTTGTTCAGCGCCGCGAACAAGTACCAGGCGGTGGCGCCGATATGCGGGCTATTGGCGAACAGCCAGGGCTTTGTCTCGCCCGTCGACGGCCATGTTCGGCTGAAGCCGGTCGTCAGGCCGCACTTGGATGCGGCCGGCATGGCGCCGGCCGCCCTTCCGGTCGCCCGCTGCGCCTGTCGCAGGCGATGCAGCAGTGGGATGGCCTCCGCGCGGCTGAGTGCGTTGAAGGCGGCGGCCATCTGGGCCGTCCCCTCCCACCAGGCGCCATCGCCGTCGAGACAGTTGAAATCGAACGTATCGGCCGGGTCGCGGGCTCGGCATTGGGCGTTGGCCCAGTCCAGCGCTGGGGCGAAGTCCCGGGGTGCGCCCATGCCCAGGACGGCCCATGCCTGGATGTCGACCGGTATCGGCGAGCGGTTAATCGCCGTGCCGCCGGGCTGACTGCCGGTCCACAGGTGCCAGGACCCTGATGGAGCGCTGCGCATGCGATCAACGAAAGCCCGTGCGTGCCGCGCCTGGGCCAGCCAGTGATCGCGCTCGCCTAGCGAGCGGTCGGCCACCGCGGCCGCGAGATGTCGGAACATCGCGTAGGCGTCGATGTTGTGCTCGGTGCTGCGCCAATCGGCCTTCACCTGACCGGCCGGATCGCCCCGCGTGCGCTCGTGCCCGTCATAGCCGCCGCCGAAGCCGCCAAGCTCGTCGTCGACACGCGCGTTCGAGACGACCCAGCGCGCCAGACGTGTGGCTGCGGCGAGATACCGCCCGTCGCTTCTGTCGCCGAGCCGGCGATGAACCTGCAGCAGCGCGATGGCCGCCCAGCTCATGTTGCCGGTGTCGGTCCCCGCCGCCGCTTCGTCCTCGATGAACCGTTGGCGGCCGGCGATCGTCTCTCCCGGCAGGCGCGTGCAGTCGCAGGCCGGATCGATCAGCTCGCCGCTGGCGTAAGCGTTGCGCAGCCGACCGTCCTTGAACGTACGGTCCTTGTCCTGGGCGATGACCATCGCGCGCGCGATCAATTCGGCGCGGTAGAGATCGTCGTCGGTGCCGCGGGCGAGGAAAGCGAGCAGGGTAAGCGCCTGGTCGTACACGTGGGCTATGTTTCGCGGCGCGCCGAGCCGGCAATTGTCCGCGACATAGCTCTGCACGAAGCGCGGCTGGTGGAGCAAGGAGATGTCGGCGGCGAGATCGCTGATCTCGATCGTGGCGGGATGAGGATTGGCCGCGAAGTCCACCGTCACCGACAGGACGCCCAGAATCGACGACAGATCAGGTCTTGGCGTCGCCGCGCCGCGAGGTGGCGCGTCGGCGAGCGCGATCGTGAACGCCTGCCATCGCTCGTTCAGCCTCACCCGGCGATCGATGGGCGAGATCGAGTCCCGGAAGGCTCCTGAACGGGTGGCGCCGACGCGAAATCCGACATCCATCGGCTGGTCGGCCCTGGCCCAGAAGGTGATCTTCGTGGCTCCCGTCAGGTCGCGTCCGCGTTGTTCGCCCCAATTCAGCTCGGGGTACTGGAAGACCACGCCCGCCCAGCCGGCGGCCGTTCTCCGCGGCGTGAACCGGATGCGCACGCCTTCGTTGCCGGTCGCTGGATTGGGCGTGTCGGTGGTTTCGATCTCGACGGCGGCGCGGTCGCCCATCTTGCCGGTGGGATGGTAGGAGGCGAATTCCGGATCAGCGCCGAGCTTCATCGGCGCATGATGGCGATCCATCTGCCAGCGCAGGAAACCGTACGCCTTCTCGATCGACGGGCCGATGTCGAGTGTCGGCGGTTGCTGCGCGCGCGTGGCCGTCGCCGCCGCCGTCAGGGCGACGGCGAACAATGCCGAGAACCAGCGTGTCCATCGATCAAAAGGCATTCGCCACGATCCCTATGTCGCGTGCGATTAGAGCACCCGTCGCGGGCGAATCCTACGCGTGGCTTGTGGGCACACGGCGCGTCGGGCAAAGGACAAGCACATGATGGCAATTGTGTTGTCCTTGGTCGCCGCCGCGATCTATGGCGCGGGTGACTTCGTCGGCGGCCTCGCGGCGCGTCGCGTGTCGGTGCTGTTCGTGGTCGGTGTTGGCCAGGTGGTCGGGCTGGTCGGCCTCGCCGCGCTGTCGCCGCTGCTGCCGGCCGAGCAGGTTCGGTCGACCGATCTGTGGTGGGGCGCGGCCAGCGGCGTGTCGACCGCGGTCGGCATCACCTTGCTCTACAAGGCGCTGGCGAGCGGCCGCATGAGCGTGGTGGCGCCGATCACGGCGCTCTGCGCCCTGGCGGTGCCGATCGCCTTCGCCGCCGTCGTCGGCCTGACGGTCAGCTTGCTCGCGGCCTCGGGCATCGCCGTGGCGGCGCTCGCCGTGGCATTGATCAGTCGCGAGCCGGATCGTGCCGATGCGTCGCCGACCGGGGCCCTGGGCGCCATGGCTTTGGCCGCCGCCGCGGGGCTGGGCATCGGCGTGTTCTATGTCACCATGGGCCGCACCGATCCGGCCTCTGGCCTGTGGCCGCTGGTGGCGGCGCGCGCCGTGTCGACGGCGCTGTTCGCGCTGGCCGCCTTGGCGACGCTGCCGCGCTGGCGTCGCGCCGCCGCGCCGGTGGGCGTGCTGTGGCGATGGGCGGCGCTCTCCGGTCTGTGCGACAGCGCCGCCAACGCGCTCTATCTGCTGGCCAGTCACGAGGGCAATCTCGCGATCATCGCCACGCTGACCTCGCTCTACCCCGCCAGCACGGTGTTCCTGGCCGCGGCGACGCTGGGCGAGCGGTTGCGGCTGACCCAGATCGTCGGGCTGGGGCTGGCCATAGTGGCGGTGGTGATGATCGTCATGGGCCGCTAAGGTCGAGTTCCGGAACAGGACCAGGCGGAGCCTGATGTGAGCGGCGCGAGCGGCACGGCGGCAAAGGGAAGCGTGCGTGATGTACGCCTCGATTTCTTCCGTGGCTTGGCGCTGTGGTTCATCTTCGTCGACCACATCTCCGACAACATCGTCAGCTGGTTGACGATGCGCAATTTCGGCTTCAGTGACGCCACCGAGGTCTTCGTCTTCATCTCGGGCTACACCGCCGTCATCGCCTATAGCGGGATCATGGCGCGACGCGGCTGGCTGCTGGCGGCGGCGCGCATCGTGCGTCGCGTGTGGCAGCTCTACGTCGCGCACATCGTCCTGCTGGTCGCCTTCGTCGCCCAGATCGCCTATTTCGCCGTGACCCACGACAAGAAGGCGCTGATCGCCGAGATGAACCTGCTCGGCCTGATGGACGAGCCGTTCCGCACCTTCGTCGACGCGATGCTGCTGAAGTTTCGGCCGATCAATCTCGACGTGCTGCCGCTCTATATCGTGCTTCTGGCCAGCCTGCCGCTGGCCTTGCCGGCGCTGCGACGCTCGCCCTGGGCGGTGCTGGCGGCTTCGCTCGCTCTCTACGTCGTCAGTCTGATTTTCGGCTGGAACCTGCCGGCGAGCCCCGGCGACAACGTCTGGTTCTTCAATCCCTTCGCCTGGCAACTGGTGTTCTACCTGGGTGCCTCGTTCGCTGCGGCGGGCCGGATGGGCGAGCGGTTGGCGGCGTTTCGCCGCTGGCTGCTGCCGGCCGCGGTCGCCTACCTTGTGTTCGCTCTATTCATCGTAATGTCATGGCGATTCAAGCTCTTGGCCCAGCTCGTTCCGGATTGGCTGGGGCGTCAGATCTATCCGATCGACAAGACCAACGCGGATGTGCTGCGCGTATTACATATTCTGGCCCTAGCATATGTTGTACAAGTAATCGTGCCGGTTGGCGCGGCGTGGTTGCGTCGGCGGTTTGTCGAACCCTTGCGGCGGTGCGGAGAGCATTCCCTCCAGGTGTTTTGCCTCGGTACCTTGCTGTCGTTCACCGCGCATCTGGTGACGGAGTACTATGGCAACGCCATTTGGTCCCAGGTTCTCGTCAGCGTGGTAGGCATCCTGATCATGATCGCCTTCGCCTATACGGCGCACTGGTACAGACGAAGCGAATCGGCGCCGCCGCCGCGCGTCGCCCTGACGGCGGGAGTGGCGGATGGCTGAGTTCAGGGGATGGCTGCGCCTGGGGGCGATGGCTCTGCTGGTGTCGCTCGCCGCGACGAGTGTCGCGCATGCCCGGAACATGGCCGCCTGCAAGACCGACGGTCCAATGCTGGAGCTCGGCATCACCCTCGACGCCACGCGCAAGGCGGCGGCGGAGCGCAAGCAGCTGCGCATCGTCGCTATCGGTTCGTCCTCGACCCAGGGTTATGGCGCGGCGCCCGGCAACTCCTACCCTGCCCAGGTGATGAAGCGGCTGGGCGAGACGCTCCAGGGCGTCGAGATCGTCGTCTTCAACCGTGGCATCGGCGGCCAGGACACCGACGCGATGGCCGATCGCATCGAACGCGATGTGATCGCGGAGAAGCCCGACCTCGTGATCTTCCAGGCCGGCACCAACGCCGCGCTGCGCCGCATCCCGGTCGAGCGCTTCACCCGCCGCCTGGATATCGCCATCGAGCGCGCGCGCGCCGGCGGCGCCGATGTCGTGCTGATGGACCTGCAATACGCGCCGGCGGTGATTTCGCTGCCCGACGAGGAGGTCTATGTCGCGGCGATGCGCGAGGCGGCGCGCCGGCACGGCGTCGGGCTGTTCCAGCGCTTCAACATCACCCGGTCCTGGTACGACAAGGACAACATGACCTGGTCGGATTTCATGACCACGGACGGCCTGCATCTGAACGATTTCGGCCAGAAGTGCATCGGCAAGCTGCTCGCCAAGGCGATCGAGCGCATCGTCATCTCCCGCGCCACCGGCTCGGTGCAGCCCAAGCGGTAGCGCTGTCCATCGCCTTTCCTCGAGAGGGTGGGGCTATCGCCCGCGGTTTGTTGGCTGTCTTGGGGCCGCGCCGCTCCAGCGGCGCTCATGACCGGCCCGAACGCCTTGAATGCCGTCGTCTTGTTGGGGGCGCGCCGCGGGCGTCCCGCGACGGCCGCAGCGATAAGCGAAAGCGCTGAGCCACAAGCATCGGATGCTCCGATTGGTCGCTCGTAGCCGCGGAAATAGGAGACGGCGACTCTTTTCTGTACACCTGCTCCTGTCATTCCGATTGGAGCCCCGCATGTCCCGCGACCGCACCCTGCCCACCGACTTCTGGACTTGGGAGGCCGTCATCGACTGCGCGCCGATGGCCCGCCTGCTTTTTCTCGGCCTGTGGAACTTCGCCGACGATCACGGCGTGCAGCCCCTGCGACCGCGCACCATCCGCATGCAGGTGTTTCCCGGTGATCCGATCGATGAAGCCGCAATTCGCGCCCTGATCGAGGAACTGGTGGCGCGCGGGCTGGTGCGCGTCTTCACGGTCGAGGGCCAGGACTACCTGTCGGTGATCCACTGGGAGCAGGTCCAGCGGGTCGGCCGCCGCGCGCGGCATCGCTACCCTGCCGATCCCCACAAGCCGGTGCGGGCCGAGCCGGTGGCGCCGCCACAGTCCCGGCCCGACGCACCGCACGCCGCCGATGCCAACGGCGTCAGGGTGTCGTCGCGCTGGCGCAAGGCGATCCGGTACCAACTGGGCAAGTCCTGGCCGGGTGGGCCACCGGCGGACCTCGAACGCTGGATGGCGCGCTGGCTGGTCGAGGGCCACGACCTGCAGCGCGACGTGCTGCCGGCGATCGTCGCGGTCTGCCAGGCCGACACGCCGCTTTCAGGACTGCAGGCGGTGTCGGACCATCTGGCGGCGCATTCCCTCGCCCGGAGGGGCGATGGCGATGTCGCAGCCGAGCGCATCGCCCGCTGAGCGTCGATCCTTCCCCCTTCGGGCAAAGGTAAGAACCGGTCAAAACGGCCGTTTGCGAAGGCATTGCCTGTTCGGGGGAAGGTAAGGCTACAATCGACTCCATCGATTCCGTGGAAGGTAGCGCCATGCCGCGTCGCTTCGTCGACCTATCGATCTATCTCGAGAACGACGTGATCTCCGATCCAGTGCCGTTCGGGCCGAAGATCGAGTACATGAAGCACGAGAACACGGTCGGCCAGATCGCCGGCTTCTTCCCGGGTCTGAAGCCCGAGGACATGCCCGATGGCGCCGGATGGGCGGTCGAGACGGTGAGGCTCAGCACGCACAACGGCACGCACCTGGATGCGCCCTATCATTTCCACCCGACGATGAACCGCGGCGAGCGGGCCATCACCATCGACGAGGTGCCGCTGGAATGGTGCTTCCAGCCCGGCGTGAAGCTCGATTTCCGGCACAAGCCCGACGGCTACGTGTTGCAGGTCGCCGACATCGAGGGCGAGCTCAAGCGCATCGGCCACGAGCTCAGGCCGCTGGAGATCGTCGTCGTCAATACCGCCGCCGGTGGACGCTACGGCAACAACGACTACGTCAATTCCGGCTGCGGCATGGGCTACGACGCCACCATGTACCTGCTGGAGCGGGGCGTGCGCCTGACCGGCACGGACGCCTGGAGCTGGGACGCACCATTTTACTTCACGGCGCAGAAATACGCCGAGACCAAGGACCCCTCGATCATCTGGGAAGGCCACAAGGCCGGCCGGCACATCGGCTACTGCCACCTCGAGAAGCTGCACAATCTCGAGGCGCTGCCGGGCGACGGCTTCACCATCGCCTGCTTCCCGCACAAGATCCGCGGCGCCTCGGCCGGCTGGACGCGGGCGGTGGCGATCTTCGATGAGTGATCTTTGGGACCGCAGGCGGGACGCCGGCGGTGCCGTGAAGACGCTTACGCCAGCGGCTCGGGCTCGCCGGGCGGAACGTTGATCTGGAAGACGTTGAGCGTCATCGACACCAGCATGTAGTAGCCGCTGACGCCCACCAGGTCGACCACGCCCTGCTCGCCGAAGGCGTCGATCGCGCGCTTGTAGTTCACATCGGAGACGCGGTTGGTGGCGAGATACTCGCTGACGAAGTCGTAGACCACGCGCTCGACCTCACGCTTGAATGGCGGCGACTGATGGGTGCGCACCGCCTCGATGATCTCCGGCGCGAGGCCCGCTTCCTTCGCCAGCCGCGCGTGGGCGTAGAACTCGAACTGCGCCTTGAAGCGGCGGCCGACCAGCAGGATGGCGAGCTCGCTGAGATCCTTGGGCAGCGAGTTGTTGAAGCGGCAGTACTCGCCGAGCTTCTGGGCGCGATCGGCCAGCACCGGGCTGCGCAGCCAGGGCTCGAACGGACCGCGTAGGCCACCACGCGGACCCTTGATGATGCCGTCGGCGACCTGCTTCTGCTCCGGCGTGAGCTTGCCGAGATCGAGCGGGGCGAGGCGGGGTTGCTGGCTCATCGGTGCGTCTCCTCATTGCGAAATCGAGCGCCGCCGCCCTGGCGATGGGAGGCGCGGCGCTGGCGAAAACGATTGAACGGATCAGATCGGGCAGTCGGCCTCGCCCTTCCGGCTGGCGTTGGGCTGCGCGAAGATGTTGTCGATCATGTTGCGCCCGGCGCCGAAGGCGTCGTTGGCGCCGACCCGGCAGCTGGCGTTGGCCGACCACAGGAGCTCGCGCGATTGCAGGCCGTGAATGGTCATCGAGATCGACAGCAGATCATTGCGGCTGCCGCCGGGGCGGGGCGGCTCGAAGGCGCGCGCCGGGCCCTGCGGCGTGGGTCGCTGGGCGTCGATGCCGGTGCGGCGGTCGATCGCATCGTCGCCGCGGCCGCCGCTGGCAGGCGGGAGCCCACGCTGCAGATTGACCTGCAGCTTCAGGATATGGCCGCCACTGAAGCCGACCTCGTGTCCGGTCTTGGCCAGCTTCTCCATCACCAGGCGGCGCAGGTCGCGGCCCAGCTCGCTGTCGGGCGACAGGTCGACGGCGATCTTGCCCGCCGGAATGCCGCGTGTCGTGCGGACCTCGAAATTGCCCACGCCCGACTGCGCATGCGCCGACGCTCCGCAGAGCAGCAGCGTCGCGAGGAGGAGCGCGGTGAGCGTCTTCATGTCAGTCGATCCCAGCCCGGCTCATCGCGGTCGAGCAGCCGCTTGAGCGCGGCGAAATGGTAGTTGATCTGCTGGCTCTCGCCCGCCATCTGGCGCGCCGTGCGTTCGAGGATCTGGGTCGGAATGATCTCCAGCGGCCGGCCGGTCTGCATCGCCATCACTTGCACCATGGCGGCGCGCTCCAGGTAGTAGAGATCGTCGTAGGCCTGGGCCACCGTCTTGCCGGCGACGATGACGCCGTGGTTGCGCAGGAACATGACCGGCTTGTCGCCCATGGCGCGACAAATCCGGTCGCCTTCCTCGTTGTCGAGCACCAGACCATTATAGACCTCATCGTAGCCGATGCGCTGGTAGTAGCGGAACGCGTTCTGGGTGCACATCTCCAGCTTGCCGTCTTGCAGCGTAGTCAACGCCGTGGCGTAGGGCATGTGGGTATGCAGCACGACCTTGGCCGTGGGATTGCCGAGATGGATGCGGCCATGGATGTAGAAGGCGGTGGGCTCGACCGGATGACGGCCTTCGATAATCCGCCCGGTCGCGTCGGTCATCACGATGTCGGCGGGCGTGATCTCCGACCAATGCAGGCCCTGTGGATTGATCAGGAAACGGTCGTCGTGGCCCGGCACCACCATGCTGAAATGGTTGCAGATGCCTTCGCTGAAACCGTGCCGCGACGCCCAGCGCAGCGCCGCAGTCAGATCGATCCGGGCCTGGGTGATCGAGTCATGCCGGGTCATCTGTGCGCATCCTCCTACGAGATGGCGCATCTTTCCGCAGCGGCACGATAGGCCCAAGCGAAAACCGACAATCGTGCAGCCCGGGCCTTGTAATTGAGCATAGGCTCACTAGCTGATCTGTCATCTTGGCCGCGTATAGGGGCGGCCCCATCGCCAGCCGGGAGGACACGGATGACAGGGGCCATCACACTGGACGCGGGAGGTTTTCCCGGAAAGTGGGTCGATCGCCTGATCCATTCGCCGGTGGGTGACCTGATCGCCCGCCCCTGGGTAGATCCGGTCGGGCTGGCGGCGCTGAAGCGCTGGTACTTCCCGCTGTCGCGGCTCTGGGCGGCGGCCAACATCGCCGATGGTTCCAGCGACGCCTTCGGCGCCGCGATTGGCGGCACGGCGCCGGACTACGGCCGCTGGTCGACGCGCTATCTGGAGGCCATCCTCAAGCGCCACGACGCGACACGGCGGCGCGCGATCGCGGCCCGCGATCTGTGGGAGCAAGCGGCCTTCGGCGAGGCGGCGATCACGCCGGAGGCGCTGGCGGCGCTGGACGACGATCGTCGTCGCCGCGCGACCGCGCATCTGGGCACGCGCGCGTTGTTCTATCCCATGCTTTTCGCCGCCCGCCCGCCGATCGCGCGCTGGAACGTGGCCGCGCGCGACGCGGTGGAGGCGGCCTACGGTCCGGTACGCGACGATCCGGCGGTGGCCTATCGCGTGCCCGCGACCTTTCCCGATGTGGCGCTGTCGCATCCCGCCGCCGGCCCCGGGCTGCGCGAGCGTTGGCTGCGCTACCGATCGCCGCACGCTCGGCTGGCGGCGATGCCGGGTACCGACATGGTCTATGCGCGCATCGTCGAGCCGTCACCCGACGCGCATGTCCCCACCCTGATCGTCGGCAACGGGCTCTGCCTCGAGACCGACCTGCTGTGGCGCTCCATCGACAGCGCCAATCTGCTCGCCCGCCTGGGTTTCCGCGTCGTGGAGATCGTCTCGCCATTCCATGGCCTGCGCTGCCCGACCGGCGTCTATGGCGGAGAGCCGTTTTTCGCCACCGCGCCGCTGGGCACGATCGACCTGATCGTCGGCCAGACGCTCGAGACGGCGGTCCTGATCGACTGGTGCCGCCGCCGCTTCGGCGGATCGGTGGCGTTGGCCGGGATCTCGTTGACCTCGTTCGTTGCGCAGCAGACCGCCGTTCGCTGCGGCGACTGGCCCGAGGGCATGCGACCCGACGCGGTCGTGCTCATCAGCCATTCCGGCCGCATCGAGGAGGTCACGTTCAATGGCACGTTGGTGCGCGCGCTGGGGCTCAACGCCGAGCTCGACGCCGCCGGCTGGTCGCGCCCGGAGCTGCTGCGCTGGGAAGGGCTGATGAATCCGGGCGGGGCGCCGGCGCTGCCGGCCGAGCGCATCGTCTCGGTGCTGGGCAGCGGCGACACGATGCTGCCCTTCGCCACCGGCATCGAACTCGCGCGCGCCTGGGATCTGCCGGCCGAGAACGTCTTCGAGCTCAAGGTTGGTCACCTCACCATGCCGGTGGCCTTGATGCGTGACGACCGCCCGCTCGCCCGGCTGCGGCGGATCCTGGCCACGCCACCCGCCAACCCGGCATGCGCTCGGGCGGCGTCCCTGGTGTAGCCGTCAAGCGATCTCGCGGCTGAGCTTGTTGCGTACGGCGCGAGCGAAATCGCCGAAGCCGTTGGCCACGATCATGAAGGAGCCCGGGCCGCCGACGACGTTCTCCTCGTACCAGCGGTCGAGGTCGCGCTCCGGTGGCCGGCCGAAATTCGGCTTGTCGCTGACGATCGGCAAGCCGTTGATGACGATGTTCTTGGCCACCAGCTCGTCGCGCACGATGTCGGCCGGCGGCCCGTTGTTGTTGCGGCCGTCGCCCGAGACGTCGATCACCATGCGTCGGGAGTGGTAGGGTCCGCTCTCGAACTTGCCGGCGGCATAGCGCATCGCCGCGCCGACGCCGGTCCAGCTATGCGGCTCGTAAGGCAGGCCCGAGATCCTGGCCGCGACGCGCTCGCAGGCCGCCTTGCTATCGACCAAGGTCCAATCGATCGGCGTGCGCTGCATTTGCGGTCCGGCCCATTCCACGTAGCACAGGCCGATACGTTGCAGCGGGCCCGAGGTGATGGCGTCGACGATGCGCTGGTCGGTCAGGGCGCGCGCATAGCCGTCCTTCTGCAGCTCGTACTCCTCGGCATCGACGCTGCGCGACACGTCGACCGCCAGCACCAGCCGGAGATCAACGTCCATCGGACCGGCGAGCGCTTCGCGCGTGGCGAGCGGAACCAGCGCCGCGCCGGCCGCCGCGCGCATCATCTGACGACGCATCATCCGCATGACCCTCCGGGTCGTTCGCCGTGTATGTTCCGCCAAACCGCGACCGAGGCAAAGGCAAGAGTGATGCCACTGAGCGAAAGCGCGCAACGGGTGGAAAACTGGCTGGCCGGCCGCGGGATGCCCGGCCGCGTCAGGGAAATGACAGAAAGCACACGGACCTCGGCGGAGGCCGCCGCGGCGATCGGCTGCAGCGTGGCCCAGATCGCCAAGTCGCTGGTCTTCCGCGGCCGCGATAGCGGTGGTCCGCTGATGGTCATCGGCAGCGGCGTCAACCGCGTCGATGAGAAGAAGCTGGCCGCGCTGGTCGGTGAGCGCATCGCGCGGCCCGACGCCGATTACGTGCGCGCCGTCACCGGTTTCGTCATCGGCGGCGTGCCGCCGGTGGCGCACGAGCGCGCGATCCGCACGCTGATCGACGCCGATCTTCTGGCGCTCGATCCGATCTGGGCGGCGGCCGGCACGCCGGTCGCGGTGTTTCGGCTGACCACAGCCGAGCTGGTGGCGCTGACCTCGGGCGAGGTGGCCGATCTCAAGGTCGCGTGATAGGGGAGGGCGACCCTCGACAGGAAAGCCTCGTTTCGTGGATACCAGCCTGCTCGCGCCGTTCCTACCCTTTGTCCTGACGGACGCGACGATTCCCGAGCTGCCGCGCCACTACCGCGGCAAGGTGCGCGACAACTACGACCTGCCCGACGGCACGCGGCTGCTGGTCGCTACCGATCGGCTGAGCGCCTTCGACCTGATCCTCACGGCGCTGCCGTTCAAGGGCGAGGTGCTGACGCAGCTGGCGCGCTTCTGGTTCGACGCCACCGCCGACATCTGCCCCAACCACGTCGTCGACTATCCCGATCCCAACGTGCTGCGCTGCCGGCGCCTGCGCATCATGCCGGTGGAGATCGTGGTGCGCGACTACCTCGCCGGCACGACCTCGACCTCGGTCCTGTCGATGTACAAGGCGGGACGGCGCGAGATGTACGGCGAGCGCTTCGCCGATGGGCTGCGCGAGAACGAGAAGCTGGAGCGCACGATCATCACGCCCACGACCAAGGCCGATCAGGGCGACCACGACGCGCCGCTGACGCCAGCGGAGATCGTCGGGCGTGGGCTGCTGAGCCGCGCGCAGTGGGAGGAGACGTCGCGACTGGCGCTGGCGCTGTTCGCGCGCGGTCGCGAGATCGCGGCGCGGCGAGGCCTGATCCTCGTCGACACCAAGTACGAGTTCGGCTTCGCCGAGGACGGCTCGATCGTGCTCGCCGACGAGATCCACACGCCCGACAGCAGCCGCTACTGGTTCGCCGGCACCTATCCCGAGCGCTTCGCCGCCGGCCAGCGCCCCGACAGCTTCGACAAGGACTACGTGCGCGCCTGGGTCGCGGCGCGCTGCGATCCGTACAAGGAGCCGGTGCCGCCGATTCCGCCCGAGGTCATCCTCGGCGCCGCCGCAGCTTATATCGGCGCCTACGAGACCATCACCGGCCGCGCCTTCGCGCTGCCGGCGTCGCCGGCGCCGACGTTGGAGCGCATCCGTCGCAACCTCAGCCCGTGGTTCGCCAGGGCCTGATCGGCGGCGGCCGTCACAACCGCGCGTAATCGATCGGCGCGTCCTTGTTCAGCCGCGTGGTCGGCTCGGGCATTGGATACTTCAGCCCGGTGGCGCAGTTGAACAGCATGACGCGCTCGTCCTTGCGGATACGGCCGTCGCCCAGCGCCTTCAGGTATCCGGCGTAGGTCGCGGCGCCCTCGGGGCAGAGCAGCAGGCCCTCGGTCTTGCCGACCTCGACCCGCGCCTGCTCGATCGCCTCGTCGTCGACGGCGATGGCGAAGCCGCCGGAATCGCGCACCGCGTCGAGGATCAGGAAGTCGCCGATCGCCACCGGTACGCGGATGCCGGCGGCCACGGTGCGCGCGTTCTGGAACAGCTCGGCGTGGCGCGCGTTGCTTTCGTAGGCCTTGACGATCGGCATGCAGCCGGTGGCCTGCACCGCCACCATGCGCGGCTTGCGCTTGAGCCAGCCCATCGTCTCCAGCTCGTTGAAAGCCTTCCACATGCCGATCAGGCCGGTGCCGCCGCCGGTGGGATAGAGGATGACGTCGGGCACGTCCCAGCCGAGCTGCTCGGCGAGCTCCAGGCCCATCGTCTTCTTGCCCTCGATGCGATAGGGCTCTTTCAAGGTCGAGAAGTCGAACCAGCCGCCCTCGGCCTTGCCCGTGCCGACGATCTTGCCGCAGTCGTTGATCAGGCCGTTGACGCGGTAGAGCCGCGCGCCTTGCAGCTCGGTCTCGGCCATGTTCACGACAGGCGTGTCGTCGGGGCAGAGCACGATGCTCTCGATGCCCGCGCGCGTGGCGTAGGCGGCGAGCGCCGCGCCGGCGTTGCCGTTGGTCGGCATGGCGATCTTCTTGACGCCCAGCTCCTTGGCCATGCTCACGGCCATCGCCAGGCCGCGGGTCTTGAACGAGCCGGTGGGCAGGCGGCCCTCGTCCTTCACCAGGATCTCGCCGCCGCCAAGCCGCTTGGCGAGCGTCGGCAGTGGCACCAACGGCGTCCACATCTCGCCCAGCGTGACGATGTTGTGGGTCTCCCGCACCGGCAGCAGCTCGCGAAAGCGCCACATGTCCTGCGCCCGGTCCTTGAGCGCGTCCTTGGTGACCGCCTTCTTCGCCGCCTCGAGATCGTAGCGCACGACGATCGGGTAGCCCTTGGGCGAGAGATTGTGCAGCGTGCCCATCGCCAGCTTCTCGCCGGTCATGCCGCATTCGAGGTGTGTGATGTGGCTGCGCACGCGCGCCCCCCCAAGAATCTGGACAGCGGACAAGGAAAAGCGCCGCCACCGCGCGGTAGCAGCGCTTTCCCAGGAGATGATCAGGATAGCGCGTTCACGGGGAACGCGCGGCGATCAATTGTCGTCGTCGCCGTCGTCGTCGCGGCGCCGGCGATCGCGGTCGAAGTCGCGCCGAGGGCGATCATCCGACGGCGGAGGAGCACCGGGACCACCCCGGTCGAAACCACCGCCGACACGCGGCGGATAGCCGCCGCGGCCGCCGCCGCCGCCCCGATCG